>NZ_JAELTU010000007.1 GCF_016429015.1 Rhizobium sp. ASV20
CACGCCCTGTTCGCTGAGCGCACGCGCCAGCTCGACGATGCCGGTCTTGTCGAAGACGGACAGAAGCGCGGTTTTCACCTTCACCTTGTCGGGAGCAGGAATTTTCTTGGAAACGACGGCCATGGGCTTTCTCCGGTCTGAAGCAATTCCAGGAAAAGGGCAGGGCGGTTTTCCGTCCGGAATTGCGAGATAACAAAAACAGAGCGAAAAACGCTCTGGCATGAGGAGATGTCCGGCGGAAAGGCGCGGGACGACAATGCCGCCCCGTTAGCATAGCTGACGCGGTTAGCCTATGGCCGATGGGATAAAAACCAGCGGATTTCCGGCTTTTCGGTAATCCGGAAAACGATCTCGAGCTGGTCGGAAGAGCGCATTCCCGAGGGATCGGCAAAGAAGATGTCTTCGGCGACAAGCACTTCATTGCCGGGTGAAGAGAAGACCCAGGTCTCGCCATCGGGCGCGATCAGCAGTGCGGAATCCGTTTCTGTCTGCAACAGGCTGATGGAGGGATGGATATGGAAGCGGGCAGAGGCGATGCCTTCGCCCTTTGGTGCCTGCTTCCTGCCCTCCGGCACGAAGAAGCGGTCGCGGCCAGCCAAGATGGTGCCTTTGGCGTTCAAACTGAGTTCGCGCTCATGAGCATAACCAAACGTCGAGAGATAACCGTCATGCGCCGCCCGGACGTAATCACGCCCGTCTTCGGTCTCCGCGCGCTCGACGATGACTTTCTTCACGCCGCCGACCATGATCGGGCCTAAAGATTTCGACTTGGAGAACTGCGACGACGAGGTGTCGTTGAGCGTAACGGCTGAATGCGCAGCGGTCGCCCGCGCGGCCTGCACGTAACGATCGCCGGCAAATTCCGGTGAGCCGGAATTGATGATGAAACGTGTCTTGCCCGACGACATCTCGAAGGAGAGGCACCCGGCATGTGCCGTGCGGCTGAGATCCACCGAGGCAGGAGCGCCGGCATCGACGATGACAACGGCCTGACCGGCGGCCAGACGATGATATTTCGTATGCGGCAACGCCTTGAAGATCTGCCCCGCAGTCTCGTCGTAGCGCAGCACCGACATGAGCTCGTTGGCAAGCGTCGATGTCGCGCCGTTGAATAGCGCGAGATCACCATCTTGATGGCGGAAGAATCGCAATGCCGGATACATGCGATCGATGCCGGGAATGAGCCTTATAGGCACATCATGGCCGAGATTGACGTAGGTCTGCCGCAACGGCAACAGATCGAGCAGCAGTTCCAGCGACACCCGCGGATTGCGGGAGATATGGCCGCCGTCTGCCAATATCTGCCGGTCGATTTCACGATCGAGCGCCTGGCCGGCGCGCTTTATCGCCAGCGCACTGTTCGGCATGGCCACCGACGACATCGCAAGCGCGATGCGCACGCGAAAACGCGTCGTTCCATCCCGTGCCGATGGCGCCATACGGCGCAGAAAGCGGACATGGAAAACAAGCATGCGCATGAAACGGCGATAAAAACCGCTGTCCGTACCATGCAGAAGCACCGGCGAATGCGACAGCAGAGCAATGAGCCGCTGCGCGGCAATATCGGGCGCCCACGCGAGCCCGTGCAGCCGGCGACCGTGAACCGCGATCCAATCCGTAAGGATGGATCGCGCCAGCGCCGAAGCCTGATCGCTTTTCTCCGACCGCAGGTGCCGCAACCAACGAAAATTATGCAGCCGCGCCGCAAATGCGCGCGAAGGCAGTTCAAGCGAGAACGGAGAGACGCCTTGCGTTTCGAGAACACGGCCGGCAAGCAGGATGCGGCCGTTCAGAAGCTCTTCGACGAAAAAAGGATCGACGCTGCGCAGATCCGTCGGCGCCACGATGAGGCGTTCCGGCACACGCATCGTGTGGCGGGTGAGACGCAATCGCGTCAACGCCGCGCGGCGAGACATCCGCCGCCATGCTTCCCGCATGTATGAACTCACAAAACCCTGCCGCAGACCTGCATATTTGCTTCTGCTTACTCTCATTACCCGTGGTTAAAAAGAGGTTACAAATATACCAATTAAGAACAGGTTACTGACTTTTGAACCAATTTCGAAAGCCTGTGGAAACCACGCCCATCACGCGAAGATTTCAGGTCTGCTCGACCTAAAATCTGAATCCGCTCTGGAAACGACGAAATAGAGCGTGACGTCGACCGAAAACCACTCACGTTCTCGACGTTGTGCTCTATCGCACGCGCCGAAGCACGACCGCATAGAAGCCGTCCAGGCCAGACGCAAAACTATCGGTAAGCGGCAACATGTCCGGCGTCGTGCGGAAGGCACCGAGCGGAGAAATCGCCGCCTCGAGGCCCGGCCAGTCGCTTGCTGCAATTGCAACCCGCTCGACATTGCCGCTATCGGCGAGAAGGCGCGCGACCAGATCTTCGCCCTCTTCCGGATCGAGCGAGCAATTGGAGAAAACGACGATGCCACCAGGCTTGACCAGCGTCAGAGCATGGCGGAGCAGGCGTTCCTGCAGCGCGGCGAGCTTGGCGATATCCTCCGGTCCCTTGGTCCACAGCACATCGGGATGGCGGCGTGTCGTTCCGGTCGAAGAGCAGGGCGCATCGAGAAGGGCGGCATCGAAAAGTTCGTCAGGCTGATATTTGCTCATGTCGGCGCCGACGGTTTCGGCCTCGAAACCCAGACGCGCGAGATTGCCCGACAATCTCTTCAGCCGGTTGGCGGATTGATCGAGAGCCGTGACCTTGCCGCCTGCGAGAATAAGCTGCGCCGTCTTGCCGCCAGGAGCCGCGCAGAGATCGACGACCCGCTTGCCGGCGAGCGATCCGAATAGCTTCGCGGGAATGCTGGCGGCCGCGTCCTGAACCCACCATTCGCCCTCATCGAAGCCCTCAAGCGAGGGAATGGATCCCTCGAAAGCGGCGAGACGCACGCCACCGGTCGGCAAGACCACGCCGTTGAGACGTTTCGCCCAGCCTTCGGCATCGGATTTGACCGTGAGATCGATGGCGGCCGGCTCGAGCTGTGTTTCGGAAATTCTGAGCGCTGCTGCTGCCCCATAAGCCGTTTCGAGGCGGGAGAGGAACCAGGCCGGCATGGCGGGTACGCCTGCGACCTTCTCGAGAATATCCTGCTTTTCCCGACCGATGCGGCGAAGAATGGCGTTGACCAGCTTGGCAAAGCGGCGATTGCGCGGATCACGGTTGGCTTGTTCGACAGCAAGGTCGACCGCTGAATGATCCGGCACATCCAGATAGAGCATCTGCGTCGCACCGACCACGAGGACGTGGTGCAGGGCGCGGGCGCCTTCCGGCAGCGGTGAATCGAGGAGCGACGAAATCGTCGCCTCGATGCGCGGCAGATGTCGCAGCGCACTGTTCAGGATGGCGCGCACCAGCGCCCGGTCGCTTTCGCCGAGCGCCTTATAGGCGGGGTTGCCACCCTCGGCATCCAGCATGCCGTCAAGCGGCGTCTTGCGATCGACGACAGCAGCCAGGATCTTCGTTGCCGCGGCACGCGCTGCAAAGCCAGGCTTCGCCGGCGCCGAATCATGCGGCTTGGACTTGTCCGAACCCTTGCCGGGTCGTCTTCCGTCTTTGTTGAAAGCTTTGTTTTTCGTGTCAGAACTCAAGACCAGGGACCCTTCGGCGGTTGCGAACCACCGCGACCCGTATTCGGCACGGAGCGCGATTTCCGCTCCGGATTAGCAGTCAAGACAGGTCCCGTCGAGCCAAAGCCGGCAGATGGGCCTGAAGACGGCGCCATCGGCGAGGCACCTCCGCCGCCATAGCGGGCCATTTCGTGCAGCGCCGCGATGCGGTTTTCCGTATTCGGATGGGTCGAGAACAGATTGTCCATGCGTTCGCCCGACAGCGGGTTGATGATGAACATATGCGCCGTTGCCGGATGCCCTTCGGCTTCCTCATTCGGAATATGCGAGGCACCCCGGGCAATCTTGCCGAGCGCCGAGGCAAGCCAAAGCGGATTACCGCAGATCTCCGCGCCGCGACGGTCGGCGGAATATTCGCGCGTGCGGCTGATCGCCATCTGCACCAGCATCGCGGCCAGAGGCGCGACGATCATCGCGACAAGAACGCCGACCATGCCGAGCGGATTGTTGTTGTCGCGGCGGCCGCCGAACAGGAAGGCGAAGTTGCCGAGCATGGAAATGGCGCCGGCAAGCGTCGCCGTAATCGTCATGGTCAGCGTGTCGCGGTTCTGCACATGCGCCAGCTCGTGCGCCATCACACCGGCCACTTCCTCCGGTGTCAATGCGTGCAGCAAGCCTGTTGAGGCGGCAACGGCAGCGTTTTCGGGGTTGCGGCCGGTGGCAAAGGCGTTCGGCTGCGGGCTGTCGTAGAGATAAACCTTAGGCATTGGCAGGCCGGCATTGCGGGCGAGATCGCGGACGATACGGTAGAATTCCGGCGCGCTGCGCTCATCCACCTCCTGCGCACCGTAGGTGGAAAGCACCATGCGGTCCGAATTCCAGTAGGAAAAGAAATTCATGCCGGCAGCGACGACAAATGCGATCAACATGCCCGATTGACCGCCGATGAGATAGCCAACGCTCATGAAAAGGGCGGTCATGAAGGCAAGCAACATGGCGGTACGCATAAGATTCATCAAAAGTCCCCAACAGATCTGACGCCCAAACCTCTTTCTTTGCGGCCGGACGCATTGGAGACGGATGAACTCAGGTCTGTTCGACCTGAAATCTGAATCCGCTCCGAAATAAAAAACAGAGCATGATGTCACCCGAAAACCGTTCACACTTTTCGGCATCATGCTCTATGATTTGGCTATTCCTCCCCTCATTTCAATATTTCGGAGGTCGCTCGAGACCATGCAATCCGCAGATAACGACAATAAAATCGACATTGAAGCCGGTGAAACCATACGCAAGCCGCTCTCACCCGCCGCCAAGCGCGCCCTTGCCGAAGCCGAGGAGCGCCGCCAGGCGCAGGCCAGCGCTGAGCCACCCCCGGAAATCGGCGGCCGCGGCGGCTCCGACCCCGCGCGCTTCGGCGACTGGGAAATCAACGGTCGGGCGATCGATTTTTGAGGTATAGCGGCTGAGACAGCTCAAGCCGGGAGCTCTTCAGAACAAGCGATAAGCGCTCAAACTTTCGAAGTACTTTTTGAAAAGGCGCTGTACCCTTCGGTACAGCGCCTTTAAATTCAGGCCTTAAGCAGCATCCGCCTTGTTCTGGCGGTTTGCGATCAGGTCGTCGACCACAGCCGGATCGGCGAGCGTCGAGGTATCGCCGAGCGCGCCGAAGTCGTCCTCGGCGATCTTGCGCAGGATGCGGCGCATGATCTTGCCGGAGCGGGTCTTCGGCAGGCCGGGAGTGAACTGGATCTTGTCCGGCGAGGCGATCGGGCCGATTTCGGCGCGAACATGCTTCACCAGTTCCTGCCGCAGCGCATCCGAGCCTTCCAGACCGACCATCAACGTCACATAGCAATAGATGCCCTGACCCTTGATCGAGTGCGGATAACCGACGACAGCCGCTTCGGACACATGGCTGTGCGACACCAGCGCCGATTCCACTTCCGCCGTACCGAGACGATGGCCCGAGACGTTCAGAACGTCGTCGACGCGACCGGTAATCCAGTAATAGCCGTCCTCGTCGCGGCGGCAGCCGTCACCCGTGAAATACTTGCCCTTGTACGTGGAGAAGTAGGTCTGGATGAAACGCTCGTGATCGCCATAGACCGTGCGCATCTGGCCCGGCCAGCTGTCGGCGATGACGAGATTGCCGTCCGTGGCGCCTTCCAGCACGTTGCCTTCGCCGTCCACCAGCTGCGGCTGGACGCCGAAGAAGGGCAGGGTGGCAGAGCCGGGCTTCAAGTCGGTCGCCCCCGGAAGCGGCGTGATCATGTGACCGCCGGTCTCCGTCTGCCACCAGGTATCGACGATCGGGCAACGGCTATCGCCGACAACCTTGTAATACCATTCCCACGCTTCCGGATTGATCGGCTCGCCGACCGTGCCGAGCAGACGCAGGCTGGAGCGCGAGGCACGCTTGACGAAATGATCGCCGGCGCCCATCAGCGAACGGATCGCCGTCGGTGCGGTGTAGAAGATGTTGACCTTGTGCTTGTCGATGACATCCCAGAAGCGGCCCTGATCCGGGTAGTTCGGCACGCCTTCGAACATCAGCGAGGTCGCGGCATTCGCGAGCGGCCCGTAGACGATGTAGGAATGGCCGGTCACCCAGCCGACATCGGCGGTGCACCAGTAGATATCGCCGGGATGATAGTCGAACGTATATTCATGCGTCATCGCCGCATAGACGAGATAGCCGCCCGTCGTATGCAGAACGCCCTTCGGCTTGCCCGTGGAACCCGAGGTGTAGAGAATGAAGAGCGGATCTTCGGCTTTCATCTTTGCGGGCGGACAATCCGGCTTCGCCTTGGCGGTTTCCTCATGATACCAGAGGTCGCGGCCGGCTTCCCAGGCGATCTTGCCGCCGGTGCGGCGCACGACGAGGACGTTCTTGACGTCAACCTTCTGCTTCGCGGCAATCTGGATCGCCTTGTCGGTATTGTCCTTCAGCGGGATGGACTTGCCACCGCGAACACCTTCATCGCAGGTGATGACGAAGGTGGATTCACAATCGACGATGCGGCCGCCCAGAGCGTCAGGCGAGAAGCCGCCGAAGACGACGGAATGCACCGCGCCGATGCGGGCGCAGGCGAGCATCGCATAGGCTGCCTCCGGGATCATCGGCATGTAGATCGTGACGCGTTCACCCTTCTTGACGCCATGCTTTTTCAGGACATTCGCCAGCCGGCAAACCTGATTGTAGAGCTCGTTATAGGTGACCTTCTTGTCGATATAGGGGTTGTCGCCCTCCCAGATGAAGGCAACGCGATCGCCGTGCTTCTTCAGATGACGGTCGATGCAATTGTAGGAGACGTTGGTGACGCCGTCCTCGAACCACTTGATCGAAACCTTGCCGGTAAACGACGTGTTTTTCACCTTTGTATAGGGCTTGAACCAGTCGATACGCTTGCCGTGCTTGCCCCAAAATTTGTCGGGATCCTCGACGCTCTGCTGATACCATTTCTGATACTTCGCTTCATCGATCAAAGCGTGTTCCTTGACCGATTTCGTCACCGGATGAATCTTTTCCGACATAGTCTCCTCCTTGAACCCTGACACCCCGAGCTGCAATTAAGGGGCGCTTTGCGTGCAATCAATAGCAGGTCAAACTACGACAGCAATTGGACAAAGTGCATTTCATCCGCAAAGAATTGCAATTCCGCGACACTATCGCTATATAGGGCCGTATTTCCCGGACATTGTGGTGTTACACCCCGGACCGCGACACCGGCGCGGACTGACAGAAGGACTATATCCATGGCTCAACAATTGCTCATGCCGAAGGCAACTGCCATCTGGCTTGTCGACAATACGGCCTTGTCATTCGACCAGATCGCGCAGTTCTGCAAGCTGCATCCGCTCGAAGTGAAGGCGATTGCCGATGGCGAAGCCGCACAGGGCATCAAGGGCCTCGACCCGATCTCGACCGGCCAGCTGACGCGCGACGAAATCGCCCGCGCCGAAGGTAATCCGAACCACAAGCTGAAGCTTTCCGAGCCGAAGGTTCGCGTGCCGGAATCCAAGCGCCGTGGCCCGCGCTACACGCCGGTCTCCAAGCGCCAGGATCGCCCGAACGCTATCCTGTGGCTGGTGCGCAATCATCCGGAACTGAAGGATGCACAGATTTCGCGCCTCGTCGGCACAACCAAGTCGACGATCGAGCAGATTCGTGATCGCACCCACTGGAATTCCGCGAACCTCGCACCGATGGACCCGGTAACGCTTGGTCTCTGCAGCCAGATCGATCTCGACATGGAAGTCGAGAAGGCCTCCAAGGGCCGTCCGCTGCCGACCGCCGCCGAACTCGGCGCGACGCTGCAGCCGGCTCAGGAAACCGAAAAGCTCGGCTTCAGCTACGATCGCGAAGAAGAGAAGGAAAAGGAAATCGACGCCGACGCCGTTTTCGCCAAGCTCAAGTCGCTGAAGTCGACGAGCCGCGACGACGAAGACGACGATCAATTCTAAGATCCGGCATACCCGAAGTTTTGCAAAGCCCCGGTCCTCGACCGGGGCTTTTTTCGTGGCGCCTCATCGTTGAAAGCCGTAACCTTTTGTTGTGTAAATACGCGAAAGGACAATTATAAGGATATTGTATAACCTTCAAAGAAACGACCACACGAGAGTTGCATCACCATGTCGGTCTTGGCCATCGGATATTGCAGTTATGCGTGCGGATTGGTCTTTGCCGTGGTTTCAGCACTGCGGACGCGGCGGCGAGTACTTCGCGGGCCTTTTGGGAAATTCGCGATATTCGAGCATATCATGCTGCCGATCGTCTTCGTGATCGTCGGTATCACTATCTACTCGCTTGTCGAAGTCGACAAACTTATCGTCACGGGCATCATCATCATATTCTCAGCACTGACGCTGGTCATGCTGATGGTTTTTGCGCCATTCCTCGTTTTGGCATTCGCGTTTCTCGCTTACGCCTTCACCATCTCCTGGGAGGAAATTACCGGTATCATCGCCTTGTCGTTCATCGGCGCGACAGTAGGAAATGTAATCGGTTATGCGTGGGGAAGCCGGGCAGCCCGTAATGTGCCGGCGCCGCTCACATGACCCTTTGAAGGGTGAAAGCCGGCGTTATCTCGCCCCGAAGATCGCAGAACCAACGCGAACGCTTGTTGCGCCGAAGGCGACGGCAATTTCATAATCGCTCGACATCCCCATGGAGAGTCTTTCCACGCCGGCCTGCTTGGCAAGTTTTGCGAGCAGGGCAAAATGCGGTCCCGGATTTTCCTCCGCCGGCGGAATGCACATCAGGCCCTCGATCGCCAGACCAAGTTCCTTGCGACACAAATCGACGAACGCCACCGTATCGTCAGGTGCTATCCCTGCCTTTTGCGGCTCCAGACCGGTATTGACCTGGACAAATAGCTTTATAGCCTTGCCCTGCCGTTTCATTTCCTCGGCAAGAGTGCGCGCGATCTTTTCGCGGTCAACGGTTTCGATAACGTCGAATAGTGCAACAGCATCTGCGGCCTTGTTCGATTGCAGCGGCCCGATCAAGTGCAGCTCGATCCCTGGAGTTTCGGTCTTCAGTTCCGGCCACTTGCCTTGGCTCTCCTGCACGCGGTTCTCACCGAAGACACGCTGGCCGGCAGCAATCGCTGGGCGGATGTGATCGGCCTCGAACGTCTTGGAAACGGCAACGAGCTGCACGGAACCAGCTTTTCGGTCAGCCTGGCGTTCAGCCGCTGCGATATGGGAACGGACTTCGTTCAGACGCTCTTGAAGTTCCATCTTTTCGCCTCGATATTTCGACTGCTTCTCAATCCCTGCAGTAATGAGGCACGCAGGCTTTGCCAAGGGTGAAAGCGCCCTAATCCGGCCTTGCTTTGCAAGATAAGGCACTTGCTGCACCTGCTAAACTTGACGCTTGGGTGGTTTCGTGGTGAAGGTCTCGCCTTACTCCCCATGATTTTTCGGAATACAAGAACAGATGTCTATCGAACGTTATAATCCGCGCGACGCCGAGCCCCGCTGGCAGCAGAAATGGAACGAAGAAGAAGTCTTCGTTACCGACAACGCCGATCCGCGCGAGAAGTATTACGTTCTAGAAATGTTCCCGTATCCGTCGGGCCGCATCCATATGGGCCATGTGCGCAACTATGCCATGGGCGATGTCGTTGCTCGCTACAAGCGCGCCCGCGGCTACAACGTGCTGCATCCGATGGGCTGGGACGCTTTCGGCATGCCGGCGGAAAACGCCGCACGCGACAACAAGGTGCATCCGAAGGAATGGACCTACCAGAACATCGCCTCGATGCGCACCCAGCTGAAGGCCATGGGCCTGTCGCTGGACTGGAGCCGTGAATTCGCGACTTGTGACGTCGATTATTATCATCGCCAGCAGATGCTCTTCATCGACATGATGGAGAAGGGCCTCGTCTATCGTAAGAAGTCCAAGGTCAATTGGGATCCGGTCGACAACACCGTTCTCGCCAATGAGCAGGTTATCGATGGCCGCGGTTGGCGTTCGGGCGCTCTCGTCGAGCAGCGCGAGCTGACGCAGTGGTTCTTCAAGATCACCGAATTCAGCCAGGATCTCCTGGATGCACTGGATACGCTCGACCATTGGCCGGAAAAAGTGCGTCTGATGCAGAAGAACTGGATCGGCCGCTCCGAAGGCCTGACCATTCGCTGGGAGATCGTCCCGGAGACCGCGCCCAATAGCGATCGTGAGATCACGGTTTACACGACCCGCCCGGATACGCTGTTCGGCGCTTCCTTCCTGGCGATCTCAGCCGATCATCCGCTGGCCAAGGAAGCTGCAGCCAAAGACGCGGCGATCGAAGCCTTCTGCGAGGAATGCCGCCGCGCCGGCACCTCGCTGGCCGCGCTCGAAACCGCCGAGAAGAAGGGCATGGACACTGGCATCCGCGTCCGCCATCCCTTCGACCCATCCTGGGAACTGCCCGTCTACATCGCCAATTTCGTGCTGATGGATTATGGCACGGGCGCTATCTTTGGCTGCCCGTCCGGCGACCAGCGCGACCTGGATTTCGCCCGCAAATATACCCTGCCGGTTGTTCCTGTGGTTATGCCCGCAGACGGCAATGCCGCAAGCTTCAGCGTCGGCGATGTCGCCTATGACGGTGGCGGCGTGATGATCAACTCACGCTTCCTGGACGGCATGAGCACCGACCAGGCCTTCGAAACCGTGGCGGCGAAGCTCTCCGAAACGAGCATCGGCAATGCGCCGCAGGCCGAGCGCAAGGTGAATTTCCGCCTGCGCGACTGGGGTATTTCACGCCAGCGTTACTGGGGCTGCCCGATCCCGGTCATCCATTGTGATGACTGCGGTGTACTGCCTGTGCCGAAGCAGGACCTGCCGGTCAGGCTGCCCGACGACGTCACCTTCGATCAGCCCGGCAACCCACTCGATCGACATGCCACATGGCGCCATGTCGCTTGCCCGCAATGTGGCAAGGATGCGCGTCGTGAAACGGATACGATGGATACCTTCGTCGATTCGAGCTGGTATTTCGCCCGCTTCACAGCACCTTGGGAAAATCAGCCGACGGATCAGAAGGCCGCCAACCATTGGCTGCCCGTCGATCAGTACATCGGCGGTATCGAGCACGCGATCCTGCACTTGCTCTATTCGCGTTTCTTCACCCGCGCCATGCGCGAAACCGGCCATCTCGACGTGAAGGAACCCTTCAAGGGCCTGTTCACGCAAGGCATGGTCGTGCACGAGACCTACAGCCGCGGCAATGGCCTGACGCGCGAATGGGTGTCACCCGCAGATATCAACATCGAGGAACTGGACGGCCAACGCCGCGCCACGCTGCTTTCGACCGGTGAAGACATCACCATCGGCGCCATCGAAAAGATGTCGAAGTCGAAGAAGAACGTCGTCGATCCCGACGATATCATCGCTTCTTACGGCGCCGATACCGCCCGCTTCTTCGTACTCTCCGATTCACCGCCCGACCGTGATGTCATCTGGTCCGAAGCCGGTGTCGAAGGCGCGCATCGCTTCACGCAGCGGATGTGGCGTCTCGTGTCCGAAGCTGCGGACGCGCTAAAGGCCGTTGAATCGAATCCGGCTAAAGAGGGCGAAGCGCTGGCGGTCTCGCAGGTTGCTCACCGCACGCTGAAGGCTGTTCAGGGCGATTATGATAAGCTCGCCTTCAACAAGGCCGTGGCCCGCATCTATGAATTCGTCAATGCGCTCGCGGCGCCGCTGAGCAAGGTCGCAAGCGGCCAGGCCGATGCTGCCTATCGCGCCGCCGTCCGCGAGGCCGTCGAGATCCTGATTGCGCTCGTTGCACCAATCACTCCGCACCTGGCCGAAGAATGCTCGGCCGCGCTCGGCAATACCAACATGATCGCCACAAGCGCTTGGCCGGTCTATGACGACGCACTCGTGATCGAAAACGAGATCGTCTATCCTGTTCAGATCAATGGCAAGAAGCGCGCCGAATTGACAATCGCGCGCGATGCAGATCAGAATGCCGTGCAACAGGCCGTGCTCGCCCTGGATGCCGTCAAGAGCGCATTGAACGGTCAGGCGCCAAAGAAGATCATCGTCGTTCCACAGAGGATCGTGAACATTGTCGTCTGATAGCCTTTTCAAGTTCGCCCGCATCGCCGGCGTCGCGTCCCTGGTGGCAGTTGCCGGCCTTTTGTCGGCCTGCCAGGTCAAGCCGCTCTATGCCGTCAGCACCGGCGTCACGCAAAAACTCTCGCAAGTTTCCTTCTCTGAAGCCCGTAGCCGCGTCGGGCAGGAAGTGCGTAACCAGCTGATTTTCATAGCTGGACGCGGAGCTGGCGAGTCGAAGACTCCAAAGTATACGGTCGATCTGAGTGTTACCTCAAGTGTTGGTGGTGTCCTCTATCTTCCGTCATCCGATACGTCGGGCGCTGGCCGCACAACCGTTACGGCTTCCTTCGTGCTAAAGGATAAAGACACTGGTAAAGTGCTGAAATCCAGTACGCGTGCGGTCACGTCGCTCATTGATTTCCCAACCCAGCAATTCGCCCAGTATCGTGCAGTCCTGAACTCCGAAGATCGCGCCGCCCGCGAGGTCGCGGAGATGGTTGCTGCCGATATCGCTGCCGCGCTCAGCCACTGAACGAGCGCGCGGTATGGCAGAAATCAAGTCTCACGAATTTGACGGATTCCTGCAAAGTGCCGCGCGTAACTATCGGATTTTTGTGATCTACGGCCCGGATCGGGGTCTCGTTTCCGAGCGCGCAGCGCAAGTTGCCGGTAAGACGAATGTCGACTTGAGCGATGCCTTTTGCCTCATCAAACTCGATGTCGGTGATCTGCAGAACGATGCGGGCCGCCTTCTTGATGAAGTCAATGCCATTGGCCTTTTCGGGGGAGAAAAGCTCGTCTGGATTCGAGGCGCCGCCAACGAGAAGGCGCTGATCGATTCGCTGCAGACCATTGCCGACAATCCCCCCGATGCAAGCTTCGTCATCATAGAGGCCGGGGATCTCAAAAAGGGGTCGGGGCTGCGCAAAATTGCCGAAGCAGCTCGCACCATCGCCACCATTCCCTGTTACGCCGACGATGTCAGGGCACTAAACGGCTTGATAGACACTGAGTTGGCAAGTGAAAACCTGCGAATTACCGCGTCGGCACGACAAGCACTTTTGGAGCTTCTCGGAGGCGATCGGATTGCATCGCGCAACGAAGTTCGCAAGCTTGCGCTTTATTGCCGGGGACAGGGCACAATTGAGGAGGGCCACGTCGTCGACATCATCGGCGATGCCAGCGCCGTCTCCACCGATGACGCGATCGACGCTATCCTGAAGGGCGACGCAGAGACATTCCTTCACGCCATACAGAAAATTGCCTCGTCGAAAACGCCGATGTTCCTCGTGCTTCAAGGATGCCTCAAGCAATTTCAGTTGCTTGACACCATGCGTGCGGAAATGGACGAACGGAAATTGGCGCCCGCTCAAGTCATGCAGACACTTGGACGCCATCTGCATTTCCGCCGCAAGCCAATCATCGAGCAGGCGCTTAAGATCTGGACGGCTCCTGCCATCGCGCGCGAAATGAACAGGCTGCAATCAGCTATTCTGCAGACGCGCCAGCGCGCCAGCCTTGAAGACACGATCGCCACGCAGACATTGCTGGCAACAACGCTGCAATCAGCCCGAAAGGGCTGATGTTTCAAAGACATTCTTCGGCGGACTGAGATCAGCGCCGCTCCAACAGACGGCAAATTTCTTCAAGCTGCTCCAGCGTCTTGTAGGATATTCTGACCTGCCCGCCATTACCCCGGTGATTGATCGAAACATCCAACCCGAGCGTATCAGAGAGCGTACGCTCCAGCGCCAGCGTATCGGAATCCTTCTCGTCCCTATGCGTGCCGGCGGGGCGGGGATCATTCTGCGCCTTGATGTCATTCTGCGCCAAACGCTCGGCGTCTCGAACCGACATGCCCTTGGAAACGATCGTGCGGGCCAGGCCGGACGGATCCGATGTCGATACCAGTGCGCGCGCATGGCCGGCCGAAAGACTGCCGGCAGCCAGCATATCGCGAACCGGATCGGGCAGTTTCAAAAGGCGGAGTGAGTTGGCGACATGGCTGCGGCTCTTACCGATGATTTCGCCGAGATCGTTCTGCGTGTAACCATGCTCGGCAATCAACTGTTCATATCCAAGCGCTTCTTCCAAGGGATTGAGATCAGCGCGCTGAACATTTTCGACAATGGCGATTTCCAGCGCCGTCTTGTCATCCACGTCGCGAACGATGACGGGAATTTCGATGAGGCCTGCTAGCTGCGCGGCACGCCAGCGCCTTTCGCCGGCAATGATTTCATAGCGATCTGTCGAAACCGTGCGAGCAACGACCGGCTGAACAATTCCGTGCTGCCGTATCGAGCTAGCGAGATCGTGCAGTTCCGTCTCATCGAAATAACGGCGAGGGTTGCGAGGGTTGCGCGAGATGAATTCGATCGGAACCAGGCGATCCGGATTTACCGAGGGCTTTCCAGCCTCCACTGGCGTGGGCTGATCCATCTCACCGATGAGAGCCGCCAAGCCTCGCCCCAGGCGCCGTTTCGAAAGATCATCATTCATCGCCGATACTCACTCTAAAACAAAAACATATCAGGCTGCAGCCTTGCGCTGCCGCTCCCGCTGGATCACTTCCGAAGCCAATTGTAGATAGGCTTGGCTTCCCGCACACTTCAGATCATAAAGGATCGCGGGCTTGCCATAGGACGGCGCCTCGGACACGCGCACATTGCGCGGAATCAACGTATGGTAGACTTTCTCGCCGAGATGCGTACGAACGTCGCTCACAACTTGTTGCGCAAGGTTGTTACGGGAATCGAACATCGTCAACACAATACCCTGAATATCCAGGGACGGATTCACCGTACGGCGTACCTGATCAACCGTTTCGAGCAACTGGCTGAGACCTTCCAACGCGAAGAATTCGCACTGCAATGGCACGAGAACCGAATGTGCCGCGGCCATCGCATTCATGGTTAACAAATTAAATGAAGGCGGGCAATCGACCAGAATATAGGAGAAGGAGAGGGCATCTGGACTGTTGAGCGCGCGCCGAAGCCGGAAAACCCGATCCGGCTGCTGCGCAATTTCCATCTCGACGCCCAGCAGATCCATCGTCGACGGCACAATAAAAAGGTTCGGAACGGCCGTTTCCAGAACGGTTTCCAGAATCGTATGAGTCCCGGCCAGAAGATCGTAGGAAGATTGCTTACGGTCGCGCCGCTCAATACCCAGTCCGGTGCTCGCATTGCCCTGGGGGTCGAGATCGACGATCAAGACACGCTCGCCGATAGCGGCGAGCGCCGTCGCCAGGTTGATCGCGGTCGTCGTCTTGCCGACGCCACCCTTCTGATTTGCGATGGTAATAATCCGGTTTCGCTCGCCGATCATCTGCCGCACATCCAATTTCGGTTAAATCAGGCGCCGAATACGACTTAATTCCAGAATCACGGAATCTCGTTCGACGACACTTGGATGTTTTACCAGATCGAATTCCCAACGACCACGGGCTTTCTGGAGCTCGCGGGCATAATCCCGGCCTTTATGAAGCACAAGATGCAGATTTTCATTACGCTCCAACCATGGCGCTGAGTAGTCGAGCAGCAAATCCAGCTCCGCCAATGCGCGCGCTGAGATCGTGTCGCAATGCTCTATGACCGCAGGAGCTTCCTCGATGCGGATCGCATGAACCGCACCCCGCGCCCCACATTCCCGCAAGCAAACGCGCAGAAATGCGGCCTTCTTCTGATTGCTTTCAACCAGGTCGACGTGACCAGCGCCTTGTTCCGCCAGCAAAATTGCGGTTATCACACCGGGAAAGCCACCGCCGCTACCCAAGTCAACCCAACGACCTAAGTGTGGATGGAGCTGGAAAATCTGCGCACTGTCGGCAATATGGCGGCTCCAAAGATCGCCAATCGTTGAAGGAGCCACGAGATTGATGGTCTTGGCCCACTTCTGGAAAAGCTCCGCAAAATGCAGCAGCCGTTCCTGTGTTTCACGTGAAACACGCACACCGTTCAATTCCATATGCTGGACTCTCAAACCTTGCAATACTAGGAAACGAGCTTCTGCTCTTCGGCTGTTCCCATCTTTCGAAGATGGGCCAGTAGCAGCGAGATCGCCGCGGGAGTCATTCCATCTATCCTGGAAGCTTGCGCAATGTTCTTCGGCCGCGTCGCAGTCAGTTTCTGCTTTAGCTCGTTAGACAATCCCGAGAGAAGAGTGAAATCGAACTCAGCCGGTATCGCGCGTTCTTCTTCCCTTCGAGCCTGTACAATATCTGCCGTCTGGCGATCCATATAGACGGCGTAGGCGGCTTCGATCTCGAGCGCATCCGCTATGCCGCGCTCCAAGGAGCCCAGTTCCGGCCAAAGTCTGGAAAGCGTCGTCACCGACTGCTCGGGATATGACAGCAGCTCATAGGCAGAACGTCGTTGCCCGTCCTTGTTCAGATGCAGGTCGGCTTTAGCAGCCTCACTGGGCGTAATCGCGAGCTGCTTCAACTGGCTTCTCGCGCGCTCCAGTTTCTCGATATAGCCATTGAAGCGCGATGCTCGCGCACTGCCAACGCAGCCAATCGAAAGTCCAATTGGGGTCAAACGCACATCGGCATTATCAGCGCGAAGCGATAGTCGATATTCTGCACGCGAAGTAAACATTCTGTAGGGTTCAGCGACACCCCGCGAGGTCAGGTCGTCGATCATCACGCCGATATAGGATTCGGTGCGGCTAAGCTCGACGGCTTTGCCGCCAGAGGCCAATCGCGCAGCATTCAAGCCAGCAACGAGGCCTTGTGCGCCAGCTTCCTCATAGCCGGTCGTACCGTTGATCTGGCCAGCCAAGAAGAGGCCCGGAATCTTCTCAGCTTCCAGAGACAACTTCAGCTCACGTGGATCGACATGATCATACTCGATAGCATACCCGCACTGTAGAATACGGACTCGTTCCAGACCCGGAATAGTTCTGATGAAAGCGTCCTGAACCTCCTCGGGGAGGGACGTCGAAATGCCATTCGGATAGACTGTGGTATCGTCAAGTCCTTCAGGTTCCAGGAAGATCTGATGGCCATCCCGCTCGCCAAACTTGACAATCTTGTCTTCGATCGAAGGGCAGTAGCGCGGGCCGACACCTTCTATCTGACCGGAATACATCGCAGACCGCCTGAGATTTTCTGCAATGATCTTGTGGGTTTCTGGCGTGGTGCGCGTCACACCGCATTCGATCTGGGGATTCACGATCGAATCGGTCATGAAAGAGAAGGGCGTCGGATCTTCATCGGCACCTTGACGACCGACGGACTCCCAATCGATCGTCGAACCATCCAGACGAGCAGGGGTTCCTGTCTTCAAGCGGCCGAGCGCCAGGCCATAGCGCAGCAATGTGCCGGAAAGTCCGACCGAAGGCTCTTCGCCGACGCGACCGGCGGGAATTTTCTTGTCGCCAATATGGATAAGACCGCGAAGGAACGTCCCGGTCGTCAAGACAACGGCGCCGCAGCGGATCACTCTTCCGTCTTTCAAGACGACGGCTGAAACGCGGCCATGCTCGATCGTCAAATCGAAAGCGTCGCCTTCGATGACATCAAGATTTGCCGTAGCATCGATCTCTGCCTGCATCGCAAGTCGATAGAGCTTGCGATCGGCTTGGGTGCGCGGACCACGAACCGCCGGACCCTTCTTGCGGTTAAGCATCCGGAACTGGATGCCCCCCGCGTCGGCAATGCGACCCATAAGTCCATCGAGCGCATCGATCTCGCGGACCAAATGTCCTTTGCCGAGACCACCGATGGCTGGATTGCAAGACATGACGCCAATGGTGGAGCGCTTATGTGTAACGAGCGCCGTGCGCGCACCCAATCGTGCAGACGCGGCTGCGGCTTCAGTGCCAGCATGGCCACCGCCCACAACAACCACATCATAAATATTGTCGCGCATGATCACGATCCTCGATGAAGCCGTCTGTTTGCCACATCATTCCACGGAGTCAAGAAGGTTTCACGTGAAACGCTCTTGCGAGCATTCTATCGGCAATGTTTCACGTGAGTCATTTGCCGATGCAAAATTCTGAGAAGATTACATCCAGAAGATCTTCGACATCGACCCGGCCCGTTATTCGGCCCAGGCTGTTGGCGCTTTGGCGCAAATGCTCCGCTCTGATATCGAGACCTTTACCATCGGAACTTGCCGCCACGCTCAATGCATCCAAACTTTGTTTAAGGAGCGTGCGATGGCGCAGTCGGCTGGGAAGGGCAAGAGAAAGCGACGACGAGCGATCCCGCAGATCATTGATGATAAGCTGATGCAATTCAGCTAGGCCGCGGCCCGATGTCGAGGAGATCAACAGATCATACACGTCATCGCTTCCCGCGCGAATATCAGCCTTCGTACCGAGCTTGAGAACTCTGCCTGTGAAGCCAGGAAAATCGGTCTGTGCGGGTTCACCGATCTCCGCCAGCGAGAGAACCAGATCTGCATCCGCTACGGTCTTCAGAGCGCGCCGGATACCCTCTCTCTCCACCACCTCCTCGGTCTCTCGTAGGCCTGCGGTGTCGTAGAGCCTGACCGCATATCCGTCGATATTCAGATCCACATGCAGGACATCGCGCGTGGTCCCGGCTATATCGGTAACGATCGCGACTTCGCGTTTTGCGAGAGCATTGATGAGGCTCGATTTTCCCACATTTGGCGGGCCAGCAATAACCACACGCAAGCCGTCTCTCACGATTTCGCCAAAGTCCGCGCCGGCCAGATGTTCGGCTAGTTCCGAACGCAGCAGCTCCATGTCGCTCCAGACAAGATCCGAAACGGAACCGGGCACGTCATCCTCGTCGGCAAAGTCGAGTTCAGCCTCGATAAGTGCGCGAGCTCGGGTCAGCCTATCGGCCCAACCCTCATAGAGCGCCGAAAGGCCACCGGCCGCGTGCTCTATGGCGAGACGTCGCTGCATTTCCGTTTCGGCGCCGATGAGATCGGCAAGGCCCTCGACCTCAACAAGATCCATTTTGCCGTTTTCAAGGGCGCGTCTTGAAAACTCCCCATGTTCGGCCAAACGACACCCGTCGAACATCGAAAGCTCGTCCAGGAGGGCCGCAACAACCGCCTTACCCCCATGAATGTGAACCTCTACGCAGTCTTCGCCGGTAAAAGAGGCGGGGCCCGGAAAAATCAGTACAAGACCGCGGTCGAGAATAAGACCGTTACGAGTCCGAATCGTTTTAAGCGTTGCTTGACGGGCTACCGGGACAGATCCTGCCAACAATTTCACCACATGCATTGCTTCACTGCCGCTGATGCGAATGACGGCAACGCCGGCAGGAAGGCTACCGCTGGAGAGGGCATAGATCGTCTGGTTTGCTGCGTTCATAATTTTGATCCGGTTCCGAATCGATTCCTATGGAACCATTTGCCGTGGAACTCCGGCGGTCCTAAGGGAATAGCGCGATTGCCTCGATCCGCTATTCCACGCTTTACGTCTTCAATCTCGCGCGTGTTGTTCACGGAAAGCCAACACAACACATCCACGCGATCCGCTCCAAACGGAAATCGGGCCGCGCGAGGCGACCCGATCATATCACTTCACAGCCTCTGCCAAAGAGACAGGCAATTCGGCAAGAGTTACGTGTTCATTGATTCGAAGAAATCAGGGTTGTTCTTCGTCTGCTTGAGCTTGTCGATGAGGAACTCGATCGCATCGGTCGTGCCCATCGGCGCAAGGATACGGCGAAGAACGAAGATCTTCTGCAGATCCTGACGCGGCACGAGCAGGTCTTCCTTACGCGTGCCGGACTTGAGAATATCCATCGCCGGGAAGATGCGCTTGTCGGCAACCTTGCGGTCCAGCACGATTTCCGAGTTACCCGTACCCTTGAATTCTTCGAAGATGACTTCGTCCATGCGGCTGCCGGTGTCGATCAGCGCGGTCGCGATGATGGTCAGCGAGCCGCCTTCTTCGATATTACGAGCGGCACCGAAGAAGCGCTTCGGACGCTGCAACGCATTGGCGTCGACACCACCTGTCAGAACCTTGCCCGAAGAGGGAACGACGGTGTTGTAGGCGCGGCCGAGGCGGGTGATCGAGTCGAGCAGGATCACGACATCGCGGCCGTGTTCCACAAGGCGCTTGGCCTTTTCGATGACCATTTCGGCGACCTGCACGTGGCGAACGGCCGGCTCGTCGAAGGTCGAGGAAATAACTTCGCCGCGCACGGAGCGCTGCATGTCTGTCACTTCTTCCGGACGTTCGTCGATCAGAAGAACGATCAGATAGCAATCGGGATGATTGGCAGTGATAGAATGGGCGATGTTCTGCAGGAGAACGGTCTTACCGGTACGGGGCGGAGCGACGATCAAACCGCGCTGGCCCTTGCCGAGCGGCGCCACCAGATCGATGACGCGGGGAGAAAGATCCTTCGAGGTTGGAACGTCGAGTTCCATACGGAAACGCTCATTCGGATAGAGCGGCGTCAGATTGTCGAAGTGAACTTTGTGACGGATCTTTTCCGGATCGTCGAAATTGATGGTGTTGACTTTCAGCAGCGCAAAGTAACGCTCGCCTTCCTTCGGACCGCGGATCGGCCCCTCGACCGTGTCGCCAGTCTTCAGGGAGAAGCGGCGGATCTGGGAGGGGGAGATGTAGATATCGTCCGGGCCGGGAAGATAGTTCGCATTGGCGGAGCGAAGGAAACCAAAGCCATCCTGCAGAACTTCGACGACGCCCTCGCCGATGATTTCCACGTCCTGGCTTGCGAGTACCTTGAGGATCGCAAACATCAGTTCCTGCTTGCGCATCGTGCTGGCATTTTCGACCTCGAGCGATTCGGCAAAGGCCAGGAGATCGGTCGGGGATTTATTTTTCAGTTCCTGAAGCTTCATTTCAGCCATGAAGGGAATTACTCATTTTTTAGAAGGGGAAAGGCAATGTTGCTCGTATTCAGAACCGCGATAGGGGCGCTCGCGGGCGACAGAATGGATACATGCCACGAAGAAGAGATGGCGGGAAAATAGCGACTCACTTTCCGAACCGCAAGGGGGGACGGTGAAATGAAGGAAATTTAACGTCCCCGCCAAAAATGAGCCGATATCACGCGAACGGCTTCACCACAGCGAGAATAACGATGACGATCATCAGAAGCGTCGGTGCCTCGTTCATCATGCGCCAATAGCGGGCCGAATGCTTGTTTTCATCACGGGCGAACCTGCGCACCGCGCCGCTGAAGAAGCCGTGAAGACCGGACATGATAACGACAAGCCCGATCTTGGCATGCAGCCAGCCACCGTGGAAATCATAGACCGACCAGGCAAGATAGAGCCCGAAGATCCATGTCAGGATCATTGCCGGCGTTATGATGTAGCGCAGCAAGCGCTTTTCCATCACCTTGAACGTCTCGGACTGCTGCGAGCCTGGCTCCGCATCGGTGTGGTAGACGAAGAGGCGCGGCAGATAGAGCATCCCCGCCATCCACGAAATGACGGCGATGATGTGCAGGGCCTTGATCCAGAGATAGAGATCCACCGGATGCCAGGCGAACAGCCCGATCGCGAGAACGGCAAAAATCAGGATCATGAAGTAGGCGCGCGAGCCGGCTTTTCTGCCAGGCGCTTCGTCGGTCTGCTTTTCCATCGTCATCGGCCTCTCCATCCGCGAACGCGCTCAACAAGCGCTGAAACATTGGTCGGGTCGGCCTGCGGCGTGATCCCGTGCCCAAGATTGAAAATCAGCGGGCCGTGTCCGAGATGCTGCAGAATGTCGTCGATCCCATCCTCCAGCGCCTTGCCGCCAGCAACGACACGCATCGGATCGAGATTGCCCTGTATCGGGCCTTCCTGCTGCAACTCCCTCGCAAAAGCCAAAGGCACCGACCAGTCGAGCCCGATCGCATCAGCGCCGGTCTTCTGACGATAGGTTTTCAACTGGTACCCCGCGCCCTTGGCAAAGGCGATGATCCGCGCCTGCGGCCGCTGCGCCTTGACCGAAGCGATCATTCTGGCAACCGGCTTGACGGCGAAAGCTTCGAATTCTCTCTCCCCAAGCACGCCGGCCCAGGAATCGAAAATCTGCACCGCATCGGCGCCGGCATCGATCTGTGCCACCAGATACGAGGCGGAGATATCCGCAAGCAGCATCAGCAAATGTTCAAAGGCTTTGGGATGGCGATAGGCGAAAAGACGGGCGGGAGCCTGATCCGGGGTGCCATGTCCGGCGATCATATAGGTCGCAACGGTCCAGGGAGCCCCACAGAAGCCGAGCAGCGTCGTTTCGGCAGGCAAGTCCTGCCGTAGCCGCCGAACGGTCTCCATGACAGGCGCAAGGTGCGCAATCACACCATCCGGCTTCAGAGCCAGAATTCCAGCCTCGTCAATCGGATCCATCTCCGGACCATGTCCCTCGGTGAACCGAACATTGCGCTTCAGCCCATCAGGGATGACGAGGATATCCGAAAAGAGAATAGCCGCATCGAAGCCATAACGACGGATCGGCTGCAGCGTCACTTCCACAGCATGATCGGGGGAATAACAGAGATCGAGAAAGCTCCCGGCTTTGGCCCGCGTCTCACGATATTCAGGCAGATAGCGTCCTGCCTGACGCATCAGCCAGAGAGGGGGAGGGGAAAGCGTTTCACCGCTCAATACCCGCATGATCTTCCGGCACTCATCGGTCACAGCCGTCGTCCTATATAAAACCAAACATATATCTAAGGTTTCTATTTCTTAGAGTCGGTGACTATCAAGGATTAAAGTTCATCCATTGCCTGTCCAATTTGTCGCGGTTCGGCAGCAATCGAGCAAACAAATCCCGACGAAAAGGGGATATGTGGATGACCAGCTCGATCCGTCAATCTTTTGAACGGCTTACGGCTCCATCCGTTTGAACCGAGCCTGGGGATAAGGTGGGGAGCTGCCGAAGCCAATCGACTTTGTCCACATTGCCCACAGCCACCGCGAAGACGTCTCCGCAGAAATGCCAAATGTGGAAAACTCGGCGGTTTTCCACTTGCCCGGGATAGGCCCCTTCTCGTACCTCTCTTTTGTCCCGAGATATCAACAGGCAATGGAAAGTAGCGTGGAAAACCGAACGAGCTTCTTTCATCTGCACCTGATTTCTGACTCAACGGGAGAGACTCTCATCTCAGCCGGCAGGGCTGCATCCGTGCAATTCCATGCCACGCAGCCGATCGAGCACGTCTATCCGCTGATTCGGAATCGCAAGCAGCTCCTGCCGGTTCTGGAGGCGATCGACCACAGTCCGGGCATCGTCCTCTATACAATCGTCGACCGCGAGCTTGCCGACTTCATCGACGAGCGCTGCCGTGAAATGGGCGTGCCCTGCGTCAATGTGCTCGAGCCGGTCATGAATGTTTTCCAGACCTATCTCGGCACTGCGTCGCGCCGGCGCGTCGGTGCGCAGCATGTGATGAATGCCGATTACTTCGCCCGCATCGAGGCACTGAACTTCACCATGGATCATGATGACGGACAGATGCCCGATGATTATGACGATGCCGATGTGGTCATCATCGGGATCAGCCGCACGTCGAAAACGCCGACCAGCATCTATCTGGCGAACCGCGGCATCAAGACCGCCAATATTCCGATAGTCCATGGCGTGCCTTTGCCGGAAAGCCTGTCCAGGGCAACCAAACCGCTAATCGTCGGTCTGGTGGCGACCACCGACCGCATTTCGCAGGTGCGCGAAAATCGCATCCTCGGCTCGACGCCCGGCTTTGATCGCGGCGACTACACCGATCGCGCGGCAATCTCGGAAGAGCTGAAATATGCACGCTCTCTCTGCGCGCGGCACAACTGGCCAATCATCGATGTCACGCGTCGCTCGATTGAAGAGACTGCTGCGGCTATTGTTGCCCTGCGCCCGAAGCTGCGTTAATCGCTCCACATCCAAATATCAGAGGCAGCCGTCATGACCTTGCCCCTCATCCTTGCGTCCTCCAGCCCGTTCCGTCGAATGCTGATGGAGAATGCAGGACTTCACTTCCAGGCCATCGCCGCCAATATTGACGAGCGCGCCATCGAAGCGCCGCTCGAGGAAAATGGCGCGAGCCCCGATGCCGTTGCCCTGGTGCTGGCCAAGGCGAAAGCCAAGGAGGTAAGCGATCGTTTCCCGAACTCGCTCATTATCGGTTCGGATCAGACGATGTCGCTCGGCGATCAGGTCTTTCATAAGCCCAAGAGCATGGCGGATGCCGAAAATCACTTGAAGACGCTGTCGGGCAAGACCCATCGGCTGAACAGTGCGATGGCGCTCGCCCGAAACGGCGACATCATTTGGGAGCACGTGTCCCATGCTAATCTGACGATGCGCGCGCTGTCGTCGGATTTCATTCATCGGCATCTGAACCGTGTCGGCGAGAAGGCTTTGTCAAGCGTCGGCGCCTACCAGCTTGAGGGAGAGGGCATCCAGCTCTTCTCCAAAATCGACGGCGACTATTTCACGATCATCGGATTGCCGATGCTGCCGCTTCTGGAAAAACTGCGCGAGTTGGGGACAATCGATGGATGATTCACGTGAAACACACGGCGTAAACGCTTTCGTAACGGGTTATCCGGTGAAGCACTCGCGCTCGCCCCTGATCCATGGCTACTGGCTGCGTCAGCTCGAACTGGCGGGCAGCTATCGTGCCCATGAAGTTCCCGTCGAAGATTTTACCGCTTTCATTGCGTCAGTGAAGGACGGCACAAGCGGCTTCGTCGGCGGCAATGTGACGATCCCCCACAAAGAAGCGGCATTCAAACTGGCGGATCGGCCGGACGAGCTTTCCAGCGAACTTGGTGCATCGAATACGCTATGGCTTGAAAATGGTTTGCTCCACGCGACCAATACAGATGGGCGTGGTTTCACGGCGAATCTGGATGAGCGCCATTCTGGATGGGATCGCAGCGATCGCGCTGTCATCCTCGGAGCAGGGGGTGCGAGCCGCGCCATCATCCAGGCCGTGCGCGATCGTGGCTTCAAGGAAATTCATGTGGTCAATCGTACGGTCGAACGTGCGAAGGAATTGGCTGATCGCTTTGGCGATCGCGTCCATGCTCATCCGATGGCAGCGCTCGGCGAGGTCATGCAGGGAGCGGGCCTGTTCATCAATACGACATCGCTTGGCATGGATGGCGAAGCGGCGCCGCGGATCGACTTCTCGCCTCTTGTGCAAGATGCTGTTGTTACCGACATTGTATATGTGCCGCTGAAAACGCCGCTACTGGCGCAGGCCGAGGAACAGGGCTTTGCCATTGTTGACGGTCTCGGCATGCTGCTGCATCAGGCCGTACCAGGCTTCGAAAAGTGGTTCGGCAAGCGTCCAGCGGTCGATGGAACCTTGAGAGCTTTGATCATCGCAGACATGGAAAAGCACTAATGATCAGGATCGGGCTGACCGGATCGATCGGAATGGGAAAATCCACCTCGGCAAAGATCTTTTCTGAGGCTGGAATTCCGGTGAACGATTCCGATGCGGTGGTGCACGATCTCTATAGCGGCGAAGCGGTTCCTCTCGTTGAGGCCGCTTTCCCCGGATCCACCAGCGATGGCAAGGTCGACCGCCAGGAACTCAGCCGAAAGCTTGCGGGCGATCCCTCCGGTTTCAAACGACTGGAAGCCATCGTTCACCCCCTCGTGCGCGAGCGTGAAAACCAGTTTCTGGAGCGTCATCGCCAGGGCGGCGCTGATATGATCGTGCTTGATATTCCGCTGCTGTTCGAAACCGGCGCGGAAAAGCGGTTGGACAAGATCGTTGTCGTCAGCTGCGATCCACAGATTCAAAGAGAAAGAGTGCTTGCCCGGCAGGGCATGACGGAAGAAAAATTCAATATGATTCTTTCCCGCCAGACGCCGGATGCGGAAAAGCGGGCACGGGCGGACTATGTCATCGATACCGGCGGAAGCATCGATGCGGCCCGCGAACAGGTGAAAGAAATCATTGCGGATCTGCGGCGCAAGCAGCAGGGCGGAAATTAGAAAGACGGAGCCTCGATATGCGCGAAATCATTTTCGATACGGAAACCACGGGCCTCGACAACAGGGCGGACCGTATCATCGAAATCGGCGGGATCGAGCTGATCAACCATTTTCCCACCGGCAAGACGCTACATCTCTTTATCAATCCGGGCGACCGCAAGGTTCATCCGGACGCACTGGCCGTCCATGGCATCACCGATGAATCGCTGAAGGACAAGCCGCCCTTCGAGGAGGTTGCCGACCAGATCCTCGAATTCTTCGGCGACGCCAAGTGGATCGCCCACAATGCCACATTCGATATGGGCTTCGTCAATGCCGAGTTCGCAAGGCTGGGCCGCCCGCCGATCCTGCCGGATATGGTGATCGATACGCTCGCCATGGCAAGGCGCAAGCACCCCATGGGTCCGAACTCGCTTGATGCGCTCTGCCGGCGCTACGGCATCGATAATTCGCACCGCACGCAGCACGGCGCGTTGCTCGACTCCGAACTGCTTGCCGAAGTCTATATCGAGATGATTGGCGGCCGGCAGACCGCGCTCGGCCTTGGCAGCAACTCATCGTCACGATCGAGACAAAACGAGGATGCGGACGAGATCGTTGCCGACGTCTTTGCAAGACCCAGTCCTCTCGCCAGCAGATTGAGCCCAGACGAGCAAGCCGCCCACGCGGCGCTGGTCGCCAAGCTCGGAGAAAAGGGCATCTGGTCCAAATACCGCACTTCGGAATAGATTAGTTTCGGTCGGAATGCGCAGCGGGTTTCTGTCGGAAACGCGACGTGCTTCTAGGCGGGATATCTCAAGTGACCAAACGAAAATGCCCGGACGTCGATCCGGGCATTTTCGTTTCCAGAATGGAAAATTCAGACTTAGTTCGGAACGGCCGAAACCTGAGCGCGGGCCTGTTCTTCGGCCATACGCTGCGTAAACATCTGCGCGAAATCGATCGGGTCGATCATCAGCGGCGGGAAGCCGCCATTGCGCGTAACGTCTGCGATGATCTGACGGGCAAACGGGAAGAGCAGGCGCGGGCACTCGATGAAGAGCAGCGGCAGCATGTGTTCCTGCGGGAAGCCGGTAACGCGGAAGACGCCGCCATAAACCAGCTCGGTGTGGAAGAGCACACGCTCGCCATCCTTGGCTTCGGCATTCAGCGTCAGCACGACGTCGAAATCTTCATCCGACAGCGGGTTGGCGTTCACGTTGACATTGATGTTGATGTCCGGAGCATTTTCCCGGGCCTGAAGCGAGCGCGGAGCACCCGGATTTTCGAAGGAAAGATCCTTGGTGTACTGAGCAAGGATGCTGAGGCTCGGGCTGGCTGCACCGTTGCCGTTTGTCTCGTTGGCCATGGGGGTGTCCTCTCACGTCTCGATGGGTGTCGCCATCTAGCATTTCGAATAGGGGCGCACAACCCTTATGCCCCGGCGCTTTCCGGCCGGCGCTTTAGTCTTCGAGCCGCTTCCGGTCCGACCATGGCGAGTTGCGATTGGGCTCGCGATGAAAATCGCTTTCGTCAAGATCGACCACTGTTCCGGCATCGCGCGGCCGGGCTTGCGGACCGGCACCGGGTGCTTGTCCACGCCGGAAGGCGCGGGAATTGCCGACGACAACGATACGCTTGCGCAGCATCGTCCAGGCAAGATCACGCACGGCCGGAATGAAAAGCAGGAGGCCGATAATGTCGGAGATGAAGCCCGGCAGCATCAGGAAGATGGCGGCAACAACAATCATGGCGCCATGCACCATCTCGCGGCCGGGATCGCCGCCATTGCGGCTTTCGGCCGAGATGCGCTGCAGGATGCCGATGCCCTGAATCCTGAGCAGCATGGCGCCGAGAACGACGCTGAGGATGACGAGCCCCAGGGTTGCCCAGACGCCGATCAGCTTTCCGACGACGATGAAGCCGGCGATTTCAGCCAGCGGCATCAGAAAAACGAAGATAGGAAGAAGTGATAGGCGCATGTTACGGTGGTCCTGAGAGCGGGTTTCTTCGCGTAGGCGTTGGTTTCTCGCATATAATAAAGAAAGTGGTCCGCTATTTGAATGATAGATCGATGCGGACTATATGGGGATTGTTCTTTTAATTTTAACGGTGGTTCCAATACGAGATGGGTGCAAACGACTTTGTGACGATCTTTTTCCTGGTGGCGGCGGTGCTGATCTTCTTTCAGTTGCGCAGTGTCCTTGGCCGCCGCACGGGGAACGAGAAGCCGCCGCGCGATCTCTATGGTTCCGCTGATTCGGCAAATGGCCCGACGCCGCCGGATGCAGGCAAGGTAGTAACGCTGCCGCGCCGTGATGCGACCGAAGAGGAAGATCGTTTTGCAGCCGTCGACGCCTTCACGCCAGCCGGCACACAGCTGAATGATTCGTTGCGAGAGATCAGCAAGGTCGATCCGTCCTTCAACCCGAAGGAATTCGTCAACGGCGCCCGTATGGCCTACGAGATGATCGTCATGGCCTTTGCCGACGGCGATCGCAAATCCCTGAAGGGGCTTTTGTCCTCCGAGGTCTACGAAGGCTTCGACGCTGCCATCGCCGAACGCGAAGGCAAGGGCGAGAAGGTCAAGTCGACTTTCGTCGGCATCGACAAAGCCGATATCGTCACCGCCGAGGCCAAGGGAACCGAAGCATTCGTCACCATGCGCATCGTCAGCCAGATGATTTCGGCTACCTACGACAAGGCGGGCGCGTTGATCGATGGCGATGCCGAGGCTGTGGCGGAGATCAGCGATCTCTGGACATTTGCCCGCGACACGCGTTCCCGCGATCCGAACTGGAAACTTGTGGCGACCGAATCCGAACAATGACGAGCCCATCGCAGGAATTCAGGCTGGAGCCGGCAACCTTCGCTGATTTGAAGGGCTGGAAGGATGACGATCCTTCCAGCCTTTTTCGCGCCATGAAGGACTGTCGCGCCCATATCCGAGATGTAAAACCCTATCGCACCGGCATAGCGGGGCTGACCGCTGACGATTTGCTGGCACTGCTCGACGCGGCCGAGGCAAACGAGCCGCGAGATGCTGCGGAAGCCCGCGCTTTCTTTGAAGAGCACTGTCAGCCTTACTTTGTTCGGCGCAGCGACGGTGGCAACGGTTTCGTGACGGCATTCTTCGAACCGGAAATCGAAGTCTCGGCCAGGCCTGACGAAACCTATCGATATCCCTTCTATCGCCGGCCCGATGATCTGATCGATCTCGACGACGGCAATCGGCCTTCGATCCTCGATGCCTCCTATATGTTCGGGCGTCTCAGCGACGGAGTGATCTCGGCCTATCCGGATCGTGGCGAGATCGATCGCGGCTACCTTGAAGGCAAGGGCCTGGAAATCGCCTGGGCGAAATCGAAGGTCGATATCTTCTTCGTGCATGTGCAGGGCGCGGCGCGCCTGCGCTATCCGCATGGAAGGCTTGGCCGCATCACCTATGCCGCCAAGGCCGGGCATCCTTTTTCTGCCGTCGGACGCCTGCTGATCGATCGTGGCTTGCTGGATCGCGCAACGATCTCCATGCAGACGATCCGTGATTGGCTCTATGCGCATCCGGAGCAGGTCGATGAAGTCTTGGCGCACAACCGATCCTACATTTTCTTCCGCGAGGCGGATGTCAGCGATGAGACCCTCGGTCCGATCGCGGCCGCCAAGGTGCCGCTGGTGTCAGGCCGTTCGCTGGCGGTCGACCGCCTGATCCATACGTTCGGTTTCCCATTTTTTATCCGCTCGGAAAGCCTGACGCATCTCGATGACGGCAAACCGTTTGCACGGCTGATGCTGGCCCTCGATACCGGCTCTGCGATCGTAGGCCCGGCGCGGGGCGATATCTTTACCGGCTCGGGCTATGACGCAGGCGAGCTCGCCGGCACCGTACGCAATGATGCGGATTTTTATATATTCATTCCAAAGGCGGCAGCGCGAAGGTTTGGCTGATGGCCCCGGAACGAAAAGACAAGGAGCGAAAGCTTAGCGCGGAGGATCGCATTCTCTGGGGCAGGGTTGCCAAAAGCGCCCGGCCCATGCCCGGCCGGATGGCCGACATGGAGGCTTTTGAGGCGGCGCTGACAGCTGAAGCGGAGAACGAGGAGAAGGCCCGTGCCGCCAAGGCGGCAACAGCTCCGGCAGCTGTCGAAACTCAAAACGCGCAGACACCGGCAAAGCAGCCTTCCGGCCAGCATCATCCATTCGAACGCCCGGTCAAGCGCAAGATCGCCAAGGGCCGGCTGGCGCTAGAGGCCCGGATCGATCTTCACGGGCTGATCCAAAGCGAGGCGCATGGCATGCTTCTGGATTTCCTTCTGCGCGCGCATGGGCGCGGCTTGCGCCATGTGCTCGTCATCACAGGCAAGGGTAGCTCGATGGGCAGCGAAGGGGCACTCAAGCGCGCCGTGCCTCTGTGGTTTTCCAAACCCGAATTCCGTTTCCTGATCTCGTCTTACGAGACGGCGGCCCAGCATCATGGGGGCGACGGTGCGCTTTACATCCGCCTTGCACGCTCAAAGGGCGACAAGCCATGACCCCTTTCGGCGAAGCTGTGCGAAAGTTGCGGCTGCGCAAGGGCGTCTCGCAGAAGGAAATGGCCGCGGCGCTGAATGTGACCCCGGCCTATCTATCCGCCCTGGAGCATGGAAAGCGCGGTACACCGACGTTCGATCTGCTGCAGCGCATTGCCGGCTACTTCAACATCATCTGGGACGAAGCCGAGGAACTGTTCCTGTTGGCGCGGTTTTCCGACCCGCGGGTCGTGGTCGATACATCGGGGCTTTCCGCCGAACATACCGCCTTCGTCAACCATCTGGCGGTCAAGATTCGCAACATTGACGCCGCAACGATCCAAGAGCTAGCCCGCGTTCTGGGAAATGCCGGAAAAACCGGCTGAAAAGCGCCTTAATCCCCTGCTTTATGCCTGATTTAGGGGCCTTCCGTTTGGAAGTTCGGGGTGAAACATCCTATATTCAGGGCAAGAAAAGCCGCTGATTCGGCAGCGATCGGCGAGATTCTCTAAACACTGGAAAGACTTCAATAAATGACCGATATTTCCGAAAATGGCGGTAGCGCCGAATATGGCGCAGACAGCATCAAGGTTCTGAAGGGCCTCGATGCCGTGCGCAAGCGTCCCGGCATGTATATCGGTGATACGGACGATGGCTCGGGCCTGCATCACATGGTCTACGAAGTCGTCGACAATGCGATTGACGAAGCCTTGGCCGGTCATGCTGATATCGTCACGGTGACCCTCAATCCCGATGGCTCGGTAACGGTCACCGACAACGGCCGCGGAATCCCGACGGATATCCACACCGGCGAAGGCGTTTCCGCCGCCGAAGTCATCATGACCCAACTACATGCCGGCGGCAAATTCGACCAGAATTCCTACAAGGTCTCGGGCGGTCTGCATGGTGTCGGCGTTTCGGTCGTCAACGCGCTGTCCGTCTGGTTGAAGCTGAAGATTCGTCGCCAGGGCAAGATTCATGAAATGAGCTTCACCCACGGCGTCGCTGATGCGCCGCTGAAGGAAACGGGTGATTCCGGCAACCTGACCGGCACTGAAGTGAGCTTCATGCCGAGCTCGGAAACCTTCACCATGATCGAGTTCGACTACGGCACGCTAGAGCATCGCCTGCGCGAACTTGCCTTCCTGAATTCCGGCGTCCGCATCCTCCTGACCGACAAGCGGCATTCGGACGTTAGGCAGGAAGAAATGCTCTATGACGGCGGTCTGGAAGCCTTCGTCGCCTATCTCGATCGCGCCAAGAAGCCGCTGGTCCAGAAGCCGGTGTCGATCCGCAGTGAAAAGGACGGCATCACGGTCGAAGTGGCCATGTGGTGGAACGACAGCTACCACGAAAACGTCCTCTGCTTCACCAACAACATCCCGCAGCGCGACGGCGGTACGCACATGGCCGGCTTTCGTGCGGCCCTGACCCGCCAGATCACCTCCTATGCCGATACGTCGGGCATCACCAAGAAGGAGAAGGTGACGCTGACGGGTGACGACTGCCGCGAAGGCCTGACGGCCGTGCTGTCGGTCAAGGTTCCCGATCCGAAGTTCTCGTCGCAGACCAAGGACAAGCTGGTTTCCTCCGAGGTTCGCCCGGTCGTGGAAAGCCTGGTCAACGAAGCGCTTAGCACCTGGCTCGAAGAGCATCCGTCCGAAGCCAAGGTTCTGGTCGGCAAGGTCGTTGAAGCTGCCGCTGCCCGCGAAGCAGCCCGCAGGGCGCGTGAACTGACCCGCCGCAAGGGTGCGCTCGATATCGCATCGCTGCCCGGCAAACTTGCCGATTGTTCCGAGCGCGATCCCGCCAAGTCCGAAGTCTTCCTCGTCGAGGGTGACTCGGCAGGCGGTTCGGCCAAGCAGGGTCGCTCGCGCGAAAACCAGGCCATTCTGCCGTTGCGCGGCAAGATCCTCAACGTCGAGCGTGCCCGCTTCGACAAGATGCTGTCCAGCCAGGAAATCGGCACGCTGATCACCGCTCTCGGCACCGGTATCGGCAAGGACGAATTCAACGCCGACAAGCTGCGCTACCACAAGATCATCATCATGACGGACGCAGACGTCGACGGAGCCCACATCCGTACGCTGCTGCTCACCTTCTTCTTCCGCCAGATGCCTGATCTCATCGAGCGCGGCCATCTCTATATCGCTCAGCCGCCGCTATATAAGGTGACGCGCGGCAAGTCGGTTCAGTATCTGAAGGACGAGAAGGCGCTGGAAGAATATCTGATCGGGCAGGGCCTCGACGATGCGAGCCTGCGGCTCGGTGGCGGCGAAGTCCGCGCCGGTCAGGATCTGCGCGAGGTGATCTCCGATGCACTGCGCCTGCGCTCGCTGATCGACAATCTGCATTCGCGCTACAATCGCGATGTCGTCGAACAGGCGGCAATTGCCGGCGCGCTCAATGCCGAACTGGTCAGCGATCAGGCGCGGGCGACGGTTCTCGCGAATGACGTTGCCAAGCGACTCGACCTCATTGCCGAGGAAACCGAGCGCGGCTGGAGCGGCATCGTGACGGGCGAAGGTGGTTTGCGCTTCGAGCGCATGGTGCGCGGCGTCAAGGAAGTCATTCTTCTCGACATGGCGTTGATCGGTTCTCAGGATGCGCGCCTCATCGATCAGCTCGGCGCACGGCTTAAAGAAACCTATATCGTACCGCCGAAGCTTGTACGCCGTGATGGCGAGACGGAAATTTCCGGGCCGCGCAAGCTGCTGGAAACGATTTTCACCGCCGGCCGCAAGGGTCTCACCATGCAGCGCTACAAGGGTCTCGGCGAAATGAACGCCGAACAGCTCTGGGAGACGACGCTTGATCCGAACGTCCGCACGCTGCTGCAGGTGAGGGTCAACGACGCGACGGATGCCGATGGCCTGTTTGCCCGCCTTATGGGTGACGAGGTCGAGCCCCGGCGCGAGTTCATTCAGGACAACGCCCTGAACGTCGCCAACCTCGATATCTGATGTCAGCGCCTTTCCGGGCGAAATTGTCAAAAAGAAAAGGCCCGCCTGGAGCGTCCAGGCGGGCCTTTTCCGTTCATGTCAATTACTTGGCGATGAAAGTGCCGTTGAAAGCGACGTCCGAGAGCGGCTTGCGCTGGCTTGGTACTTCGCGCTCACGCAGCTTTTCCGGAAGCTGGTTCTTGTCGCCGACCTTGCCGATCGCGACCGCGGCCTCGACACGGAAGCCGTCCGGGATGCCGAGAACTTCATAGGACTTTTCAACGTGGAAGCCGGTCATTCCGTGTGCTTCGTAGCCGGCTAGGTGTGCCTGGGCTGCCAGGAAGCCCCAGGCAGCACCGGCGTCGAAGGAGTGGCTGTAGCTGGGCTTCTGTTCGGCGGAACCAAGCTCGCCGCTATGCGTGCGGGAGATGACGAAGAGCAGCGCGGATGCGGACTTCACCCAACCCTGGTTGAATTCGACCAGAACGCTCAGGAACTTGTCCCAGTTTTCAGAGCCGCGCAGGGCATAAAGGAAGCGCCAGGGCTGCAGGTTCGAAGCGGACGGCGCCCAGTGGGCGGCTTCGAGGATGGTCAGCAGGTCGGCTTCCGGCATGGGCTCGTTGGAATAGGCGCGCGGCGACCAGCGATCCAGGAAGAGCTTGTCGATCGGATACTGGGATTCGCGGCTGTTGCTTGATGTCATCGGGGCTTCTTTCGTCAAAGTGAATCAGTTGCAGGTCTTGGGAATTGGGTAGGAAAGTTACGAAGCGCTTGCATCGGGGATCCAGACGAAGTCGAGTTCTTCGCGGAAGGCGAAGCGCTTGAGATGATCGGCGACGACATCTTGCAGTCGCTCGAGATCCTCCGGCTTTCCGACGTTCAACGTCAGGATCAGCGTCGCGTTATCTGCCGCCAATCCAAGGGATGCTTCCGGACTGAACGGCACCTTGCCGGCGGTCTCGTTGAACTCCACCTCAAATTTGTGGCTCCAGTGCTTGCAGAGTTGCTGCAGATAGCGGCTGGCATGATCGGTCCGGACCGTGGAAACGGATTTCGCCATAGGGTTCTCCAGTGAACTTGATCAAAAGTTGCAGGTTTTCATACATAGCCGCATCTGCATGCGCCAGGTAGACAGTCTGTTTCAAGTTTGCGTTATTCCAGTGAAATTCTGTTCCGCTATGCTGTGGCTCAACAAGAAACGCGCGCGTGGAGACTGAGCTTTGCTGGTAAACGGAAAATGGACGGAAGATTGGCAGCCGGTCCAGGCCAAGGATGAGAAGGGCGGCTTCGTTCGCCAAACCTCGAGCTTTCGCAATTGGATCACGCCCGATGGCCGAGCTGGCCCGACAGGAGAGAGTGGCTGCAAGGCGGAAGCCGGACGTTATCATCTCTATGTCGCGCTGATCTGCCCGTGGGCGTCGCGCACGCTGATTGGCCGCAAGCTGAAAGGCCTGGAAGAGGCCATTTCCGTTTCCGTCGTCGAGCCCGTGCTCTCCAAGCAGGGCTGGCGTTTCGGTGATTATCCCGGTGCCACGAATGACGCCGTGAATGGCGCCACCTACATGCACGAGATTTACACCAAGGCCGACCCCGCCTTCACCGGCCGCGCCACTGTGCCCGTGCTTTGGGACAAGCAGACCGGCACGATCGTCAACAACGAGTCATCCGATATCCTGCGGATGCTGAATGACGGTTTCGGCGATCTCGCCCGCCACGACATCGATCTTTACCCGGCAGCCAAACGGGATGATATCGACAGCTTCAATGCCCGGATCTATCCCGCCCTCAACAATGGCGTCTATCGCGCCGGCTTTGCGACAACGCAGATTGCCTATGAGGAAGCCTTCACCCAGGTGTTCGATTGCCTCGATCGGGTCGAGACGGAGTTGGAAGGCAGGGATTTCCTATTTGCCGACCATCCCACGGAAAGCGATATCAGGCTGTTCGTCACGCTCGTTCGCTTCGACGTCGCCTATCATGGCCTGTTCAAGTGCAATCTCCGTCGCCTGTCGGACTATGCCAATCTCCAGTCCTTCTGCCGTCGCATGTTGGATTGGCCGGGTATTTCGGAGACGGTCAGCTTCGATCACATCAAGCGTGGATATTACTCGATAGCGACGCTCAATCCGAGCGGTATCGTGCCGCTTGGGCCTGCTCTCGACGAGCTTTTCTGATACTCGACCCTATGCCAAAACCGGTCTAAGGTCCGCCTCAATCGATAAAGCGGGGAGGACAGTCATGAATTGGGAAGAGTTCCGGCAATGGTCGGAGAAGGCGGCAAACTGGGGCGCGGACTATCGCGCCTCGCTTCGCGACAGGCCGGTTCGGGCCAAGATGGCGCCGGGCGAAATATCGGCGCATATTGCTGATTCTCCACCGGAATCTGGCGAAGCCATGGAGGATATCTTCAAGGATTTTGAGGATATCCTCGTCCCCGGGATGACGCATTGGCAGCATCCGCGCTTCTTTGCTTATTTCCCCGCCAATGCAGCGCCGGTCTCCGTGGTCGCCGAATATCTGGTCAGCGCCATCGCCGCCCAATGCATGCTCTGGCAGACATCGCCCTCCGCCACCGAGCTTGAAACCAAGGTGGTCGACTGGCTGCGCCAAGCGCTTGGCCTGCCGGAAAGCTTCACCGGCGTCATACAGGATTCTGCGTCCACGGCAACTCTTGCGGCCGTGCTTGTCATGCGCGAGAAGGCGCTTGACTGGCAGGGAAACAGCCGCGGGCTCTCGACCAACAAGACCGTTCGGATTTATTCTACAGATCAGGTACACACCTCGATCGACCGCGCCATCTGGATATCGGGCGTCGGTGCCGAAAATCTCGTTCGCATCCCCTCGAATGGTCCGAACAAGGCCATGGACCCGCAAGCGCTTGCCGCCGCGATAGAGCGGGACCGCGCCGCCGGTTTGTTGCCGGCTGGCGTGATTGCCTGCGTCGGCGGCACCAGCGTCGGCGCATGCGATGACATCGCCGCCATCGTGGAAGTTGCCCATGCAAACGGTCTCTATGTGCATGTGGATGCGGCATGGGCAGGCTCCGCAATGATCTGCCCGGAATTCCGTGCGCTTTGGCAGGGTATCGAACAGGCCGATTCCGTCGTCTTCAATCCGCATAAGTGGCTCGGCGCACAGTTCGATTGCTCAGTCCAGTTCGTCCGCGAACCGGATGCTCTGGTGAGGACCCTGGCGATCCAGCCGGAATATCTGCGCACCCACGGCCACGACGGCATCATCAACTATTCGGAATGGTCCGTGCCGCTTGGCCGCCGTTTCCGCGCACTCAAACTCTGGTTCCTGCTGCGCTATCATGGGCTGGAAGGGCTGCGGACGATGATCCGCAATCACGTCACCTGGTCGCAGAATCTGGCTAAGCGCCTCGCGCAGGAACCGGATTTCGAGATCGTCACCCAGCCATTCCTGTCGCTGTTCTCCTTCGATCACAAGGCGCCCGCTGGCGTCGTGCAGGAGGAGCATACCCAACGGCTGATCACGGCAATCAACAATGACGGCCGCATCTATCTGACGCAAACCCGTGTCGGCGGCCGTCTTGTCATTCGTTTCCAGGCCGGTCAGTTCGAAGCGACGGCCGACGACATCGACACGGCGTTCAACGTCATCCTCGAAATCGCCAGATCGTTGCCTATCTCATGAAGCAGGTCGCGCAAAAGTGTGCAGCAGTTTTGCGATAACGACATGCGCAAAATCAAAAAGCTAAAGCGCACGAAGCGAATCCCAGAGATCGCGACGCGCTTTAGAGAAACTGTTGTTCCGGCAAGGGAGCGCGGCACATGCTATGCTTGTCGAAATCGCTAGATGACACTGGTGAATAATTCGTTCATATGTGATGCCATCAATCTTGGCTTTGAAAGCAATCTCGTCTTAGAAAATGCAGGGAAGGAAAATCCATGAAACTGTTGCGTGTTGGCGAAGTCGGCAAGGAAAAGCCGGCGCTTCTCGATAGCGATGGCAAGATCCGCGATCTCTCCGCTCATGTCGCCGATATTGGCGGCGAGGCTATCACGCCTGCCGGTCTCGCGAAGATCGCAGCCCTCGATCCGAAGAGCCTGCCGGAACTCGCGGAAGGCCGGCTCGGCGCCTGCGTTACCGGCACCGGCAAGTTCATCTGCATCGGCCTGAATTTCTCCGACCACGCTGCCGAGACCGGCGCCACCGTGCCGCCGGAGCCGATCATCTTCATGAAGGCAAGCTCTGCTATCGTCGGCCCGAACGACAACGTCTTGATCCCGCGCGGCTCTGAAAAGACCGACTGGGAAGTCGAACTCGGCGTCGTCATCGGCAAGACGGCAAAATATGTGAGCGAAGCCGATGCGCTCGATTACGTCGCCGGTTACTGCGTCTCGCACGACGTTTCCGAGCGTGCCTTCCAGACCGAACGCTCGGGACAGTGGACCAAGGGCAAGTCCTGCGACACCTTCGGCCCGATCGGCCCCTGGCTCGTCACCAAGGACGAAATCGCCGATCCGCAGAACCTCGGCATGTGGCTGAAGGTCAACGGCAAGACGATGCAGAACGGCTCGACCAAGACCATGGTCTATGGCGTTGCCTTCCTCGTCTCTTATCTCAGCCAGTTCATGTCGCTGCATCCGGGCGATGTCATCTCCACCGGCACGCCTCCCGGTGTCGGCATGGGCATGAAGCCGCCGCAGTATCTGAAGCCCGGCGATGTCGTCGAGCTTGGCATGGAAGGCCTCGGCACCCAGAAGCAGACCTTCCTCGCCGACGCTTAAAGCGTGCAGGCTCAGGAACTTTAACTTTTTGAGATCAATGTTGATGCCGGAGAATCGCTTCCCCGGCATTTTTTATCGAGAGAACCGACAGTGGTTATGTTGCTCTGCAGCAAAAAGCTGTTAGGCTGGATAGTAAGAGCTTAAAGGATGAGGATTGCGCCCGAGGAGCCGCGATCATCCTGCTGCACGGCGCGACCGGAGGAGCGCCTCAGCGAAGGCAAGCGACACGCAAGGCGCGTGCGTTTCATTGATCAGGTGATTGGCGAGTTCGCAGACCCGCATCACGAAAGGTAAAGCCCCCCATGTTTTATCAGTTTTACGAACTCAATCATGCCGCTCTCGCGCCGTTTCGCGTTGCGGCCGATATGATGCGCCTGGCCTATGCCAATCCCCTCAATCCTCTCTCGCACACGGCCTTTGGCCGTACGCTGACGGCAAGCCTCGAGATCTTCGAGCGCACGACCCGGCGCTATGGCAAGCCGGAATTCGGGCTGCATGAGACTGTCATCGACGGCAAGCCGGTGTCCGTCTACGAAAAGATCGTTTGGAAGAAGCCCTTCTGCAATCTCATCCGTTTCGAGCGCAGCATGCCGGCCGGCCATGCCGCCGATCCGCGTATCCTGATCGTCGCGCCGATGTCGGGCCACTATGCGACGCTGCTGCGCGGCACGGTGGAAGCTCTGCTCCCGGGTGCCGATGTCTACATCACCGATTGGATCGATGCCCGCATGGTGCCGATGACGGAAGGCACCTTCGATCTCGAGGATTATATCGATTACGTCATCGAGATGCTGCATCACCTCGGGCCGGATACGCATGTCGTTGCCGTCTGTCAGCCCTCGGTGCCGGTTCTGGCGGCAGCCGCCGTCATGGAAGCGGCCGGCGACCGGTTGGCACCATCGTCGATGACCTTGATGGGCGGCCCGATCGATACCCGCATCAATCCGACCGCCGTCAACCAGCTCGCCAAGGACAAGCCGCTGGAATGGTTTGCCGACAATGTCGTCATGAATGTGCCCTGGCCGCAGCCGGGCTTCATGCGTCCGGTCTACCCTGGCTTCCTGCAGCTTTCCGGCTTCATGTCGATGAACCTCGACCGCCACATGATCGCGCACAAGGATTTCTTCGTGCATCTCGTCAAGAATGATGGCGAGCCGGCCGAAAAGCACCGCGATTTCTACGATGAGTATCTTGCTGTCATGGACCTGACGGCGGAATTCTATCTGCAGACGGTCGATCAGGTCTTCATCAAGCATGCGCTGCCCAAGGGCGAACTCATGCATCGCGGCCAGCGCGTCGATCCTTCCGCCATCCGCAACGTCGCGCTTTTGACCGTCGAAGGCGAAAATGACGATATTTCCGGCGTTGGCCAGACGCATGCCGCGCAGACCATCTGCACCAATATCCCCGACCATATGCGCATGCACTATCTGCAGCCGGATGTCGGCCACTATGGCGTCTTCAATGGCTCGCGCTTCCGCCGCGAGATCGCACCGCGTATCCTGGCCTTCACGCGGGAACATGCCCGCACCGGCCGGCCAGTCGTCAAGCGTGTGATCAAGGGCGGGAAGTCGGCATAAATATCAATAAAATCAAATAGATGAATGTATTTTGGAACTTGTTGCAACTTGCAGCCGCTTCCAAACAGCAAACTATTAGCTTTTGTTGAATTATTCCGCCGGATTCAATCACTTGTCCGATTCCGCGTGGCGATCCCATTGAAGCCTCACGAAGAGGTTACCATCTCGATTCCAGCGGTACCGCAGAGATCGGGCCGTTTACCGCGCCGCGCGTCCTTGGAACGCGCTGAGATGCAGGTAGAGCTTTAAAAAACGCGCAGAAACCTTTCCATCGATCGGTATCGGTCGGAGGGCAATGCGCCGTGCGAGGATACCTGACAATGAACCAATCTGCATTGCTTCGCCCGGATTGGACTCCGGCTACTATTGCCCTGATGGTGCTAGGCTTCGTGGTCTTCTGGCCGCTCGGCTTTGCCATGCTCGCCTATATTCTCTTCGGGGAACGTTTGCGGGAATTCAAACGGGATGTAAACGAAAGGACCGACGGCATGTTTGGTGGCTGCGGACGCTATCGTAATCGTCATCGCCATTCCTTCTCCTCCACCGGCAACGTCGCCTTTGACGACTGGCGCCGGGCAGAGCTTGAGCGCCTCGAGCAGGAACGCCGCAAGCTGGACGAAATGCGCGCAGACTTCGACGCCTATGCCCGCGAACTGCGCCGCGCCAAGGACCAGGAAGAATTCGACCGTTTCATGCGCGAACGCAACAGCGTCAAGCGCAATGACAATGGCGGCTCGCCGACCGAATTCCAGACACCGTGATGGGCTGTGAGAGCAACCGCATCATATAGTCGAAACCGGCATCATCGGGTGCCGGTTTTTCTTTGCCAGATCCTCCCGCGAATCATATAAAACTGCCTTCATGTTTCCGCTGCTCTCCAGATCCCGCAAACCGCAAGCCAAGCCGCCTGCGCAGGAAACACGTACCCTTGACGTCGCCGGCCGGCTGATGCCGCTGACGATCCGCCAGCATGAGCGGGCAACCCGCATTACGCTCAGGATCGAGCCCGGCGGCAAGGCGCTGAAGATGACTGTTCCGCGCGGCCTTTCTGCCCGCGAAGTCAATGCCTTCCTCGACCGGCATCAGGGCTGGCTTCTGACCAAGCTCGCGAAATTCACGGCCGACAACAGCCTGCGCGGCGGCAGTGAAATTCTCCTGCGCGGCGTGCGCCACCACATCGAGCATACCGGCACTCTGCGCGGCCTCACCGAAGCCGTCATCGTCGATGGCCGGCCGGTGCTGCGCGTCAGCGGCATGCCCGAACATGCCGGCCGCCGCATCGCCACCTTCTTGAAAAAAGAGGCTCGCGCCGATCTGGAAAGATATGTGGCAGTCCATGCCAGGACCATCCGCGCGACTGTCTCCTCCATCACCATGAAGGATACCCGCAGCCGCTGGGGCTCCTGCTCCTCCCAGGGGAACCTGAGCTTCTCCTGGCGCATCGTCATGGCGCCGCCGCTGGTCATCGACTATCTCGCTGCCCACGAGGTCGCGCATTTGCGCGAGATGAACCACGGCCCACGTTTCTGGGCGCTTTGCCTCAAACTCTGCCCCGACATGGACGAAGCCAAAGCCTGGCTGAAGCGCCACGGCAGCCAGCTGCACGCGATCGATTTCGATTGAGTGGTATTTTGCCGGAGAAAGCCGGAGTGCGTCCAAGGCAGTTGCTTGCAATTGCATATGGACAGGTTAGCCCTTCATCCGTCCTCTCTCAGTTTCGCTCGCCTATTCAAGTCCACCTTACTCCCCGCCGCGGGGCGAAGGGGTCTGGTGAGATCGGCCCTCTCCCCGTCAAAGTGGGGTGAGGGGCATTTTTATTTCATACGCAATGGTTCCAGAGCCTCGCAAAAATCCCGCCAACGTCGCCTTTAGGCTCGACTCTTTCCGATTTTCGTGTCACTCCGCTGCCATGAACGCCGATGTCAAAATTTGTGGTCTGAAGACGCCGGAAGCGGTGGATCGCGCTCTTGAGCGCGGCGCTACCCATATCGGCTTTATCTTCTTCGAAAAGAGCCCCCGCTATATCGAGCCCGACATGGCCGGCCTGCTGGCCGAGCGTGCTCGCGGCAAGGCGAAGGTCGTTGCCGTAACGGTCAATCCCAGCAATGACGATCTCGATGAGATCATGTCGCTGGTTCGGCCGGACATATTGCAGCTCCATGGCAATGAAAGCCCGGAGCGTGTGCTGACGATCAAAGCGGTCTATAATGTCCCCGTGATGAAGGCCATGTCGGTGCGCGATGCCGACGATCTGAAGCGGGTGGAATCCTACATCGGCATTGCCGACCGCTTCCTGTTCGACGCCAAGCCGCCCGCCGGCTCGGATCTCCCGGGCGGAAACGGCGTGTCCTTCGATTGGGGCCTGATGAGCTGGCTCGATGATCGGGTGGATTACATGCTGTCGGGCGGTGTCAACAAGGACAATGTCGCCCGCGCGCTGGCATCCACCAAGGCCACGGGCATCGATCTTTCCTCCGCCGTCGAAAGCGCGCCGGGTGTGAAGGATCTGGGCAAGATCGACCAATTTTTCGACGCTTTTGCAGAAGCATGTCTGCCGGAACCGGCAGCAGGGAGTAGAAAGTGAACCAGACGCCTAAACCCAATTCCTTCCGCTCCGGTCCCGATGAGGACGGCCGTTTCGGCATTTACGGCGGTCGTTTCGTTGCCGAAACGCTCATGCCGCTGATCCTGGATCTGCAGGAGGAATGGGCGAAGGCGAAGGACGATCCGGCCTTCCAGGCGGAGCTGAAGTCGCTGGGAACGCACTATATCGGCCGCCCGAGCCCGCTGTATTTCGCCGAGCGCCTGACGGCTGAGCTCGGTGGCGCGAAGATCTATTTCAAGCGCGAAGAACTGAACCACACCGGTTCGCACAAGATCAACAACTGCATCGGCCAGATCCTGCTCGCCAAGCGTATGGGCAAGACCCGCATCATCGCCGAGACCGGCGCTGGTCAGCATGGCGTGGCGTCGGCGACCGTTGCTGCCCGCTTCGGCCTGCCTTGCGTCGTCTACATGGGCGCGACCGATGTCGAGCGTCAGGCGCCGAACGTCTTCCGCATGAAGTTGCTGGGCGCCGAGGTTATCCCGGTCACCGCCGGCAGCGGCACGCTGAAGGACGCGATGAACGAGGCGCTGCGCGACTGGGTCACCAATGTCGATGACACCTACTACCTGATCGGCACGGCTGCCGGCCCGCATCCCTATCCGGAAATGGTCCGCGATTTTCAGGCCGTGATCGGCACGGAAGCCCGCGCGCAGATCCTGGAGGCCGAAGGCCGCCTGCCGGATCTCGTCGTTGCGGCCGTCGGCGGTGGTTCGAACGCCATCGGTATCTTCCATCCCTTCCTCGATGACGAAGGCGTCAAGATCGTCGGCGTCGAAGCCGGCGGCAAGGGCCTTGAGGGCGACGAGCACTGTGCCTCCATCACTGCCGGTTCGCCCGGCGTGCTGCACGGCAACCGCACATATCTGCTGCAGGACGGCGACGGCCAGATCAAAGAGGGACATTCGATTTCGGCCGGCCTCGACTATCCCGGCATCGGCCCGGAACATTCCTGGCTGAACGATATCGGCCGCGCCGAATATGTTCCGATCATGGACCATGAGGCGCTGGAAGCATTCCAGACGCTGACGCGTCTTGAGGGCATCATCCCCGCGCTCGAGCCGAGCCATGCGCTCGCCGAAGTGATCAAGCGTGCCCCGAAGATGGGCAAGGACGAGATCATCCTGATGAACCTCTCCGGCCGCGGCGACAAGGATATCTTCACCGTCGGCAAGATTCTGGGAATGTGAGTTAGACGCCATGACCGCACGTATGGACAAACGCTTCGCCGCCCTGAAGGCTGAAGGCCGCCCGGCACTCGTCACCTATTTCATGGGCGGCGATCCCGACTACGAGACCTCGCTCGGCATCATGAAGGCGCTGCCGGAAGCCGGCGCCGACGTCATCGAACTCGGCATGCCCTTTTCCGATCCCATGGCCGACGGCCCGGCGATTCAGCTTGCCGGCCAGCGCGCCCTGAAGGCTGGCCAGACGCTGAAGAAGACGCTGCAGCTCGCAGCCGACTTCCGCAAGACGGATGCCGATACCCCGATCGTGATGATGGGCTACTACAATCCGATCTACATCTACGGCGTTGAAAAGTTTCTCGATGATGCGATCGCCGCCGGCATCGACGGCCTGATCGTCGTCGATCTGCCGCCGGAAATGGATGACGAGCTTTGCATCCCGGCCATCCGCAAGGGCATCAACTTCATCCGCCTGGCAACGCCGACCACCGATGAAAAGCGCCTGCCGACGGTTCTGAAGAACACCACAGGCTTCGTCTACTACGTTTCGATGAACGGCATCACCGGTTCGGCCCTGCCGGACCCGTCGCTGGTTTCGGGCGCCGTCAAGCGCATCAAGCAGCACACCGAACTGCCCGTTTGCGTCGGCTTCGGCGTCAAGACTGCCGAGCACGCCAAGCTGATCGGCGCTGCCGCTGACGGCGTCGTCGTCGGCACCGCCATCGTCAACCAGATCGCCACCAGCCTTACCAAGGATGGCAAGGCGACCTCAGATACCATCCAGGCCGTTGCCACGCTTGTGCGCGGTCTGTCGACAGGAACGCGCTCCGCGCGCCTTGTTGCCGCCGAATAGTTTTCCCATATAGGCCTTTTCCCAATCCCCAGCGGATTGAGGAAGAGCCCTATGGGCATTTGGTGGCGACTAGGATATCGAATAATTCGGTCGATTAGGAGTTTCGAATTGAACTGGATCACGAACTACGTCCGCCCGCGGATCAATTCCATGCTGGGCCGTCGCGAGGTTCCGGAAAATCTCTGGATCAAGTGCCCTGAAACGGGCGAGATGGTCTTCCACAAGGATCTGGAAGACAACAAGTGGGTCATTCCTGCCTCCGGCTTCCACATGAAGATGCCGGCGAAGGCTCGCCTTGCCGATCTCTTCGACAAGGGTGAATATGAAGCCCTGCCGCAGCCGAAGGTGGCGCAGGATCCGCTGAAGTTCCGCGATTCGAAGAAATACAGCGATCGTCTGAAGGACAGCCGCCTGAAGACCGAACAGGAAGACACGGTTCTTGCTGGCCTCGGCAAGGTTCGCGGCGTGAAGCTCGTGGCTGTCGTTCATGAATTCAACTTCATCGGCGGTTCGCTCGGCATGGCTGCCGGCGAGGCCATCGTGAAGGCCTTCGAACGCGCGATTGCGGAGAAGTGCCCGCTGGTCATGTTCCCGGCTTCGGGTGGCGCACGCATGCAGGAAGGCATCCTGTCGCTGATGCAGCTGCCACGCACGACGGTTGCCGTCGATCTGCTGAAGGAAGCCGGGCAGCCTTATGTCGTGGTTCTGACCAACCCGACCACCGGTGGTGTTACCGCCTCCTACGCCATGCTCGGTGATATCCACATGGCCGAGCCGGGTGCGGAGATCGGCTTTGCCGGCAAGCGCGTTATCGAGCAGACGCTGCGCGAAAAGCTGCCGGAAGGCTTCCAGACCTCCGAATATCTGCTGGAGCACGGCATGGTCGATATGGTCGTGAAGCGGCATGACATTCCGGACACGCTCGCCTCGCTCCTGAAGATCCTGACCAAGGCGCCGGCAAACGATGTGTCCGCCAAGAGCCAGAACGGCGCCGCACTGACGGTAGCGGCGAAAGCCTGATATCATAGATAGCCGAAAGGCAGGGGTGCGGGATGACGGCTATGGATCAATCCGCAAAGAGCGAAGCGGCACGGGAAATCGAGAAACTCTTGGAGTTGCACCCCAAGGGTTTCGATCTCTCTCTGGAGAGAATAACCCGGCTGCTCGATATCCTCGGCAATCCTCACAAGAAACTGCCGCCGGTGATCCATGTCGCCGGCACCAACGGCAAGGGATCGGTCACGGCCTTCTGCCGGGCTCTGCTTGAGGCCGGTGGTTACAGCGTGCATGTCCATACCTCGCCGCATCTGGTGAACTGGCACGAGCGTTACCGCATGGGCGTCAAGGGCGGTCGCGGTGAACTCGTAGACGATGCCGTCTTCGCCGATGCCCTGCGTCGCATCGCTGCCGCCAATGCCGGCCAGAAGATCACCGTCTTTGAAATCCTGACGGCCGCAACCTTCCTTCTCTTCGCTGAACACCCAGCCGATGCCGCCGTCATCGAAGTCGGTCTCGGCGGCCGCTTCGATGCCACCAACGTTATTTCCGATCCGGCCGTTTCGGTCATCATGCCGATTTCGCTGGATCATCAGCCCTATCTCGGCGACCGTGTCGAACTGATCGCCGCCGAGAAGGCCGGCATCATGAAGTCGGGCCATCCTGTCGTTATCGGCCATCAGGAATATGATGCCGCCCTCGATGTGCTGATATCGACGGCGGAGCGGCTTCGTTGCCCGACCGCCGTTTTCGGCCAGGATTTTTCCGCCCACGAGGAATATGGCAAGCTGGTCTATCAGGACGAGTTCGGTCTGGCTGACTTGCCGCTGCCGCGCCTGCCGGGCCGCCACCAATATGGCAATGCCGCCGCCGCCATCCGCGCCATCAAGGCTGCTGGTTTCGCTGTCACTGAGGCGATGATGGAAAAGGCGATGACCTCCGTCGAGTGGCCGGGTCGCCTGCAGCGGCTGACGGAAGGCGATCTGATCCCGCATGCCCCCGAAGGCGCGGAAATCTGGGTCGATGGCGGCCATAATCCTGGCGCCGGCGAAGTCATCGCCGAGGCCATGGCCAATTTCGAGGAGCGTCAGCCGCGACCGCTATTCTTGATCATCGGCATGATCAACACCAAGGACCCGGTCGGCTATTTCAAGGCCTTCGCCGGTCTTGCCGAGAAGGTCTATTGCGTGCCGATCCGCGGCAGCGATGCGATGATCGATCCGGTCATTCTGGCAAACGCGGCTTATGATGCCGGGCTGGTGGCGGAGCCCATGTCCGATGTCGGTGAGGCGCTGGATGCGATCAAGGCGTTTGCCGTGCCGAATTTGCCGGCGCCGCGCATCCTCATCGGCGGCTCCCTCTATCTGGTCGGCGATGTCCTTGCCGATAATGGTACGCCGCCGCGGTAGACCAAATCGAGATCAATAAAAAAAGCCCGGTCGAGCCGGGCTTTTTTCGTTTATGCGGTCGATACCGAGATCAGGATGCGCTGGAGATCCAGTTCTGCAGAGCGGTCTTCGGAGCGGCGCCGACCTTGATGTCAGCCACTTCGCCGCCCTTGAACATGGCAAGCGTCGGGATCGAGCGAACGCCGAACTGGGCAGCCAGTTCCGGATTTTCGTCGATGTTGAGCTTGGCGACCTTGACCTTGCCTTCGAACTGCACTGCGAGCTCTTCGAGAGCCGGAGCGATCATCTTGCACGGACCACACCATTCAGCCCAGAAATCAACAACGACGGGCTCGGCGGACTGCAGGACTTCGGCGGCGAAGTTGGAGGTATCGACTTTAACGGTAGCCATAGGCTGCTCCTTTACCAGGATTTGCGGTTGCTAAATATGTGAGGCGGCGACGCCTGAATTTCAATGTCCGATATTTCACTTTGTCTGGAGCTCTGCAAGCGCCGATGCCAGGGCGTCGTCAGAGAGCCTATAGATCGAGGCGCCTTCGGTATAGACCAGCAGGCAATCGATCCGCTTTTCCGGATAGAGCGGAGAAAGGATGGCGCGATAGATCGCAAGCTGCGCTCTATGGGCGAAAGGGATGTCGATATCGCTGCGGGGCGGCACGCGATTGGTCTTGTAATCCAGAATGACGACGCGGTCCTCAAGGTCAGCAAGACGATCGATCCGGCCGGAGACGGCGTAGGACTGGCCGCCGAGTTTCAGCGTTCCCATAAGCGAAACTTCGGCCTGTGCATGCGTGCCGAATGTGCCCTGAAGTTCCGGATGCGCCAGGAGCGCCATGACGGAGCCGATCAAGGCTTCCCGTTCCGCCTGAGGCCAGAAGCGCGCGGCGCGCTCGGCATAACGTCGGGCGGCATCCGCTCGATCCTGCGGCGCTATGTCGGGCAATGTCTGCAGCATACGGTGGATGAATCGGCCCTTCTGCAGGGCACGGTCCGATTTCGCCTTTTCGCCGAATAGCGCTGACGTGACGAGCAGGTTGTCGGCTTCGTCATCGACGACGGTGCCGACGCCGGAAGGGCTGAGTGGGCGAGGGAGGCTCTTCTGTGGCGGCAGCGGCCGGCTGAGAGCTGCCGGCAAGCTTGCCCGTTCCGCCGGTTTTTCCGGCTCTTGCATGGCCTCGAAATCACGCCGGACCTGGGCGACGCGCCAGCTCAAACCCTGCCACTCGCCGTCCGGACCGGTGAAGGTCGTTGGCGTGCAGTGCTGCTCGTCTCCGCGCAGAGCGCCCGAAATCATGGCGTGCCATGTATCGGCATTCTCGCGGATGCCGCGATAGCCGCAAATGATCAGTCGGTCGGCTGCACGCGTCATGCCGACATAGAGCAGGCGCCGATATTCCTCCTCCGCCAGGGATTGCAGCCGCGCCGTATCCGCCTGCGTCAGCGAATTGGCGAGCGCCGAGACCGGAACCCAGACCGGTAGCGGAATCTGGTCCTTGCCGGTTTCGATCAGCCGCATCTTCGGCAAATGCGTGTGGGTAAAGGATTTGCCGCCGCCGTCGACGAGGAAAACGATCGGCGCCTCCAGCCCCTTCGAGGCATGCACCGTCATGATCCGCACTTCGTTGCGGCCCTTGTCCTGCTCGCGCTTGACCGTCGGAGCTTCCAGCTCCAGCGTCGAGATGAAGGACTGAAGGCCGGGCAGGCCGCTTGTTTCGTGATCCAGTGCGAAGGTAAGGAATTCGTCGAGGATGTCGCTGACCTCGGTGCCAAGCCGCGCCAGAAACTGCCGCCGGCCGCCGAAACTACCGAGCACACGGGCGTAGAAGTCATGGACCGGCAGGCTTTTCGACAAAGCGAGAAAGGTCTTCAGCCGATCGGCTGTCAGCAGGAAGCGATCATGGCCATCCTCGGCGAATCGCTGCAAATGAGCCCAGACGCTCTGGCCGTCATCGCGATAGGCGGCGACCGCAAAGACGTCTTCTTCGCTGAGATCGAACAGTGGGCTCTTCAGCAGGGCGCAGAGAGAAAGATCGTCTTCCGGCAGCAGCAGGAAGCGGCCGAGCGCAAGAAGATCCTGAATGGCGATATGGCTGGTCAGCACCAGACGGTCGGCGCCGGCGACGGGAATATTGCCGCGTCGTTTCAATGCGCGGGTAAGCGCATTGACGAAGCTGTCACGCTTGCGCACCAGCACAAGGATGTCACCGGCTTCGATGAACCGGGCTTTGCCCTTCTCGATGATCGTTTCGCGCCCGACCAGATTGCCGATAGTCTGTGCCATCCGCCGCGCCAGAATAGCGGCAGGTGCGCTCTCGGGCGTCGAATCGAAAGGCGCCGTCCAGTCCTCTTCCCTGGCGGCCGGCTCCGGCGCGATCATCTCCCAGAGATCGACGGCGCCGGGATGGCCGATGCGGCTGGAGCGATGCACCACCGGCTCGTTGACGGCGCTGAGGCCTCTCGCATTGTCCGGGCTGGTGAAGACATGGTCGACTGCGCCAAGCACATCGGCCGTCGATCGGAAGGAGAGGGGGAGGCGGATTGATGAGAATCGCTGGCCGCTGGCATCCACCCGCCGTCGTGTGCGGTCGCTTTCCTCGGAAAAGCGTTCGGGACGTGCGCCCTGGAACGAATAGATCGATTGCTTCTCGTCGCCAACGGCAAAGATGGTTCTGAGCGTCGGCCGGGCGCTATCGCCGGAAAAGAAATCTTCGGCCAGCGACTGGATGACGCTCCACTGGATCGGGCTGGTGTCCTGCGCCTCATCGACGAGGATGTGGTCGATGCCTTGATCCAGCTTGTAGTGAATCCAGGGGCCGACATCCTTCTTGGTCAGGAGATCGGCCGTGCGGGTGATCAGATCCTCGAAATCGAGCTGGCTGCGCCGCTTCTTCAGCTCCTCATAATCCCGGTTCAGCCGGTCGGCTAGGATGAGGGCAGCCCGCGTCGCGCGGTACATCCGCATCAGCTTCAACCGGTCGCGGCAGGCAACGACGTGGGCGCGTGCCTCAGAGACAGCCTCGGCAAGGGATGGTGCATCCGCAAGCATCGCCTTGACAAAAAACTGGCTGTCCGATTTCGGCTCGCCTTTCGCGGTGAGCATGACTTTTTCGAGGATCTCAGCGCGGGCGACGGGATCTGGCTCGCGTTTGGCGAGGCGCAGCGCATAGGCGATCTCCTGCGCCTTGGCGCCGCCTTTCTGGTCGGCAAGCGTCAGATAAAGCTCAAGCGTTGCTCCGGCGAGGCCGGGAAGCGGCCAGTACTGCCCTGCGATGCCGGCTTCAGTGTCGCCGGCAGAGAGGCCGAGCCTTGCCAAGAGCGCCGCTTCAACGCCGCCTTGACGCTCTGCCGGCTCCGTGAAGCGGCGAATGGCGTTTCGATTGGCGACGATATCGCCAAGCAGCGTTTCCAGACCCGATTCGTCACCGAGATCGAGCACATAGGCAAAGGCGTCTGCCAATTCGGCGTCGCCATGCGGTGTTGCGGATGAAAGCAGCGCGCGTCGGGCATCGTCGAGCAAGGTCGCTGCTGCCCGGTCGTCGAGAACGGAGAAATGCCCGGCAACATTCGCCTCAAGCGGGAATTGATGCAGCAGAGCCTCGCAAAAGGCATGGATGGTCTGGATCTTCAGACCACCGGGCGTTTCCAGCGCCTTGGCGAAGAGCCGCCGTGCTTCGGCGAGCTTGAATATGTCAGGCTCCTTGCCCTCGATGTCGGCGATGCGCGCCTTCAGTTCTTCGTCCGGCATCGTCGCCCAGGCCGCCAGCCGGTCGAAGACACGATTCGACATTTCGGACGCTGCCGCCTTGGTATAGGTGAGGCAGAGAATGGCGGAGGGGCGCGCGCCAGCCAGAAGCAGGCGGATGACGCGCTGCGTCAGTACATGCGTCTTGCCGGAGCCGGCATTGGCCGAAACCCAGGCCGAGCGTTCGGGATCGGAGGCGATCGATTGCTGGATCGTCGTCCAGCTGATCCAGACGCCCGGGTCATCGCTTTCAGGCAGGCTGGCGATGTCGTCGGCGGAAAAATCACTCATCGCCGCCGCCTTCCTGCTCGCTTTCGGCCGTCGACCATTCCGAAACGCGGGCGAGATGATCGTAATCGCCGCCATATTCGAACTGCTGGGCTGGGATCAGCCGCGAGGAAAAACCCTTTTCGCCCGATTGCAGCAGCGAGACGAACTTCACCAGCTGGTCCATCGATTCCTGCGCCAGATCCATTGCCGACTTCGTTTCCGTCTTGCCGCCGCGGGCGGAATGCTCGTTGTTGACCTGGTCGACCTTGAAGCGATCGCCGGGTCGCAGCCGGACATAAAGCAGGTTTTCGGGCAGCAGCGCGCCGATATTGCGGAAGGCGCCCGCTTTCAGCGCATAGGCTTCCAGCGCCAGCTGCGGATCGAGCAGCGCGCGGGCCTGTGGCGGAGAGGGATTGTAACCGGTCTTGTAGTCGATGATGTCGGCAGCCTTGTCGCTCTTGATGTCGATGCGGTCGGCGACACCGGTCAGCCTGACGCCGATCGGCTCGATCTCGACCCCAGCCGGCACTTCCGTGGCCGTTTTGCGTACCTCGGGCCGTCGCTCGGCTTCCCAATCAACAAAGGCGCGAGCCACTTCGCGAAACCGCGGCCGCCAGACGCTGTCGATATGATCGGGCAAGCGTTCCGCATCGAAGAGATCCGCGATGATGCGATCCATGGCCAGCGTCGCATCCGGCGTTCCGGCAATATGCCCCTCGCGGACGAAGCGATCGATGATCTTGTGATAGAGCGTACCCCGCTCGGCCGGGCCGGGATCACGGTTGAACGGGTCGACCGCATCGAGCCGCAGCACACGCCGGGCATAGATGGCATAGGGGTCGCGGCGCAGGCGTCCCACCTCGCTGAAGGAATAGCTCTTCGGTTGCAGCTCGGCGGGTGGTCGCGGCGCGGGCCGCAGGGCCGGAGCCTGATTGTCGCCGTCATCGATCATGCCAGCCCAGTGACGATACTGATTGCCTCGTTCCCTCATGGCGCTTTCGAGATCTTCGCCCCCAAGCGCGATCAGCCGCTGCAGCCAGCGTGAGGCGACCGTCGGCGTTGATCCCTGGCGCAGCGCACGGGAGTAGATGAGGTCGGGCGTGCCGTTAGCCATTTCGAAGTCGTGGGCAAGCTGGCCGATGCGCCGTTCCGGCGGCTCGAGCCCGATCTCCGTCTTCATCGTGCGGGAGATGAACGGGTTGTTTGCCGTCTGTCCCGGCCAGGACCCCTCGTTCAATCCGCCAAGAATCAGCGTATCGACGCTTTGCAGGCGCGCTTCCAGCGTGCCGAAGATGAAGAGGCGAGGGTGGCTTAGCGCGCGCGGCTTGACCGCCTGCCCGACGCAAAGTGCCGTCATGATATCGATCCATTGCGGGCCATCCGCCTCGAGCTGGCCGTCGGTATCGATGACTTCCTTCAACAGGCTGGCGAGCGTATCCCCAGCCTCTCCGGACCAAAGTGCGGCCAGATCACCGCGTTCGTCTGCAGCCGCGGCTTCCAATGTCCGCCCGGTGCTTTCGGCCCATTCCGAAAGGGTCGGAAGTCCGTCGACCGTCCGCAAGGAAAGCGCGGACACAAGCGGCTCGCACGCCTTGCTGACCCGCCGCGCGAGTTCGCGGGCATGCTCTACAGAGTCCGAAGGAAGCGATTTGCGCCATTGCGGCGCATGACGATCATTCGCTTGCTGCGCCAGCCGGAGATCGAGCAAGGCTTCCAGCGTGCCGATATCGACATTGGCGACACCACCGCGGAGCGCCAGGATTTCCAGAGCATCGACGCCGAGCCGGTGCATTTCCGGCGGCAGGCCAAAGCGCGCCAAGGGATGCTTGAGCAGCGAGATGACCGCAACGGGATCGCCGGGGCGAAGCGTCGCTTCGAGTAGCAATTGCAACAGCGTGCCTTGCGGCGTGGCGTTGAGCGGCGTACCGGCCGAATCGTCCGCCGTGATGCCGAAACGGGCGAGCTCTGCGGTGACCCGTCTGGCAAGATTGCGGTCCGGGGTGATCAAGGCCGCCTGGCTCTCGCCGCCATTGCGGCCCGGCTTGTCCAGCGCCAGCCGTAGAGCGATGGCGATTGCCGTCGCTTCCTCACGCTCGTTCGACGCCTCGATCAGCGATACGTCGGCAAAGGCTCGGTTGATTGCGTCGGGGGCGAGCGTCTTGCGCCAGTCTCCCCAGCCGCTTGTCGCCTTTGCCGGTGCCAGCGCCCGCGACAAGATCTGAGCGCGCATCTGCATGGTCTCAGATGCATCGTTGATGGTCTCGACGTCGCGCCGGGTGATGTGCAGCCGCTTGAGCAGCAGCGACAGGCCATATTGTGGATGGCTGCGGGTTGTGGGATCCGACCGTTCTCCTGCGGCCGTTTCCGGCGCCACGAGTTGCCAGTCTTCCTCCGGCATCGCCACATCGAGCCCCGGCAGCACGATTACCCCCTGCGGTAGCGAGGCGACGGCTGCGATCAGCTCCGCGGTAGCCGGTACTGAACCGGTCGAGCCTGCAATGATCACCGGCCCCGGATGCTGGGCCGCTACGATCCGCTGCGCCTCTGCACGCAGAACGGCGTTGCGATTGCGGGCGGACGAGGATTTGCCGAGTTCTTCGAGGCGAGCCGGCCAGAAGGCGCTGGCGATGCGCAGAAACTCGGCGGTCAGCTGCCACCAAAGCGCATGTTCTTCGGCGCCGAGATTGGCAAGTTCGCTCCACTCGCGATCCTCGGTCTCGAGTGAATCGATCAGTTCGGCAAGGTTGCGGGCAAGCCAGATGGCATCGGCCGGGCTTGCCGGCGCCACCAGCGGCGAATCGGAATGAATGTCGCGCACGATCTGCGGCAGCTTGTTGCGCCAGGCAAGGATCAGTCGCGCCAGCTCCAGTAATCGTGCGGTATTGGCGAGCGGCTGCGCCAGTTCGGCAGTTTCAGGCAGGGCTTCCTCGAAATAGCCGCTGTCGTCGTCGGTTTCGCCGAGCGCGCGAATGACCGGCAGGATGGCCGAACTGCCGCCGAGCAGATCGACGAATTCCGAGCGCAGCACGCGCACCCCACGCCGCGTCGGCAGGAAGATGCTGACCTTGGCGAGCGATAGCGGATCGCCGGGATCATGGCGAAAATGGTCGGTGAGCCGACCGTCGCAGAGCGCTGCTGCAAGGGTCCTCAGAAAGGGCAGACCTGCTGGAATCGTGAGGATGCGTTGCTGGTGTCTGCCCGCCATAGGCTCACGCAAACGCCCGGAACGTCCGGATCGCTTCCTCCGCCTCGTCGACCGCCTCCGGCGTGCCGACTGTCAACCAATGACCGTCGAGCATGGTGCCATAGAGCCGGCCGCGCTCGATCGCCTTGTCGAAATAGATGTTGACGTTGAAAGCGTCATCGGGCGCGTCGTCGAGGAAGGATGGGCTCATCGCGATTGCTCCGGCATAGACGACGCCGTCGCGTCCGACATCGCGATAACGGGCAAGCCTGCCGTCCCGCGCCATGCCGAAGTCATTCTTGCCGTTATGGCCCGTGGTTCGCTCCAGATCGACGCAGAGCATCGCCATATCCATACGTTGCTCATCGTAGAATCCGGCTAAACGTTCCAGGTTTGTTGGATGGCCGGGTTTCTCGCCGATCCAGAACAGGTCGGCGTTCATGACGAAAACCGGATCGCGGCTCAACAGCTTCAGGCCCTTGACCAGGCCGCCGCCATTGTTCATGAGCGCGTCCCGCTCGTCGGAGATCAGGATCTCAAGGCCGCGATAGTTGCGCAGATGCGCTTCCATTTGATCGGCGTGGTGATGGACGTTGACGACGGCTCGGTCGACACCTGCCTGCACCAAAGCATCCAGCGTATAGTCGATCATCGGCTTGCCGACGATTTTCACCAGCGGCTTCGGGATGGTGTCGGTGATTGGCCGCATGCGGGTTCCGAGTCCCGCGGCCAATACCATGGCTTGCTTGATGGTCATCTCGTCTCGAACTTTCGATTCGCTATCTGCTTTCCTTAGCACAAGGCCGGAAAGTCGTCGCCCGATCTCTGGCTGTTATGCCCGACCGATCCCGGCCTTCTCGCACCACTCGCGCAGGGGTGACAAGGCTTCGTGTTCGAAAGCGATGGCGAGGTAGGCGAGCGTGCGCGGCATGTGCTTCAGATATCCCGGCTTGCCGTCGCGCTGTAAGAGCCGCACCCAGAGGCCGGCGAGCTTGCAATTGCGCTGCGCCGACATGATCGCCCAGCTCTCCAGGAACTTGGCCTCATCAAAGCCGCCCTGGGCGTGCCGGAGCGCAAGATAGTCGGACATCAGCTGGTCGTGCAGATCGCGCTCGATCGTCACCCGGGCGTCCTGCACCAGCGAAGCCACGTCGTAGGAGGTCGGTCCGATCATCGCGTCCTGGAAGTCGATAAGGCCGATCCGCTGAATACCCTTTTCTGCCGCCCGCCAGATGATGTTGGGCGAATGCATGTCGCGCAGCAGCAGGTTCTTTTCCGTATCTTCGAGCTGATCGATCAGTCTGTCCCAGATCGCCAGGTAGTCGGCACGTTCCTCGTCGCTCGCAGGCGTGCCGCGTTTCCAGGGCAGATGCCAGTCCAGAAGCAGCCGCGCTTCCATTTTCATCGCGGTCCGGTCGAAATCCGGAATGTGATGAATGTGGTCAGGCGTCACCGGGATATCGTGCGGAATCGAGAGGCCATGCAAATGCGCGAGGCAGGCGACGCTTGCACGATAGCGCTCGGCAATCGGTTTTCCCTCGGCGTCGAGCACGCCATCGGTGCCGAGATCTTCGATCAGCAGGATGCCCTGATAGTAATCGGCGGCGAAGATTTCCGGAGCGGCAAAGCCGTTTTCGCGCAGGGTGTTGGCGATCGCCACGAAAGGATAGGTATCCCAGGCAAGATGCGCGACTTTGGGATAGGGCTTGCCGTCGAGCACAGGCGGCCCTTCGGGTAGACCCGGCCAGTCCATCAGGATCACACGGCTGCCGCCATCTGCCGGATGGATGGATTCATAAGCCCGCAGCGAGGCATCGCCGGTCAGGAAACGCCTGTGCGCGCCGCGATAGCCGTGCGTATCGAGAAATGCGCGAATGGCAAGTACGCGCTCGATGCGCGCCATCTGTTTGGCCGGTGCCGTGATCGAGACCCGCCGCCCTTCTCCCTCATGCGTGAGCTTGAGGTCGATGCGCTCCTTCGGCAGCTCGCCTTCGGCCATTTCGGGCCATTCGACAAGACAGGTGCCGATCTGCAGGGCTTCGTCAAAGCCGAGTTCCGTCAACTCGCTGGGATCGCCGAGGCGATAGAGATCGAAATGCGAGACCGGAATGCGCAGCTCATAGGATTGAACGAGCGTAAAGGTCGGGCTCGGCACATCAAGCTCTGTATCGTCGGCCATGGCGCGCAACAGCGCGCGTGCGAGCGAGGATTTGCCCGCGCCGAGATCGCCTGATAGTGCCAGACAGTCGCCGACCTTCAAGGCCAGCGCCAGATCCTCGCCAAGCTCCGCCGTGGCGGCGTCGTCTGCGAGGAACAGGGAAATGCTGCTGTTCGAGGCTGTCATTCTGCTGCGACGGAATGGGGCAGTTCGGCCGAGGGGATCCTGCAGGTGACGATCGTGCCTTTGCCCGGCTGGCTTTCGATGAAGACCTTGCCGTCATGCAGGCTGACGAAGCTTTCGACGATCGAAAGGCCAAGGCCTGCACCGCTACGCTTGCCGCCTTTGCCGCCAGAGGCGAAGCGATCGAAGACCGAATGGATCAGCTCTTCCGGTATGCCCGGACCCTTATCTGCTACAGAGAAGACGAAATCCGTGCCCTCGCGTCCGCATTTCAGCGCGATGGTCGAGCCCTCGGGCGCGAAGTTCGCGGCATTGGTCAGAAGCTTGAGCAGGATCTGCTTGAGACGCTGCTGGTCGGCAACGATGGAGCCGAGATGCGCCGGAACGGTGATTTCAAGCGTCACGCCGCTTTCCTGCAGCCGATCGGCGATCTGCATCGACACTTCGTCCAGCAGGTCACTGAGCTCGATCTCGGAATAGTTGAGCCGCATGATGCCGGCATCGACGGTCGCTAGATCGAGAATGTCGTTGACCAGCGTCAGCAGCACCGACGACGAGGTGGAAATATGGTCGATATACTCGGCCTGCCGATCGTTCAGCGAGCCGATGCCCGGCGTCTTCAAGAGGTCGGTGAAGCCGATGATGTTGGTCAGCGGCGAGCGCAGCTCGTAGGATACGTGCTGGACGAAATCGTTCTTCAGCTCGTCTGCCTTCAGCAGTGCGTCGTTCTTTTCGGTGAGTGCGCGCTCGGCGCGGACGCTGTCGGTCTTGTTGACGAAGGTCAGCATGGTCTGTGCGTTCGGCAGCGGAATGACGGCGTAGTCGAGCACCAGATTGGAATAGAGTTCCAGGGTACCTTGCGAAGACGGACGTTCGTCGTCGAAGCTGGTGATCTGCTCGGCGAAGCGCTTCCAGCCGTCGGGCCGGTCGTACGAGGGCGTGCAGGCTTCGGCGAGTGCCTGGATATGCGTGCCGGGTTTGGCTTGCGCCTCGGTGATGTTCCAGAGAATGCGGAAAGCCGGGTTGGACAGGCGGATGCGGCCATCGGGACCGAAAACGGCGACGCCTTCGGAAAGATGGTCGATGGTCTCGCCCTGAACCTTCACCAGCGTATTGTAGCGCGTTTCGAGATCGACCTGCTCGGTCAGGTTCTCGAACACCCAGGTCGCGCCGCCTTGCGGATGCGCTGTTGCGAAAACCCTCAGGATCTGCCCGTTCGGCAGATGCCAGAGATCGGTCTGCGTATCGAGCGCGCGATAGACGGAAAGGACGCCGTCCTTCCAGGTCTTCCAGTTCAGCTGTTCCGGCAGCTTCTTGGCGCCGCGCAGCCGATCCAGAAGCTCGCTATTGTCGGGCCGCTTCTCGAGGAAGGCGATATCGAGCTCCCAGAGCTGGACGAAGGCCTGATTGTAGAATTGCAGTCGCCGGTCGCCGTCGAAGATCGCGACCGGTGTCGCCAGATGATCGAGGGTTTCGGCGTGGCTCTTCAGCGTGCGCGCGAGTTCGGCCCGAACGGCCTCCGCTTCGGAAACGTCGATCGCCATGCCGGCGGAGCCGTTTGGCGATTTGACGTCGACGACGTCGAAGAACGTGCGGTTGCCGTGCACGACGGTCGAAATCTTGTCGTGGAAGGGCGATTCCGGCGTTGCCGATGCGCGGATGCGCTCGCGGGCAACCGTCGTCAGGAACTCGCGCTCTTCGCGAATGGCCTCTTCTGCCGAAATAGCCTCGACGGCCTCGCCATAGGCCTGGTTGACCCATGTGAGCTTGCCTTCCGCGTCGCGCTGCCAGACCGGCAGATCGATCGCGTCGAGCAGGTTCTGGAACGCGGAAATCGAGGTCATCAACCGGTCGCGCTCGATCTTGAGCTCGGCGAGTTCGGCGCGCAGATTGTTGAGTGCGATGAAGCGGACGAAAGCGCGGCCGCCGGAAATGCGGCCCTGGGCTTCGAGAATTTCGTCGCGGTTGGTCTCGACCACCATGTCGAAGCTCTGGCCGCTGCCGCGCAGCTTGTCGATCGCATTGTCGAGTTCGCCGGCCGACCATGATTTCAGCCAGCGGCCGAAGGCGAGGAACTCGTTGTCCTGCGGCGCACCTGTTTCGACCGGCAGCTGGCCGAGCAGTTCGGGCCGCGCGTTCTGGCCGTCCCAGATGACGATGCGGCGGTTCTTGTCGGCGATCAGCGCCTGATATTGGGAGATGCGCTGGTTTGCGTCGGAGAGCGCGGTGCGGATCTCGCGGCTTTCGCTTTCCAGATTGCCGCGCTGCCGAACCATCCAGACCGTCGAGAGCAGGGCTGCGGAAATCACGCCGATGATGACGGAGAAGACGGCCATTTCGGAAGAGGTGAAAAGGCGCACGGTCGTCTGCGCTGCAACGTCGCTTTGGGCGAGAACGGGTCCCGCCAGGCCGGTAACAAGACCGCCGAAAACGCTGAGTCGCAGCATGCGGCTGAAGGAGGCCAGCCGGCCCTTGCCGCGCTTCGCCTTCGCCGAAAGCCAATATGCACCACCCTGCCGCAGTCGCGCCGCCGCTCGGTTTAGCGCTGGCTGATGCAGGTTGTCTTCCCCTTCAGACATAAGAGGTCTGTCTCCGTCTTTCAGAGCATGATGCCGAAAAGTGTAAACGGTTTTCGGACGAGATCATGCTCTACTTATCTGATTGTAGAGCGAATTCAGATTTTAGGCCGAACAGACCTAGAATCATCCGGCTCTACTGTGCCGCATCCTGACAAGACATCCCATTTTCATGGCTCCGGGCATGCCCGGTTCGTCACGAATCAAGTGTAAAAACAATACTGCCTAAGGGAATCTGCGGGAAGGGAGCTGGCTAAAAAATAAGCCCCGGCATTTGTCAATGCCAGGGCCACAAGATGTTGTGGATACTGTTTTGGCAATCAGTATCTGTAGTGGTCGGACTTGAAAGGACCCTGCGGCGTTACGCCGATATACGATGCCTGCTCTTCAGAAAGCTCGGTCAATTTTACGCCGAGCTTGGCAAGATGCAGGCGAGCGACCTTCTCGTCGAGGTGCTTCGGCAGAACGTAGACTTCGTTCTTGTACTGGCCGGGCTTGGTGAAGAGCTCGATCTGCGCCAGCGTCTGGTTGGTGAAGGAAGCCGACATGACGAAGGACGGGTGGCCGGTCGCGTTGCCGAGGTTCAGCAGGCGGCCTTCCGAGAGCAGGATGATGCGGTTGCCCTTGGAGAACTCGACCATGTCGACTTGCGGCTTGATGTTCGTCCACTTCTGGTTCCGCAGAGCGGCAACCTGGATTTCGTTGTCGAAGTGGCCGATGTTGCCGACGATCGCCATGTCCTTCATCGCACGCATGTGGTCGATGCGGATGACGTCCTTGTTGCCGGTCGTGGTGATGAAGATGTCGGCCGAGGAAATGACGTCTTCGAGCTGAACGACTTCATAGCCGTCCATGGCGGCCTGCAGGGCGCAGATCGGATCGACTTCGGTTACCTTGACGCGGGCGCCGGCGCCGGAAAGCGAAGCCGCAGAGCCCTTGCCGACATCGCCGTAGCCGCAGACGACGGCAACCTTGCCGGCCATCATGACGTCGGTGGCGCGACGGATACCGTCAACCAGCGATTCCTTGCAGCCGTACTTGTTGTCGAACTTCGACTTGGTGACGCTGTCGTTGACGTTGATGGCGGGGAAGGGCAGCAGGCCCTTCTGGCTGAGCTGGTAGAGGCGGTTGACGCCGGTGGTGGTTTCTTCGGTCACGCCCTTGATGGCGTCGCGCTGCTTGGTGAACCAGCCCGGCGAAGCCTTGAGGCGCTTCTTGATCTGAGCGAAAAGGATTTCTTCTTCTTCCGAATGCGGATGGGAGAGCACGTCCTCGCCGGCTTCGGCGCGGGCGCCAAGCAGGATGTACATCGTGGCGTCGCCGCCATCGTCGAGAATCATGTTGGACAGGCCGCCATCGGTCCACTGGAAGATCTTGTCGGTGTAGATCCAGTAGTCTTCGAGGCTCTCGCCCTTGACGGCGAAGACCGGAACGCCGGAAGCGGCGATTGCGGCAGCAGCGTGATCCTGGGTCGAGAAGATGTTGCACGATGCCCAACGGACTTCGGCGCCGAGTGCGACCAGCGTCTCGATGAGAACCGCCGTCTGGATCGTCATATGCAGCGAGCCGGTGATGCGGGCGCCCTTCAGCGGCTTTGCTTCGCCGAATTCGGCGCGGCAAGCCATCAGGCCCGGCATTTCGGTTTCGGCAATCGAGATTTCCTTGCGGCCGAAATCGGCAAGGCCGATATCCGCGACGACGTAGTCCTTTTCAGTGCTCATGAAAGTCTCCAGCCTGAACGATGCAGTCGCGCCAAGGACAAACGCCTCGGCCGAATGCAACCAAAATTGCACGCGATAGCGTGTGGATGATGCCGTGTAGCAGGCTTCAGGATGGAAAGCAATGATGATATAAAGAAGTCTTTATGTCTTTATATCCAGGCGACGGCAGGCCGGAAAGCCTACATTTCCTCGCCGAATTTGTTGGCGACCAGCTGATCCAGCGCTTCGAGCGCTTCGGCAGCCTGGTTGCCGCTTGCTGTTACCATGACGCTGCAGCCGGGGCTGGCCGCCAGCATCATCAGGCCCATGATCGATGTGCCGCCGACTGTCGTGCCGTCCTTCGAAACGGTAATGGCAGCGTCATAAGCCTCGACTGTCTGGACGAATTTGGCGGAGGCGCGGGCGTGAAGGCCCCGCTTGTTGATAATGAGGAGTTCCCGGGAAAGCTCTGTCATTGGGGGCGGTGCTGTCTCGTCATTTGCCGCTGAGCACGCGGCTGGCCACGTTGATGTATTTGCGACCGGCTTCCGATGCTTCCACCAGCGCCTTTTCCATATTGTTGTCGCCGCGCACGCCGGCGAGCTTGATGAGCATCGGCAGATTGACGCCGGCGATCACCTCGGTGTGGCCACTGTTCATAACCGATATTGCGAGATTGGAGGGAGTTCCGCCGAACATGTCGGTCAGAATGATGACGCCATGTCCGTCATCGGCACCAGCGACCGCCTGCAGAATGTCCTGCCGCCGCTTGTCCATATCGTCTTCGGGACCAATGCATACCGTCTCTATGAACTTCTGCGGACCAACGACATGCTCAACCGCATGCCGAAACTCTTCAGCCAGCTTGCCATGAGTGACAAGCACAAGTCCGATCATGATATTACTGCTCCCATCGCATTACGCAAACAGGTGGCCCATATCGCAATGCAGCAATGGCGTCCACCAGTGGGGGGACATCTTGGCGATGAAAAGACGAAGTGCAAGCTTAAAATATAGGATTTGAACGCCCGACGGCGCCAAATGGGCCATTTAATCCAGCTTTGTGCCGATTTTTGCCGCTATTATGGCGAGCGGGTTCGCGGAGGTTGCGGACAATCGGATCAGGGGCAACCGGATCGAATCCGTAACGTCGATCCGTTCGTCGTCCGGCGGCAATCTTTCCGCCGTCGCCGGATCGATCGGACGGATGGCAAAATGCATCTCTGCCTTTGAAACGTATGGCATGCGAACGATGCCGGTATAGCGAATTTCCATCAGGCCGGCGATCGAGGGCGGGCATTCGGCAATGATCGAACCGTTCCGCTTTGCCATCAGTACACGGTCGTCGGCGACCAGCATCGCGTCGAGTCCCAACGGCCGGGCCGCTGCGAGGCAGGAAAAGGCGAGGATCGATTTGCCGCTTCCGGAGGGGCCGAGAAACAGAAGCCCGGTCTTGCCGATGACGATCGCGGTTGCGTGAATATTCGTTGCTTCGCCGGGCATGCGGCCGCTCATGCCGTCGTTTGCGCTGGCAGCGAGAGGATGAAACGTGCGCCGAGCAGCGTCGAGCCGTCGCTCTCGATGATGTTTTCGGCCCGCAACGATCCGCCATGCGCTTCGGCGATCTGCCGGCTGATGGAGAGACCGAGGCCGGAATTCTGCCCGAACCCTTCGGATTCCGGCCGGTCGGTGTAGAAGCGCTCGAAGATCCGGTCGATATCTTCGGCCTGAATGCCGGGACCGTTGTCCTCGATGTAGATGACACAGCGCGTGCGCGTGCGCGTCAACCGGACTGTAATCTTGCCGGTGTCGTTCGGAACGAAGGACCGGGCATTCTCGATAAGATTGGTCACGATCTGACCGATGCGCAGGTCGTGGCCTTCGACGGTGAACTTCGCCTTGTTGGCCGGCTTGCGGTCGACGACATACTCGATTTCGACGGCCTTCTTGCTGTGTCCGACCTGCCTTGAAATGTCGATCATGTCGCGCAGCAGCACTTCCAGATCGAGCGTTCTTGCGTCCGAGCGGGCGAGCTCCGCATCGAGGCGCGAGGCATCCGAGATGTCGCTGATCAGGCGGTCGAGACGGCGGACGTCATGCTGGATCACATCCATCAGCCGCTTCTTCGAATCGTCGCTTTTGGCAAGCGGCAGTGTTTCGACGGCGCTGCGCAACGATGTCAACGGGTTCTTCAGCTCGTGGCTGACATCGGCCGCGAAGCTTTCGATGGCGTCGATCCTATCGTAGAGCGCCGACGTCATGTCGCGAAGCGCGATCGACAGATTGCCGATTTCGTCCTGACGGGCGGAGAAATCCGGGATTTCCTCGCGTTCTTTCGCTCCGCCGCGGCGCACGCGGATGGCTGCGGCCGAAAGCCGGCGCAGCGGATTGGCTATCGTGGAGGACAAAAGCAGCGACAGTACGACGTTGACGAGTGTCGCGACACCGAAGACGCGCATGATGGCCAGGCGCTCGGCATGGACGATCTTGTCGATATCGCCGGCCTGGGTCGAGAGCAGCAGCACGCCGAGCACGGCGCGGTAGCGTTGGACAGGCACTGCGACCGAAACGATCAGCTCGCCCTTCTCCGTGGTGCGCACAACAGCGCCGCGCACGCCGGTGAGCGCATTCATCACTTCGGGATAGATCGAGCCGTCGCCACCGGGCGCTTCCTTGTAAACAGGCAGGTTACCCGGCTGCAGCATCTTGTTGAGCAACCCGCTGAACCAGTCGGACCAGCTCTGCCTCTCGTCATCGACAGGGGGCAGGTCGTAGCGCAGCACCTGGCCGCGCGAATAAAGATGGCGGCTGTCCAGCAGCAGGTTCGCATCCGCGTCGAAAATGCGGGCGCGTGTGCGCGTCGGCGAGATCAGCCGCGTCAGCACCGGAGCGACCTTTTCCGGATCGATCGGGAATTCCAGATCCTCGTCGTTGGGAACGGGCGTGATGCTCTGGCCGGCCTGCAGTTCCAGCAGCTTCTGCGGATCGATGGTGATGGAGTTGGTGTCGACCGATGCCGAGGCGGAAACGGCGCCGGCGATGATCTCGCCCTGCGTCAGCAGGCTTTCGACGCGGGCGTCAATCAGGCCTTCGCGGAACTGGTTGAGGTAGAGAATGCCGCCGACGAGCACGACGAGGGCGGCAAGATTGAAGAACAGGATGCGCCGCGTCAGGCTCGAAAAGACGGCATTGCCGAAAATCCGACGGATCAGAACGAACGGATGAGTCCATCGGCGGCGCGCGATTCGAGCGCCGCTCGGGCTTTCCGAGTCGTCTATATCTCTGTCCTGCACCAGCTGTGCCAAGCCTACGGCCCTTTCAAAGAACGGGATCGGCGATCCCGTCCGCATGCTCTTATTCCATTGGGCGCCGTATGGTCCAGTTAACTATTAGGCAGCTTCGCGGAAGCGATAGCCAACGCCATACAGTGTCTCGATCATATCAAAATCGAGGTCGACCATCTTGAATTTCTTGCGCAGCCGCTTGATGTGGCTGTCGATCGTGCGGTCGTCGACATAGACCTGCTCGTCATAGGCGGCATCCATCAGGGCATCGCGGCTCTTGACGACACCGGGGCGCTGGGCCAGCGAATGCAGAATGAGGAATTCGGTGACGGTGAGCGTCACCGGCTCGCCCTTCCAGGTGCAGGTGTGGCGTTCCTGGTCCATGACGAGCTGGCCGCGCTCCAGCGAGCGGGCCTGTTGCGCGGCACCCGGCTTGGCGGCTGCGGTGCCGCCGGCAGCGTTCGCGGCTTCGCGGGCCGAGGCGCGGCGAAGCACGGCCTTGACGCGCTCGACCAGCAGGCGCTGCGAGAAAGGCTTGGTGATGAAGTCATCGGCGCCCATCTTCAGGCCGAAGAGCTCGTCGATCTCCTCATCCTTGGAGGTCAGGAAGATCACGGGCAGATCCGACTTCTGGCGCAGGCGGCGCAGCAGCTCCATGCCATCCATGCGCGGCATCTTGATATCGAAAATCGCCAGTTGCGGCGGCCGTGCCAGCAGGCCGTCAAGCGCCGAAGCTCCGTCCGTATAGGTTTCTACCTTATATCCCTCTGCTTCCAAGGCAATCGACACGGAAGTCAGGATATTGCGGTCGTCGTCAACGAGCGCGATTGTCAACATGGTATTCGTCTCCGTCATCAGTGCGCGTCTCCCGGATTTGGAATCCAGCCCAGGCGGTCTGCCAGCTCGGTGGCGGTAACCTGGCGCGCTTATGAGGATAAAGGTGGAACAAATTGTGGCAAAGATAAAGGGGAGGATTGTCGCGCGGCAATTCGCTTGCTCAAGGGTTGTGCGACGAAACGTCCCGATGCCTATCATTCAAACGATTTAAAATTGCTTCGTTTTATTTAAATCGATTAAATATCTGATATCATTAAATATTTTTCGCTTTTTGCTCTTGTGCTTTTAAAAAGACGCCTCTACGCTTTAGACAATTCTAACGTCCAAGCCCTTGCAGAGGAAAAAAGTGATGGAGCAATTCGGCGTTCGTAATCCCGCGACTGAACTGGGATCGATCGGCCTGGGAGCCGCCGCCAGTGTGCGCTATAACCTCATGGAGGCTCACCTCTATGAGGAGGCGATTCGTCGTCACGAAGCCGATCTGACTGCCGACGGCGCGCTGAGAGCGATCACCGGCCAACACACTGGCCGCTCCCCGAAGGACAAGTTCGTCGTGCGCGACGCCACCACAGAAGACCAGATCTGGTGGGACAACAACAAGCCGATGTCGCCGGAGCATTTCGCGCTGCTGCATGAAGACATGCTGGCCCATGCGCGCGGCAAGGATCTGTTCGTCCAGGATCTCATCGGCGGCGCCGACCGCGAATATGCTCTGCCGACACGCGTCATCACCGAGTTCGCGTGGCATTCGCTGTTCATCCGCAACCTGCTGATCCGCCCCGAGCGTTCGGCGCTCGAAAGCTTCGTGCCGAAGCTGACGATCATCGATCTGCCGAGCTTCCGCGCCGACCCAGAGCGCTACGGCTGCCGCACCGAGACGGTCATTGCCTGCGATTTCGTCAACGGCATCGTCCTGATCGGCGGCACCTCCTATGCCGGCGAAATGAAGAAATCGGTCTTCACCGCGCTGAATTACCTGCTGCCTGAGCGCGGCGTCATGCCGATGCACTGCTCGGCCAATGTCGGCCCGGATGGCGACGCGGCAATCTTCTTCGGCCTATCCGGTACGGGCAAGACGACGCTCTCGGCCGATCCGACGCGCACGCTTATCGGCGACGACGAGCATGGCTGGGGCGAAAACGGCATCTTCAATTTCGAGGGCGGCTGCTACGCGAAGACCATCCGTCTGTCGGCCGAAGCGGAGCCCGAAATCTACGAGACGACCCGCCGTTTCGGCACTGTGCTCGAAAACGTCGTGCTCGACGAGCATGGCCGGCCGGATCTCGACGATGGTTCGCTAACGGAGAACACCCGCAGCGCCTATCCGCTGCACTTCATTCCGAATGCCTCGGAATCCGGCATCACCGGTCATCCGGAAACGATCATCATGCTGACGGCCGATGCCTTCGGCGTCATGCCGCCAATTGCCAAGCTGACGCCGGATCAGGCGATGTACCACTTCCTGTCCGGCTACACCGCCAAGGTCGCCGGCACGGAAAAGGGCGTCGTCGAGCCGGAAGCCACGTTCTCGACCTGCTTCGGCGCACCCTTCATGCCGCGTCATCCGACCGAGTACGGCAACCTGCTGAAGGAACAGATCGCACGCCACGACGCCAGCTGCTGGCTGGTCAATACCGGTTGGACCGGTGGCGCCTACGGCACCGGTCGCCGTATGCCGATCAAGGCGACGCGCGCGCTTCTGGCCGCAGCCCTGAATGGCGATCTCGACAATGTCGAATTCCGCATCGATCCGAACTTCGGCTTTGCGGTTCCGGTTGCCGTCGAAGGTGTCGAAAGCGCCATTCTCGATCCGCGCTCGACCTGGGCGGATGGAGAAGCTTACGATGCACAGGCTGCGAAGCTGGTGCAGATGTTCGTGACCAACTTCGCCAAGTTCGAGGCGCATGTGGACGGCAATGTCCGCGATGCAGCACCTGGATTGCGGGTTGCCGCGGAGTAGATTTTCCGCAACAACAGTGACTCACGTGAAACCCCGGCGGCCATTCCGCCGGGTTTTTCGTTTCGCCTGATGTTTTCAAGCGCTTTGCAATGTGGAATAGAGCGATTTCAGGAAAAGTGCTCAGCGGTTTTCCGCCCGGAAATGCTTGGATTGCCGATAGAGCGGGGAGGCGGCTTCAGCCGGATATCCTTCGACCTTTGCAGTCGCGGAGAAGACCATGGCCAGCGAAGCGCTTTACATCAATGACCGGATTACCATCGCCGGTTGGGAGCTGACGGAACAATTCGTTCTCGCAGGCGGCCCCGGCGGTCAGAACGTCAACAAGGTGGCGACGGCAGTCCAGCTCTTTTTCAACGTCCAGAACTCGCCGTCGCTGACCGATCGCGTCAAGGCAAACACCACCAGGCTTGGCGGGCGGCGCGTCTCCAAGGACGGTGTGCTGATGATCGAGGCCAGCCGGTTCCGCAGCCAGGATCGCAACCGCGAGGATGCGCGTGAGCGGTTGAAGGAGTTGATCCTTGAGGCCGCAGCCCCGCCACCGCCACCGCGCAAGAAGACAAAGCCGACCAAGGGCTCCATAGAACGCAGGCTGAAAGAAAAGTCAGGGCGCTCCGAAGTCAAGAAGATGCGCGGCAAACCGGGCGGCGACTAGGCTTGGCTTTTCGGGCTGCGGTTTGAGTTTGGTTGGATCAAGGTGAGGCTGTCGTGCTGCCACCTTGCGCCAAACCGCCAGTCTCAGCAGAGAGATCGGAGAGGGTTGAGGTGCGGGATCACGCACACAGGGGCGGCAACTGGACTTGGCTGGCAAGATCTGGAAGGAAACCAAAATGCTGCTGCCTAACGGAATTCGCCACCTGCCCGGATATCTCGATCGCCTCGCCCAGGAAGCGCTTGTCGAAGCCATTCGAGCCATTGCGGCGGAGGCGCCGCTGTTCACGCCGGTCATGCCCGGCACCGGCAAGGAAATGTCGGTGCGCATGACCAATTGTGGCGAGCTTGGCTGGGTTACCGACAAGCAGCGTGGCTATCGCTATCAGCCGACTCATCCCGTCACCAACAGACCTTGGCCGTCCATGCCGCAGCAACTGCTCGATCTATGGAACGATATAGTTGGCTATGAAAAGCCGCCGCAAGCCTGCCTTGTCAACTTCTACGCCGACGACGCCCGCATGGGCCTGCATCAGGACAAGGATGAGCAGGATCTCAATGCGCCCGTGCTGTCTATTTCACTCGGCAATACCTGCCTTTTTCGGGTAGGCGGTCTCAACCGCAATGATCGCACCTTATCCCTCAAGCTCACGAGCGGCGACATCGTCGTACTCGGCGGCGAAGGCAGGCTCTGCTTCCACGGCGTCGACCGCATCTATCCCACGACATCGACATTGTTGAAGAGCGGCGGCCGGATCAATCTTACGCTCAGACGCGTTCAGCCCTGATGTTCAAAGCTTCCTGAGCGCAACCTGCTCGATCAGATGATTCTTGCCCTTCTGCAGGATGAGGTCGGCGCGCGGCCGCGTCGGCAGAATGTTCTGGCGCAGGTTCTTGAGGTTGATGTTCTTCCAGAGTCCCTCTGCGATCGTCAGCGCTTCCTCTTCGCTGATCGAGGCATAGCGATGGAAGAAGGAGTTGGGGTCGCGGAAGGCGGTTTCGCGCAGCTTCATGAAGCGGGCGACATACCAATTGTGTATCAGATCCTCGTCAGCGTCGATGTAGATCGAGAAGTCGAAGAAGTCCGAGACCATCGGCACGATCTTGCCGTCCGCGGGCAAATGCCGCGACTGCAGCACGTTGATACCCTCGAAGATCAGGATATCCGGGCGGTCGACGGTCTTGAATTCGTTCGGCAGCACGTCATAGACGAGGTGCGAGTAGCAGGGCGCCTGTACATTCGGCTGCCCGGCCTTGATCGCCGACAGGAAGCGCAGGAGTGCTGCCGTATCGTAGCTCTCCGGAAAGCCTTTGCGCTGCATCAGGTTGCGGCGCTGCAACTCGGCGTTCGGGTGGAGAAAGCCGTCCGTGGTGATGAGATCGACCTTCGGGCTCGACGGCCAGCGGCGCAGCAATTCCTTCAGGATACGGGCCGTGGTGGATTTGCCGACGGCAACGGAGCCGGCAATGCCGATGACGAAGGGCGTCTTGGCCACGTCGGAAAGGCTGAGGAAGCGATTGCGCTGCTCGAACAGGATCTGCGAGGATTCGACATGTGAAGACAAAAGCCGCGATAGCGACAGATAGATCCGGCGGACCTCCGTGAGATCGATCGGATCGCCCATCGAGCGCAGCCGCGTCACTTCGTCGGCGGTCAGCGTCAATGGCGTATCGGCCCGGAACTTCGCCCACTCTTCCGAGGAGAAGAAATAGTAGGGCGAATAGTCTTTCGCCTGGAAAATATCGAGCGTCTCGGGTGCAGGCGGGGTCTTGGTCGCTATGGTCATCGCTTTCTACCGGCTCGCCTTCTCTTGAAGGCCGGATTGGGCGGTGCGCCTTTCGAGCTCGCCCATGACATTCTGCAACGGAATGCCTGCAATCTTCAATACGACCAAAAGGTGATATAGTACGTCGGCGGCCTCATAAGTGAGGTTGTCGCGATCGTTGGTGATCGCAGCCATCACGGCTTCGATCGCCTCTTCCCCCAGCTTCTTGGCCGCTTTCGGCTGGCCGGCGGCAACAAGCTTCGCCGTCCATGATTCGTCGGGCGATGCCTTGGAGCGTTCCTCGACAATTCGTTCGAGGTCGGAAAGCGTAAATCCGCTCATCGGTGCGTTACCTTTTAATCAAGCCGCATGGGGATGCCGTGCTCGGCCATGTAGCGCTTTGCCTCACCAATCGAATAGGTGCCGAAGTGGAAGATCGAGGCGGCAAGCACCGCCGTCGCATGGCCTTCCTTGACGCCGGCGACGAGATCGTCGAGATCGCCGACGCCGCCGGATGCGATGACGGGCACGCGCACCGCATCGGCGATCGCCCGTGTCAGCTCAAGATCGTAGCCGACCTTGGTGCCGTCGCGGTCCATGGAGGTCACGAGCAGCTCGCCGGCGCCGCGCTCGACCATCTTGCGGGCAAAATCGACGGCGTCGATGCCGGTCGCGTTGCGGCCGCCATGGGTGTAGATCTCCCAGGCGCTCATATTGTCGCCGCCGAGTGCTTCCGTGCGCCGCCGCTTGGCGTCGATCGAAACGACGATGCACTGGTTGCCGAACTTGTCGGCCGCTTCGGCCACGAAATCCGGATTGTTGACCGCCGCCGAGTTGATCGAAACCTTGTCGGCGCCACAGAGCAGCAGCTTGCGGATGTCGGCGATAGCGCGCACGCCACCGCCCACCGTTACCGGCATGAAGCACTGCTCCGCGGTGCGGGCTACTACGTCGAAGATGGTGTCGCGATTGTCGGAAGACGCGGTGATGTCAAGGAAGCAGAGCTCGTCGGCTCCGGCGGCATCATAGGCCTTGGCGGCTTCGACCGGATCGCCGGCATCGACGAGATTGACGAAGTTGACGCCTTTGACGACGCGACCGTCCTTGACGTCGAGGCAGGGGATGACGCGGGCTTTCAGGGTCATTGCGCTACCTCTCTGGCCTGCTTGATCAGCGCCAGTGCTTCCTTGGGGTCGATCCGGCCATCATAGAGCGCGCGGCCGGAAATCGCACCTTCGAGTTTGCGGGCATCCGACTGGACCATGCGGCGAATATCGTCAAGCGAGGCAAGGCCGCCGGAGGCGATGACCGGGATGGAAACGGCATCGGCCAGTTCCAGCGTCGAGTCCCAGTTGATGCCAGTGAGAATGCCGTCGCGATCGATATCGGTATAGATGATCGCGGCGACGCCGGCGCCCTCGAATTTCTTCGCAAGCTCGATCACGCCAAGCTCGGAAGCCTCCGCCCAGCCCTCGACAGCGACCTTGCCGCCCTTGGCGTCGATGCCGACGGCGACATGGCCCGGAAACCGCCGGCAGGCTTCGATGACCAGCGCCGGATCGCGCACGGCGACGGTGCCGAGGATGACGCGGGTAAGCCCGCGCGACAGCCAGTTTTCGATATGGTCGAGCGTGCGGATGCCGCCGCCGAGCTGCACGGGGTTTTTGGTCGCCTTGAGAATGGCATCGACGGCAGCGCCGTTCACCGTCTCGCCGGCAAAGGCGCCGTTGAGATCGACAACATGCAGCCACTCGAAGCCCTGGTCTTCAAAGGCTTTCGCCTGTGCGCCGGGATCGGGATTGTAAACGGTTGCCTGCTCCATGTCGCCGAGCTTGAGGCGCACGCATTGGCCGTCTTTGAGGTCGATAGCGGGAAAAAGAATCATGATGTCTGTCCTTGGAGCGCGAGCCTTACGGCTTCCAGCGCAGGAAATTGGCAATGAGGGCAAGGCCGAGCTTCTGGCTCTTTTCCGGATGGAACTGTGCGCCGGCGATGTTGTCGCGACCGACGAAGGCGGTCATCGACCCACCATAGCTCGTCGTCGCGATCACGTCCTCGCCGTGTTCGGCTGCCAGATGGTAGGAATGGACGAAATAGGCGTGCAGGCCGTCGGCCCCGGTCGCAATCCCGTCGAACAGGGCATGCGGATGGTGCAGATCCAGCGTATTCCAGCCAATCTGCGGGATTTTCAGGTTGGGATCGCTCGGTGTCATTTCCTTGACGTCGCCCTTGATCCAGCCAAACCCCTGCGTGATCGTCTTTTCCAGGCCGCGCGAGGACATCAGCTGCATGCCGACGCAGATGCCGAGAAAGGGGCGGGCCTTGTGTTCTACGACGTCGATAACGGCTTCCGCCATGCCGGGCACGGCGTCGAGGCCGCGGCGGCAATCGGCATAGGCGCCGACACCGGGGAGCACGATGCGATCCGCCGTGGCGACCCGCTCGGCCTTGTCCGTCAAATCGATCTCTGCGTCGATGCCGGCTTCACGGGCGGCTCTCTCGAAAGCTTTCGTGGCCGAGCGCAGGTTGCCGGAGCCATAGTCGATAATCGCGACGCGCATGGTCAGCGTCCTCCGTCATAGCCGGGAAGGCCGAAGCTCGGGCCTGGGCGGCTGGTATTGGTATTGTGTGCCGGGATATTCCAATCCCTTGGGTGGATATCCACTCGTGACTCCTGCTCGACTTGGGAGAAGTGGATCTCTTCCGCAGTTGCCAGATCGCGGGCAGAAACGAGGTTTTCGATCTTCCAGCCGCGGTTGATCAGCCGCTGTCCCACAGCATCCGGCCCCTCAAGTGCCGCCAGAATGTGAACGCCCAGCCAGATGGCTGCTCCGGCGATGAAAAATCCCGGCTGGCGCATCAGCTCCAGGGCAAAGCCCTGCAAGAGGATGGCAGCGACGGCGTGCAGCCAGAGGCGATTGAAGAGCATCCAGAACGCTGGAAACAAAAACGCCTTCCACGAAAAGCCGTCACGGATGAATCGCGTTCCATCACGATATCGATCCGATAATTCGGATCGATTGGGCGCTCCGGGGGGAGACAAAATCAGAAAGCTTGCCATTTCCTCAATTCCCCATTTTGGGGCTAGAGCATGATGCCGAAAAGTGCCAGCGGTTTTCGGACGACATCATGCTCTATCTGTTTGATTCTAAGCCGGATGATTTCAGGTCGAACCGACCTGAAATCATCCGGCTCAAGCGAGCGTGCCTTTCGTCGATGGCACTCGGCCTGCCTGCCGCGGATCGATCTCGGTTGCGGTGCGCAATGCGCGCGCAACGGCCTTGAAGCATGTCTCGGCTATATGGTGATTGTTGGCGCCATAATGGTTGAGGATATGCAGCGTGATGCCGGCATTTTGCGCCAAAGCCTGGAAGAACTCGCGCACCAGCTCGGTATCGAAGGTGCCGATCTTCGGCGCACTGAACGAAACATTCCAGACGAGGAAGGGCCTGCCGGAAAGATCGACGGCCGCTTTCGTCATCGTCTCGTCCATGGCAAGATCGATCGAGGCGTAGCGCGTGATGCCGCGCCGGTCGCCCAGCGCCTTGGCGATCGCCTGGCCGATCGCGATGCCGGTATCCTCGACGGCATGATGGTCGTCGACGTGCAAATCGCCCTTGGTGTCGATCTCCATGTCGATCAGCGAATGTCGCGAGAGCTGTTCCAGCATATGGTCGAAGAAGCCGACCCCCGTCGAAATCGTCGATTTTCCGCTGCCGTCGATGTTGACGGAAACGGAGACCGAGGTCTCGTTGGTCTTGCGGGAAACGCTTGCCGTACGGCTCGCTGCGGTCTCTGCCATGGGATGCTCCATCGGAATACGGCCGTTCCTTATCAGGCGGATCGAGAAATATCCAGAAGTTACGCGTGTGGCCTTCGTCTTTAGCCGGCTCGCTCGAACCAATCCGGTTCGGCTGCCATTTGCAATCGTCAAAACCCCTCTTACATAGGTGCTGACGGGGCCGATGTGCGGCCCGGCAGAAAGCCCGCCGAAATGGGGGCAAACAGGTGTTAAATGACGACAATCGTGACTATTCGCAAGAACGGCAAGGTCGTGATGGCTGGTGATGGCCAGGTGAGCCTTGGCCAGACTGTCATGAAGGGCAATGCGCGCAAAGTTCGCCGCCTCGGCAAGGGCGATGTCATCGCCGGTTTCGCCGGCGCGACCGCCGATGCCTTCACCCTGCTCGAACGCCTCGAGAAGAAGCTTGAACAATATCCCGGTCAGTTGATGCGCGCCGCCGTCGAGCTCGCCAAGGACTGGCGCACGGACAAATATCTGCGCAACCTCGAAGCCATGATGCTGGTTGCCGATAAGAACGTAACGCTCGCCATCACCGGCAACGGCGATGTGCTTGAGCCGGAACATGGCGCGCTCGCGATCGGCTCCGGCGGCAATTATGCGCTCGCCGCCGCGCGCGCGCTGATGGATAGCGACAAGTCGGCAGAAGACGTCGCCCGCCGCGCCCTCGATATCGCTGCCGACATCTGCGTCTACACGAATCACAATGTGATTCTGGAAACGCTGGATGCCGAAGCCTAAGACGTTCCTCTCTTGATAGTTTCTAGCCCTGACAGGGAACACGCGAAATGACCACTTTTTCCCCCCGCGAGATCGTTTCCGAACTCGACCGTTATATTGTCGGCCAGCATGAGGCCAAGCGCGCCGTGGCGATCGCATTGCGCAATCGCTGGCGCCGCCAGCAGCTCGAGCCTGAGCTGCGCGACGAAGTCATGCCCAAGAACATCCTGATGATCGGCCCGACCGGTGTCGGCAAGACGGAAATCTCCCGTCGCCTCGCCAAGCTCGCCGGCGCCCCATTCATCAAGGTCGAAGCCACGAAGTTCACCGAAGTCGGCTATGTCGGCCGCGATGTCGAGCAGATCGTTCGCGATCTCGTCGAAGTCGGCATTGGCCTGGTGCGTGAAAAGAAGCGCGCCGAGGTGCAGGCCAAGGCACATATGAGCGCCGAAGAGCGCGTGCTCGATGCTCTGGTCGGCGCTACCGCTTCGCCGGCAACGCGTGACAGCTTCCGCAAGAAGTTGCGTGACGGCCAGCTGGATGACAAGGAAATCGATATCGAAGTGTCCGATACCGGCTCCGGCATGCCCGGCGGTTTCGAAATTCCCGGAATGCCCGGCGCCAATATCGGCGTGCTCAACCTTTCCGAAATGTTCGGCAAGGCCATGGGCGGCCGCACGAAGAAGGTGCGGACCACAGTCAAGGATTCCTACAAGGAACTGGTGCGTGACGAATCCGACAAGCTGATCGACAACGAAGCGATCCAGCGCGAAGCTGTGCAATCCGCCGAAAATGACGGTATCGTCTTCCTCGACGAAATCGACAAGATCGCCGCCCGCGACGGCGGCATGGGTGCCGGCGTCTCCCGCGAAGGCGTGCAGCGCGACTTGCTGCCGCTGGTCGAAGGCACCACGGTCTCGACGAAGTATGGTCCGGTGAAGACCGACCACATCCTCTTTATCGCGTCGGGCGCCTTCCACGTTTCGAAGCCTTCGGATCTGCTGCCGGAGTTGCAGGGCCGCCTGCCGATTCGCGTCGAGCTTCGCCCGCTGACGAAGGAAGACTTCCGCCGCATCCTGACCGAGCCGCAGGCAAGCCTTATCCGCCAGTACAAGGCGCTGATGGAAACCGAAGACCTGAAGCTCGATTTCACCGACGATGCGATCGACGCGCTTGCCGATGTCGCCGTGCATCTCAACTCCACCGTCGAGAATATCGGCGCCCGTCGCCTGCAGACGGTTATGGAGCGGGTGCTGGACGAGATCTCCTACAACGCCTCGGATCGCGCCGGCGTGTCGGTGACCATCGATGCCGCCTACGTCCGCGAGCACGTCGGCGACCTCGCAACCAACACGGACCTGTCGCGCTTCATCCTGTAACCGGGCAGCTGAAGACGATCTAAAACAGTAAGCACTCGACAACAGGCCCTTAACTTTTTAGTTAAGGGCCTGTTTCTTTATGTCGGATGGCTTTTTTCGGCCAAGATTATCCGCCAGTCCGTCGCACGGAAACATCGGTTGAAACTTCGACAGGACAGCCATCTTGCGACGTATACTGATCACTCTTCTTCTGACGGTTGTCAGCCTCTCCTGGATTCCTGCCTATGCGGATGCGGCGACCATGGTGCCTCCAGGCAACCGCAATGCCGAGCAACCGCCGGTTCCCGGCGCGTCCGTGCGGCGCACGCGCGGCACCAGCTCCACTTTCGATCGCAAGTACCAGAAGGTGCGCGAGCTGCTGGCGACCGACAGGAAGCTGATGTCGAAGATCAAGTCGACGGCGCGCGCCTACGGCATCGATCCGATCCATATCATCGGCGCATTGGTCGGCGAGCACACCTATAATGTCGACGCCTATGACGGGCTGCAGTCCTATTATGTGAAGGCGGCCTCCTATGCCGGCCAGAGCTTCCGCTTCGCCTATAATGGTGAAAACGTCGACGATTTCGTTGCCCGGCCGCAATTCGACGCCTGCAAGAGCAAGAGGGATTCCTACAACCTCTGGATCTGCCGCGAAGATGTCTGGGAAGACGATTTCCGCGGCAAGACGGTCGGCGGCAAATCCTACCCGGACAATCGCTTCAGCGCGGTCTTCTTCCAGCCCTTCTATGCCGGTCAGACCTTCGGCCTCGGTCAGGTCAATCCGCTGACGGCCCTTGAGCTGTCGGATCTCGTCAGCCGCACCTCGGGCATTCCGAAGCTTGACGAAAAAGATGCCGGCGGCGTCTACAAGGCGATCATGGACCCGGATCTGTCGCTGGCTTTCGTGGCCGCGGCGATCCGCAAGTCGATCGACGACTATCGTTCGATCGCCGGCATGGATATCTCAGGCAACCCGGGCGTCACCGCGACGCTCTATAATCTCGGCAACTCCCGCAAACGCGCTGCCGCCCTCGCGGCCAGAAATCGCGGCTCGTCGCAGCCGGCCTGGCCGGAAGAGAACTACTATGGTTGGCTCATCAATAATAAGCTGAGCGATCTGAAGTCGCTTCTGTAAACGGCTCTGCGCGACGTTTTATCGTCTGGATTTTGCCGGTGGCGTCCCCCATATCGGAAGGGTGCGCCGCTCCGGCTGCATCGATCAAGCAATGGCCCGGTCTTCGAGGAGAATTGATCCAATGGACATGATTCCGGAAGCCTTCTCCCCGCCGGCGCCGATCCCGCGCACCGTTCCTCCATCGCGATGGACGATCATCAAGACCATCCTGCGCAATCCGCTCGAGCTCTGGGGCGAGCCCTCCTATACGCTGCCCTGGATCAAGACGAAGTTCTTCAACGAGCGGACGCTGATCGTCAACGATCCCGGCCTGATCAAGCACGTCCTGGTCGACAATGCCGCCAACTACCGCATGGCCGATATACGCCAGTTGGTGCTGCGGCCGATCCTGCGTGATGGCCTGCTGACGGCAGAGGGCCCGGTGTGGAAGCGCTCGCGCAAGGCTGTGGCACCGGTGTTCACGCCACGCCACGCCCAGGGTTTTGCCGGACAGATGCTAAGCCAGAGCCAGCAATATCTGCAGAAGTATGAGGAGATCGGAAGTGAAGGCGCGGTATTCGATATCGCCGCCGACATGACCGAGCTGACCTTCGTCATTCTGGCCGAGACCCTGTTCTCCGGCGAGATCGTCACCGAAAGCACGAGTTTTTCTGACGACGTCAACGAGCTGCTGCACCGCATGGGCCGGGTCGATCCAATGGATCTCCTGCGCGCGCCTCCCTGGGTGCCGCGCATTACCCGCATCGGCGGCCAGCGCATGCTCGACAAGTTCCGCGGCATCGTTCGCAATACGATGGATCAGCGTCTGGACAAGATGCGCAGGGATCGCGTGAGCGCGCCGGATGATTTTCTGACGTTGCTGCTGGAAAAGGCCGGCCCCGACGGGCTGACGATGGAGGAGATCGAGGACAATATCCTCACCTTCATCGGCGCCGGCCACGAGACAACAGCCCGTGCACTTGCCTGGACGCTCTATTGCGTCGCCAAAAGCCCGCATATCCGTCAGACCATGGAAGAGGAAATCGACCGGGTGCTGGCAACCGATGCAGAGCCTGTCGCATGGCTCGATCTGATGCCCTATGTCCGCGCGTCTTTCGAAGAGGCCATGCGTCTCTATCCGCCGGCGCCGTCGATCAATCGCGCTGCCATCGCCGATGACGAATGGATCAGCCCCAATGGCGAGCGGGTGACGATTGAGAAGGGAATCACCGTCCTCATCATGCCATGGACCCTGCATCGCCATGTGCTCTACTGGGAAAAGCCGCGCGCCTTCATGCCGGAGCGTTTCCTTCCGGAAAACCGCGGCAAGATCAATCGCTTCCAGTATCTACCCTTCGGCGCCGGCCCGCGCGTCTGCATCGGCGCAACCTTTGCCCTGCAGGAGGCGGTCATCGCCCTTGCCGTGATGATGCGGCGTTTCCGCTTGGATGCGATCGACGGCACCGATCCCTGGCCGGTGCAGAAGCTGACGACCCAGCCGCGTGGCGGATTGCCGATGCGTGTGACACGGCGATAAAGCAATTCCAGGAAAAGTGCGCCACCGCTTTCCATCCGGAATTGCGTAAAGACAAAAAGATGGAGCGGTTCAGAGTTTCAGCGAAAAACTGAACCGCTTGGCTTCTTTGACATTTTCCGATTGCTGTCGGCTATTGTTTCCCCTGCTGCATAAATCTTTCGAATTATTGCCAAATTGACGGAGAGCGAAACAACCCGCAAAGTGGCAGCATATGAAAGTTGAGCCGTGAAACGGCCTTGAGGAGTATTTGGCATGAGCCGCATTGAAAAGAACGGTCTGCAGATCGAACCGGTACTTTATGATTTTCTCGTCAAGGAAGCTCTTCCGGGCTCGGGCGTGGATGCCGAGACGTTTTTTGCCGGCTTCTCCGAGATCGTTCACGATCTCGCGCCGAAGAACCGCGAGCTTCTCGCCAAGCGGGATCGCATGCAGGCGGCCCTCGACGACTGGTATCGCAAGAATGGCGCCCCCGTCGATCTCGCTGCCTACGAAGCTTTCCTCCGGGAAATCGGCTACATCGTGCCGGAAGGCCCGGCCTTTACGATTTCGACTGCAAATGTCGATCCGGAAATCTCCGAGATCGCCGGCCCGCAGCTCGTCGTTCCCGTCATGAATGCGCGCTATGCGCTGAATGCCGCGAATGCGCGCTGGGGATCGCTCTATGATGCGCTTTATGGCACCGATGCTGTTCCCGAGACCGACGGCGCCGAGAAGGGCAAGGGATATAATCCCAAGCGCGGTGAGAAGGTCATCGCCTGGGTTCGTGATTTCCTTGATTCCACCGTCCCGCTCGCCGGCGCATCCTGGAAGGATGTCACCGGCCTTGCCGTGAAGGATGGCGCCCTCGCGGTTGCCACCAAGGGCGGCGCATCGAAGCTGGTGGATGGCAGCCATTTCGCCGGCTACCTCGGCGATCCCGCCACCCCGACGCACATCCTGCTGAAGCAGAACGGCATCCATATCGAAGTCGTGATTGATTCCACGACCGCGATCGGCAAGACCGACCCGGCCGGCATTTCCGATGTCCGCCTGGAATCGGCCATCACCACGATTATGGATTGCGAAGATTCGATCGCAGCCGTCGATGCCGAGGACAAGGCAGAGGTCTATCGCAACTGGCTCGGCCTGATGAAGGGCGACCTGGCGGAAGAAGTCGCCAAGGGCGGCAAGACCTTCACGCGCCGCCTCAATCCCGATGTGACCTATACGGCGCCGGATGGCAGCACGTTCGATCTGCATTGCCGCTCGCTGATGCTGGTGCGCAATGTCGGCCACCTCATGACCAATCCCGCCATTCTCGACCGAGATGGCAACGAGGTGCCGGAAGGCGTCATGGACGGCGTCATCACCGGTCTGATCGCGCTCTACGACATCGGCCCGAACGGACGCCGGAAGAACTCGCGCACCGGCTCGATGTATGTCGTCAAGCCGAAGATGCACGGCCCGGAAGAAGTTGCCTTTGCCGTCGATATCTTCACGCGCGTCGAGGACCTGCTCGGCATGCCCAGAAACACGATGAAGATGGGCATCATGGACGAGGAGCGCCGCACCACGGTCAACCTCAAGGAGGCCATCCGCGCCGCCCGCGAGCGCGTCGTCTTCATCAACACGGGCTTCCTTGATCGCACCGGCGATGAAATCCATACCTCGATGGAAGCTGGCCCGATGATCCGCAAGGGCGACATGAAGCAGGCCGCCTGGATCAGCGCCTATGAGAACTGGAACGTCGATATCGGCCTCGAATGCGGCCTCTCCGGCCATGCACAGATCGGCAAGGGTATGTGGGCCATGCCGGATCTGATGGCGGCTATGCTCGAGCAGAAGATCGCCCATCCAAAGGCTGGCGCCAACACCGCCTGGGTGCCGTCGCCGACTGCCGCGACGCTGCATGCCACGCACTATCACCGCGTCAATGTCGCCGATGTGCAGAAGAACCTGAAGAGCCGCGGCCGCGCCAAGCTCTCCGACATCCTCTCAGTGCCGGTCGCCTCACGGCCGAATTGGACGCCGGAAGAAATCCAGCGCGAGATCGACAACAACAGCCAGGGCATTCTCGGCTATGTCGTTCGCTGGGTCGATCAGGGTGTTGGCTGCTCCAAGGTGCCAGACGTCAACAATGTCGGCCTGATGGAAGACCGCGCCACGCTGCGCATTTCGGCGCAGCACATGGCCAACTGGCTGCATCACAAGGTCATCAGCGAAGCGCAGATCATCGAGACGATGAAGCGTATGGCGGCCGTCGTCGACAAGCAGAATGCCGACGATCCCAACTACATCGCCATGTCAGGCAATTTCGACGACTCGATTGCCTTCCAGGCAGCGCTAGACCTCGTGCTCAAGGGCCGTGAGCAGCCGAATGGCTATACCGAGCCGGTCCTGCATCGCCGCCGTATCGAGCTGAAGGCAAAGCAGGCAAAGTGATCCTTTGCCTCATCGAAGGCCAGCTCTATCCGTCAAAGTCTTGTCGTCTGCACTGATATTCCGACGGCAAGGTGCCTCGAAGGAGGAGGGCGGGTGGAGCGATGTTGGATCGCTTTTGAACTACCCAAAACAAAAAGGCCGCCGGATCGCGATCCGGCGGCCTTTTTCAATCCCGATACCAGCGAGTTACTGGATAACGATGACCTTGGTGCTGTGACCCGGCAGAACGCGGCTGTATAGGTCGATCACGTCCTGATTGATCAGGCGGATGCAGCCGGACGAAGCGGCCGTGCCGATAGACGCCCATTCCGGCGTGCCGTGCAGGCGGAACAGCGTGTCCTGGCCCTTTTCATTGTAGAGGTACATGGCGCGCGCGCCGAGCGGGTTGGAAAGGCCCGGGTTCATGCCACCGTCGACATATTTTGCGATTTCCGGACGGCGAACGGCCATTTCCTTCGGCGGATGCCAGCTCGGCCATTCCTGCTTCCAGGCGACGTAAGCGGTGCCGGACCAGGAGAAGCCCTGCTTGCCGACGCCGATGCCGTAGCGCATCGCTTCGCCATTGCCGAGGATGTAATAGAGATGGCGCTCGCGCGTGTTGACGATGATGGTGCCTTCAGCCTCGTCGGACTTGTACTCGACGATCTGGCGGCGGAACTGCGGCTTCACCTTCTGGATCGGGATCGCCGGCAGCTGGAAGCCGTTATCGCTGGTGATGCCATAGTCGCCATCGAACGTCTTGATGGTTTCTGCGGCGGATTTTGCGGTAGCGGTCGGCGCGGCTGCGGCAGTGGTGGCATAGCCAGCCGATGCGAGCATTGCGACAAGGCCGAGTGCGGTCATAGCATTACGGATGCGCATGGAAGTCTCTTGAAATTTCGTGGCAGGGATCGGATGGCTATATACCATCGTTGTCTACGGTTTATTTTCCATTAAACTAAACTTTGCAAGCTGCTCTGGCGCTACAAAATACAGTCGCCGCGCAAATTAGAGAGACATGGTTTTTTTGCAACAATGCTTGCCGTGTCCCTGGGGCAATTCATGACGATTTTGAACGTTTACAATAACAATCCGTTAATAGATGGCCGGCAGTCGGAACGGGCCATGCTTGTACGCAAGGGCGTGCAACTTTTACTGCACGAGATGCGTCACGCTATCTTGCCGGAGTTGCCGCTTGCCAGCGGCCGCCGCGCCGACCTCATCACCATTTCCGAGAAGGGCGAGATCTGGATCATCGAGATCAAGACGTCGATCGAGGATTTCCGCGTGGACCGCAAATGGCCCGAATACCGGCAGCACTGTGACCGGCTGTTCTTCGCCACCCACAAGGATGTACCGCTGGATATATTTCCGGAGGAGTGCGGGCTCTTTCTGTCGGACGGCTACGGCGCCCACATGATCCGCGAAGCGCCTGAGCATCGCCTGCCGCCGGCGACGCGCAAATCTGTGACGCTGAACTTCTCGCGCGCGGCCGCGCAGCGTCTGCTGCTCGCCGAGTGGGCGACGGGCAAGTCCTTCGCTTCGGAATAGCCCTCAAGCGACGGCGGCACTTCCAGGAAAGCCGCCGGGCGCTTTTCCTGGTATTGCTCTATTTCGGCGCGCGCTTGGCGAGGATGCGCTGCAGTGTGCGGCGATGCATGTTGAGCCGGCGCGCCGTCTCGGAAACGTTGCGCTCGCACATTTCATAGACACGCTGAATATGCTCCCAGCGCACGCGATCCGCCGACATCGGATTCTCGGGCACCTCGGCCTTTTCGCCGGGACGTTGCGTTAGGGCCGCAAAGACGTCGTCGGCGTCGGCGGGCTTTGCCAGATAATCGATTGCACCCAGTTTGACGGCGGTGACGGCTGTCGCGATGTTGCCATAACCAGTCAGGACAACGATATGCGTATCATCGCGCCGTTGGCGGATTGCCTCGATAACCTCGAGGCCGTTGCCATCGCCGAGGCGCAGATCGACGACCGCATATTTCGGCGGATTGACTTTGGTCTTGGCGACGCCTTCCGCCACCGATTCCGCCGTCTCCACCGCGAAGCCGCGCGTTTCCATTGCGCGCGCCAACCGGCGCAGAAAGGGGCCGTCGTCATCGACGATCAGCAATGTCGCATCCGCGCCGATATGGGCCGCGGAATCCTTGTCCACGATGTGTGGGGCTGCGATCTCTTTTTCCGTCATTCTATCTTCTATCCCGGCGACCATCCGCCTGCATATTCTACCGATTTTGACCAAGGCTGTTGTAAGCCGTCAAAATCATTTTGTCGAATTACTGTCGATCAACACGCGCGGCCATTCGACGCGGACGCGAGCTCCCGGCGTTTCCGGATCGCGGTTTGTGAAGGAGAGGGTGGCACCGGAGCGCTCCAGCAGCGTCTTGGCAATGAAGAGGCCAAGCCCGAGGCCACCGGCCGTATCGTCGCGCTGCCGGGACGTGACGTAGGGCTCCCCGATCCGTGCCAGGATTTCCGGCGAATAACCGCTGCCGTCGTCCTCGATGACGATCGTCAGTATGTCGGCTGTGTATTCGACGGTGACGGTCACCGTCTTGCGGGCATAGTCGACGGCGTTCTCGATCAGATTACCGAGCCCATACATGATGCCGGCATTGCGTGACAGCACCGGCTCGCCGGTGCGCGGGCTCCTTTCGATCAGTTCCAGCGCGATGCCGAATTCGCGATGGGGAGCAATGATTTCTTCCATCATCGAGGACAGCGTCAGCCGCCGCATATGCGCTTCGTCTTCCGACGAAAGCGTCGTCAGCCGCCGCAGGATGTCGCGGCATCTCTCGCTCTGACTACGCAAAAGCGCCACATCTTCGCGAAAACGGTCGTCCTCGCGCAGCTCGCGCTCCATTTCCTTGGCAACGACGCTGATGGTCGCAAGCGGCGTCCCGAGCTCGTGCGCCGCCGCCGCCGCCAGCCCGTCGAGCTGCGACAGATGCTTCTCCCGCTGCAGCACAAGTTCCGTCGCCGAAAGCGCATCGGCAAGCTGCGAGGCCTCCATCGACACGCGATAGGCATAGAATGCGGCAAAGGCCATGGTCGAGGCGATCGAGCACCAGACGCCCAGCTGCATGACGCTATGAACGTTCACGGCGACGCCTTCATACCAGGGAAGCGGGAAGGGCGAGAAGGCAAGCCCGGTAATGCAGATCATCGCAAGCGCAATCAGCGTCACACTGTAGCGGATCGGCTGCGATGCGAAGGAAATGATGACGGGCACGCAAACCAGCACCGAGAAGGGGTTGGCAAGGCCGCCGGTGATCAGCAGCAAGCCGCTGAGCTGCAGAAGATCGAGGCCGAGCAGGGCAAAGGCTGCCGGCGGTTCCAGCCGGTGCGTTGGCGGAAAGCGCAAGGTCAGGAAGAAGTTGATCCAGGCAAGGCAGGCGATCAGCACGCAGCAGGGCATCAACGGCATGGGAAATTTCAGCCAGAAGGCGACGATCATGACGGTGACGGTCTGGCCGCCGACCGCGAGCCAGCGCAGGCGCACCAGTGTCTGCAGCCTCACCCGCCGGCTGCTATGATGGTCGTCCTGTGCCCGGATCTCGGCCTCGGACAGCTTTTCCAATCCTCGGAAGAATCGTGCCATTGTCAGGTCCCCCTTGGCTTGGCGCGCGTCGTCGGCAAGGCATCGGCCGGATCTTCCGGCCAGGGATGCCGTGGGTAGCGCCCGCGCATGTCGGCGCGCACATCTTTCCAGGATCCCGCCCAGAAGCCCGGCAGGTCGCGCGTCGTCTGAATCGGCCGGTGCGCCGGCGATGTCAATTCCAGCAGGAGCGGCAGTCTGCCGCCGCCGACAGCCGGATGTTGCTTCAGTCCGAACAGTTCCTGCACCCGAATGGTCAGAAGCGGCTCTTCGCCATCATATTGTATGGGATGGCGCTGTCCGGTCGGCGCTTCAAAATGTGTCGGCGCCATGCGGCCGAGATCGCGCTGCAGGTCATGCGGCACCAGCGTCATCAGCCCGTTGGAAAGTCCGCCGGCGGAAATATCGGAGAGGCCGCGCGCCTCGCTCTGAAACGGTGTGAACCATTCGTCGAGCCGCGTAAGCAGCGCTTCGTCGCTCATATCCGGCCAGGGATCGCCGATCGTCCTATATAGGAAGCCGATCCTGTCGCGCAGCTGCGCCGCTTCCTTGGAAAAAGGCAGGACGTCGATCCCCAGTTCGCGAATGCCCTCGGCCAGCGCCTTGGCAGCCTGCTCGCCGGAAGGTCGGGGCAGCGGGGTCTCCTCGAAGATGATGGCCCCGAGCCTTGTCGCTCGCCGTGCCCGCACCTGGCGGCTCGCTCTGTCGAAAAAGCTTTGATCCTCCGTGCGGATCTCACCGGGCAAGTGCTCCTCGACATCGCTGCGGGAAATCTCCGCCGCGGCAAGAATGCGCGCCTGCGCCGCACGGCCGGTGAGATCGGCGATCACCAGCATTTGCGAGCCTGCAAGCCGCTCGGTCTCCGGTAGTTCGGCGCCCCGCCCATTTGCCATGACGAAACGGCCGCGCCCGCCACGCTGCAGCGCAATCCGGTCGGGAAAGGCATGCAGCAGCAAAGAACCGGCTAGGGTGGAGTTGGAAGGAGCAGCGCTTTTGCCACCGGCAGCAGACGCTAGCCGCCCCGCCAGCCGGCGCGCCGCGTCCGCCCGCTCGCCCTTTTCCGTCTTGAAGCGGCGCAGCCTTTCCTCGAGATCGATACTTTGGCCACCAAGCCCTTGCTCCGTCAGCAGTACAGCCAGCAATGCCGCTTCGCGTCCCTGGCCGAATTCCGCAGCCGAGATCACCATGGCCGCCAGGCGAGGCGGAAGGGCGAGCTCGCGCATCAGCCGGCCATGCTCCGTGAGCCCGTTTTCAGCATCGAGCGCTCCCAGTTGCCGCAAGAGCGTTCGCGCTTCCGCAAGTGTCGTCGCAGGTGGTTGATCGACGAAGGCAAGCGTTGCCGGATCCTGCACGCCCCAATGCGCGAGGTCGAGCGCCAGACCCGAGAGATCGCTGGAAAGAATCTGCGGCGGCGTAAATGCGGGAAGTGCCGCTGTCTGGCCGGGATGCCAAAGGCGAATGGCAATGCCGGGCTCGGTTCGCCCGGCACGTCCGGCGCGCTGATCGGCGGAGGCACGCGACACCCGCACTGTCTCCAGGCGCGTGATACCGGTCGAGGCCTCGAAAACGGGTAGTCGCTGCTGGCCGCTGTCGATGACGATGCGTACTCCGTCGATGGTGATCGAGGTTTCGGCGATCGAGGTCGCAAGCACGACCTTTCGCGTGCCCTGCGGCGCAGGCCGGATAGCCGCGTCCTGGTCCTTCTGACTGAGATTGCCGTAGAGCGGTGCAATCACCGTCTCGGGTCCGAACCGGCCTTCGATGCGCTCCGCCGTCCGGGTGATCTCGGCCTGTCCCGGAAGGAAGGCGAGGATCGAGCCCTGTTCGCTGGCATGCGCATCGAGGATCGCCCGTGTCACCGTGTCTTCGATGCGCTCTCCCGCGGGCCGGTCCTGGTAACGGATGTCGATCGGAAAGCTGCGGCCCATGCTTTCGATAACGGGCGGTTGTCCGAGCAGGTTTGCGACACGCTCGACATCGAGCGTCGCCGACATGACGAGGATGCGCAGATCCTCGCGCAATGCCGATTGCACGTCGAGCGCCAGCGCCAGGCCGAAATCGGCGTCCAGCGAGCGCTCGTGGAATTCGTCGAAGATGACGGTGGAGATGCCTGACAGTTCGGGATCGTCCAGGATCATCCGCGCGAATACGCCTTCCGTCACCACTTCGATACGGGTTCTGGAAGAGATGCGGTTGTCGAGCCGCATGCGATAGCCGACCGTGTCACCGACCTGCTCGTTGAGCAATGAGGCCATGCGGGCGGCGGCGGCTCTCGCCGCCAGGCGCCGGGGTTCCAGAAGGATGATTCTGCCATCCCCGCGCCATGGTTGCCCGAGGAGATAAAGCGGCACCAACGTCGTTTTGCCGGCGCCGGGCGGTGCGGACAGCACGGCACGCCCGTGGCCGGAAAGCGCAGTGCCGATATCGCCAAGCACATGCGAGACCGGAAGTTCCGGTAGTGGAGGCACTTTATATGTCACGCCTGCTGGCTCCATATCGCTTTATACAGAGTGGTGTCGGGTTCGCATGGCAAATGCGGCTGCGCCCGCTTCTTACGAAGAAGCAACATGCTGCGCTCCCCCTGTTCGTTTGATCTCTATTAGGTCCTGGACGTTTTGCTGGCAATGAGAGCGCGAACCCTCGCGCGGGCGGCGCGATTTGCGCTGGTTTGGGAAGGTAATCCGGGTGATTTCTGCGAGAGGGGTAAAATGAATCCGGAAAACATGCCCAATCCGGTAGAATTCTCCTGTGTTTTTGCTGTCACCTCAAATTTGCTTTTCATATCAGGCACTTATAAAAATGTCAGAATTTTTACAGTGGCAGTGTTGACTATGTCGGGTTGGGGGGTCTATAAGCCCGATCACTGACGAGGGCGGCGGCGCTGCTGGCGACGAAGTCCTTCGCTCTAGTGTTTCCTGGATTGGCTGCGATGCTGATTGGTGGTTCTGGGCTTAGGTGCCTGGGATTGACGGGA
>NZ_JAELTU010000754.1 GCF_016429015.1 Rhizobium sp. ASV20
CCTCACCTCAGCCATGTTCATTGATGAAAAGGAAACCAACACCTCGGTGCCCGCCGGCGGCTCATCAGGCGCGCACTCGCTGGCGCCTCTCGCAGAACTCGCTGCATCGCCCGATCCAAGCGCAGGCTTGCACATCAAGTCCCGCACTGGTGAGACATTCCAGGTCAAGATTCCGCGCGACTGCATCGCGTTCCAGACGGGGGAGGCGCTGGAACGCATCACGGCAGGCAAATTCAAGGCGGTGCCGCATTTTGTGCGCGGCGTTCGTGCGAGCGTGAGCGATGGGCGCATTGCGAGGAATACGCTGGCTGTTTTTACGCAGCCTAATTTGGGCGAGGAGGTGGACATTGAGCAGCATTTGACGTTTGGAGAGTTTGCGAGGGGCGTTGTTACTAAGAAT
>NZ_JAELTU010000755.1 GCF_016429015.1 Rhizobium sp. ASV20
GGGACATAGAGAACTGTGCTCGCCATGCCCACTTTGAAAGCAGACAAGGGTCTAATTACAGGTCTGCAGGGATTGTTTCAAACATGATTCACGGAATCCGTGGGGGTCTGCTTCACGTCCGCATGAATCTTGGCAAGCGCCAGCCAACTCAAGATGCCGGCGTCGCCGATCGGGGTGTCCTATGACATGACAGGTAAACATCCCAAAATAGCACCCTTCCATCCAATATTCCAAACTGTTGCAGTGTTTTCCATCCATTCCTCCTCACCTTGCATAGAGAAGCGCTTTGTAGCCACTATAACAAGACTCAATTAAATATACTACATAAGAAAACAAAGAAAACACTATCTTCTTTCTCTTTTTGGTTTGCAGCATAGCGCCACCAATAACTACATCAAGG
>NZ_JAELTU010000756.1 GCF_016429015.1 Rhizobium sp. ASV20
GGGCTAAGATGGGTAATGGTATACTACAACGCATCAGGTTCGTCGCGCATCTGAAACTCGCTCGCTGATGTGTCGTGCGTCTCGTTGTTGTAAGTGCTGATACAAGGTAGCAAATGCACTAGGAATCTTCTCACCGGCTATAACGCTCGTTCTTTTCGCGGCAATATCAGTGGCCAAAGGTAGCAGCCTGGACACTGCGACGGCATTTACCACAATGGCCATCGTCAGCATGATAACTCACCCCGCAAACATGGTCATGACGATTGTTCCCCGTGCTGTGGCGTCTTTTGCGGGATTCGAAAGAATTCAGACATTCTTGCTTCGCGAGTCGTTACCCACAGCCCGAGGCATTCTTTCCGACGCATCCCACAACAATCCTAATCCATGTGCAGAGCCAGAT
>NZ_JAELTU010000757.1 GCF_016429015.1 Rhizobium sp. ASV20
GTGCTTATACTCGTAATGATTGCTGCAGGTTCTACGAGTACATATCAGTATTGCCCAATGCCCCAGTGTCCTGGTGCAAGTCATTGCTAACCACCCCTCTCCGTGGGTTGGGGAACCACATCACCAACCAGTCGCAGCGCCGGTTTCTCCACATATTTGGGGCTCAAGGTCGGTTTTTTCCAGTGGGCTTGACGCTGGTTCCACACACCTAGCCCTCAGTCCAGCTCTGCCCAAGCCGCCTGTTGTGCCGCCAAAGGTACGAAACTCGAGAGCGTTTATCCACGCCCGACAAGAGTCAGAGCTCCCGCCGATCAATTGCTTGCGATTTGAATCTTGAAACTACCGACCGAGGTTCAGCAAGCGACGGTTACTCTCCTCGCCACAGCCGGATCCCCAACCG
>NZ_JAELTU010000758.1 GCF_016429015.1 Rhizobium sp. ASV20
CTACTACATGTATACCGTCCAGCGTTGGCTAGAGCTTGCCATGGACCTAGTCAGTCTATGTCTTGCCTTTATTTTAGTTACCATGACCGTCTTCTTTCGACAGACGACGACAGAGGCCGGCATAGGGCTCAGCTTACTTAGCCTCATTGGGTTCGGCAGCACACTAAATTTCTTCGTGAGTGGCTGGACGAGACTCGAGACGTCCTTGGGGGCACTTTCGCGCCTGAGGACGTTTATCAGCAGCACACCTCAAGAGGTCGGCAACTGCGAGGATTGCAGCCATGTGCCACAACAATGGCCACAGCTCGGAACTGTTGAGTTTAGCAATGTCTCTGCCTGTCTCTTATACACATCTGACGCTGCCGACGAAATTCTTGGAGTGTAGAGCTCGGTGGGGGG
>NZ_JAELTU010000759.1 GCF_016429015.1 Rhizobium sp. ASV20
GAGTTTGCGGATGTCCGGTTTTGTGCGATTGCATACGGGCAAGGCTAAGCGCGGCGTTCTCAAAGGCCGAGTTACAAGGAGTTACACGCGTCACTTCACTATTAGTCTCAGGCTCGGGTTTCTAATGTTACTTTGGCCTAATGGAACTACATGGAGGGCCCATCTTTAGGGGTCCGAGATGGCTTCTTGCCGCTGCAGATGGACACTGGGTTACGAAATCGAGCGACAACGTGTTAGTTTGTGGCCTGTGTTGGTATGGGTAGTAAGAGTAGATGCGTGTGGGTGGGTGGATTCAGAATCCGCCACACCCATCCTCGAGCTCCGTACTCCGTATGGATGTACGGGGTAGATATAGCGACAAAAGGTATTTTATATGTGCAAGGCTGTCTCTTATACACA
>NZ_JAELTU010000760.1 GCF_016429015.1 Rhizobium sp. ASV20
GCTAGCTACATCGTCTTTCTTAGTGATAGTCCTATCTTTTGGCGATCTCGTCGCTAGACGATTATCACCCTTAGTTCCACGGAAGCTAAATTCGTTAATCTTATACCTTCCGGCCTTTCCACCTACTAGTTCGCAGAAATCCTCAGCTAACTGGGCTTCCGCCAACTAACACCACTGATCCTCTTCACTGATAGCTAAAACGCCCTTGCGTATACCCTCACGCCTCAAAACGCGGCTCGCACTCGTCATATCGATATGCGTTACAAGTGGATTATCTAGAAAACTTCATAGGGCATTTTTAATATCCGCCATGTGGGGACGATGGAAACTGTCTCTTATACACATCTGACGCTGCCGACGAAATTCTTGGAGTGTAGGTGTCGGGGGTGGGGGGGGCTG
>NZ_JAELTU010000761.1 GCF_016429015.1 Rhizobium sp. ASV20
CCCCCCCCCCCCCCCCTTTTCAAGCCGAAGACGGCATACGCGCTCTTCGCCGATGTCTCGTGGGCTCGGAGATGTGTATAAGAGACAGGGATGGTTCGTATTGGTCGATTTCCTACGAGGTCGTCTTCTACGGCTGGGTTTTCGTACTGATGATGCTTGGCCGTTTCAAGCGTGAGGCGTATCCGGTCATTATTCTCGGCTGGCTTCTGATTTCGGTCGTCGACCGGGCGTTTTTCGGCAGTGTCTTGGTGCTGTCTCTTATACACATCTGACGCTGCCGACGAAATTCTTGGAGTGTAGAGGTCGGGGGTGGGCGGGGGGTCGTGGGGGGGGGGGGGGGGGGGGGGGGGGGGGGGGGGGGGGGGGGGGGGGGGGGGGGGGGGGGGGGGGGGGGGGGGG
>NZ_JAELTU010000762.1 GCF_016429015.1 Rhizobium sp. ASV20
GTGGTGTCTTAGGACTATCAGTCAAGAATATAATTATGCTTCGAGAAAATTGAAACTGTAGGTAGCCTTGTAAGACAGGCAGACGGCGAAGTCAAACATTCGATGCTTTTAAAGAGAAACTTATTTAGCTTCAATAGATAGCAAGGCAATTGAAAGTCTGCACCCAAGATGCAAACAAGTACTCTTCGTTTTTTCTTTTATTTATTCCATATTTTTCTTCATTTTTAGAAGCTGAACGCTGGGCTGCGCAGCTGTCATCCTATTATGTCACACCATTATTCACTCGACGAGCCGCACTCGGTCAGACATGCACACATCCAGTGGCTCGAAATGTTGTACGAGGAGTTAGACTTGGGACCCGGCAGACTTTCTATGAGTGACATTTGGAGAGAACTGCCC
>NZ_JAELTU010000763.1 GCF_016429015.1 Rhizobium sp. ASV20
CATCAACAGTCCATCACCGAGCGAAAAGGAAAAGAGCGGCGCCTCAGCAGGAAATGCCACTTCGAACCCCTCAGGAGGCAATGCGGCTGGCGACAGCAGCGGCAACGGACCCAAACCGTTTCGCCACACAAAGTTCTTCAGCAACACCGTTGGTCGTCTTCGAGCTCATACTGTCGCTAGTGAAGGCAACCAGCTCGAAGAAGCCATGAGCCCGACCGCCCATGCGAATCCGTACTTTGTTCACCAGGGCCAGCCCGGCCTCCGCCATCACAACGAAGGCTCCGTGCCCCCGAGCCCGCCTGATACCCCGACCTTCAACATCTCAGGCCCCGATGGCGGTCCCGGCGAGCATGCCACCAACGAAACAAAGGAAGAGCTGGCCCGTAGACTGAGAAGAGT
>NZ_JAELTU010000080.1 GCF_016429015.1 Rhizobium sp. ASV20
CCCGGAAAGCGCACCACGCACAGGAAACGACGCCATGACGGCCCACACGACCTTCGTTCACCTCACCGACCTGCACATCTCCGACCCGACGGTCACGGATGATCACCTTTATTCGGATACATCGAAGACGCTCGCCGCCATCCTGGCTGACGTCAAAAGAGTGGTGCCGACACCAAGCTTCATTGTTGCAAGCGGCGACCTCACCAATCGTGGCGATGTCGGCTCCTATGAAGAGCTGAAGCGCATCATGGCACAGGCCGATCTCGGCATCCCGGTGCTTTACGCGCTCGGCAACCACGACAAGCGTGACGGCTTCTACACCGCGATGACCGGTCGCAACGATGAGCTGAAGGCGCCTTACGATCATGCGGCCGTCATCGATGGCATCCACATCATCGTTCTCGATTCCAGTCATCCCTTCAAGATCGGCGGCAGTTTCGAAGCCTCGCAATTCACCTGGCTGGAAGGCGAGCTTGCCAATCACCCTGACCTGCCGAAGCTTCTTGTCATGCATCACGCGCCGGCACTGGACCCGAACCCCGATCTTGAGTGGGAAGCACTGGCAATTGCCGACACCGAAAAACTGCGGACCATTCTCGAAGGCCACAATGTCATCGGCATCCTTTCGGGTCACATCCATTTCGACCGCGTCAGCAACTGGTACGGCATTCCGGTGATCATCGGCGTCGGCCAGCACGCGGCAACCGACGTGCTTTACCTGAATGAGGGGATCCGCATGCTGTCGGGCGCTTCGTTCGCAGTCGGCACTGTGCGCCCCTCCGGCCTGACGGTTTCCTTCGTGCCGCAGCCCTCCGAACGGCGGGAACTGCATAGCTTCACCTTCGCCATGATGGGCGAACTCATCAAACGGTACGAAGAACAGGCGGCACTTGCCGCTGCGGAATGACCGGGAGATCCAGAAGATGAAACGCAGAGCTTTTCTTGGTGCCGGCATGGCCTTCGCGATGCTTGCATCGGCGGCGTTCGCCGGCCAGATTCCGGCCAAGGTCGATACGCCCGTTACCATCAACTATTATAATTACAACCTAGCCTCGACAGGCAACGGCGCGGCCGCGACCAAGCGTCTGATCGCCGAATTCGAAGCTGCCAATCCGAACGTCAAGGTCAACGGCGTCGGCGTGCCCTCTTCCGACATCAGCACCCGCATCCAGGCCGATGTCGCCGCAGGGCACGGACCGGATATCGCCCAGATGGTGTTTTCCGACCTCGATTTCTTCGTCAACAACCTTGGCGCAGTCGCGCTTGAGGACACGGTACCAGCCGAAGAACTGTCGTCGCATTTCGAAGGCATGTCGGCGAAGGGGCTTAAACTCGGCGTCTACAACGGCAAGACCTATGGCCTTGCCTACACTTTCTCGACGCCGGTTCTGTTCTACAATGCCGACCTGTTCCGAAAGGCGGGTCTTGATCCCGACCATCCGCCGCAAACCTGGGCGGAGGTGAAGGTCGCGGCAAAGGCGATTGTCGACAAGACCGGGCAGGATGGCCTTGCCACCGGCATTTTCGGACCATCGGCGGGCGATTGGCTGTTTCAGGGCGTTATCCGCTCCAACAACGGTGACGTTCTTTCGGCAGATCGCAAGAGGCTGATCTTCGCAGAGCCGGCCGCAGTCGAAGCGGTATCGATGCTGCACGACCTCTACACGTCAGGCGTCTACACCAATCTCGACATCAATGCCGCCATGGACGGCATGGCGGCCGGGACGGTCGGCATGTACCTCCAGACCTCCGCCATCCAGGCCTATCTGGTGAAGGGCGCCACCGGCAATTTCGACCTGCGCGCCACGACAATGCCGCGCTTCGGCGAAAAGCCGGTTCGACCGAACAATTCCGGCAGCGCATTGGTGATCATGAGTGCCGACCCGCTCAAGCAGCGGGCCGCCTGGGAGCTCATGAAATTCATGACGTCGAAGCATGCCTATACGGTTATCACGTCGGAAATCGGCTACCTGCCGCTGCGCACCGATATCGTCAACGATCCGCAATATCTCGGCAACTGGGTCAAGGAACATCCCCTCGTCCAGCCCAATCTGAAGCAATTGGACGTGCTGGAGCCCTGGAAATCCTTTCCTGGCCCCAACTATCGACAGATTGCCAAGGCGATGATGGACGGTGCCGAGCAGGCGGTGTTCGGAGGTGGAGACCCGGCTGAGGCAATGAAGGCGGCACAGGATACCGCCCAGGCTCTGATGCCCGCGAGCACCAACTGAGCTGATGAGGCCCTCCTCCCGCTTGATGGCAGGAGGAGGGCTCGCGAAGTCGCCCGATATTCCGGAACCGGCACCGACGCGCCACAAGAGATGAGGCAGGCAAGCGCATCATGACCACTCTAACCGCCTCCCCCACATCGTCGCTTGCATCCGTGGCGCCACAGCGCCAGATGCGCAAGCGCGCGCATCTCCCGTGGCTCTATCTGGCGCCGGCTATCGCCACTTTTCTATTGTGGATCTACTGGCCACTGATCGACGCCTTTCGGCTAAGCTTCTACGAGTGGAACATGCTGGCGACCTCGCCGATAACCTTCGTCGGCTGGACGAATTACATCAACATCTTCTCGCTTCCGAAATTCTGGCAGGCACTGCGCAATACAGGGATCTATGTGATCGGCCTGTTGCCGCTCGCCGTCCTGTTGCCGTTGGCGATCGCCATCTTCACGGCCGACCTGCAGCCACGGGCTCGAAATATCTACCGCGCGATGATCTTCGTGCCGATGATCGTAGCCCCCGTCGTCGCGGCGGTATTATGGCGCTGGCTGCTTGATCCGGGCCACGGCATGGTCGCCATAACTCTGAAGTCTTTGGGTTTTTTCGCCCCGCGCTTCCTGCAGGATCCGAAAACTGCCATTTGGACCATCACGGTGCTGACCGGATGGAAGCTGATCGGCTTTTCAACGCTGATCCTCTCGGCGGCCAATGCCAACATCAACCCGTCCCTGATCGAAGCCGCGCGCATGGATGGCGCCAGCCGCTGGGATATTATCCGGGACATCCGGCTGCCGCTCCTCAGCTCGACCATCTTGTTCCTGGTGATGATGACGATCCTGCTCGGCGCACAATGGAGCTTTTCCTACATCAACGTGCTGACCGGCGGCGGCCCGCTCGGGGCAACGACGAACATCTATTATCTCCTTTGGGACTTCGGCTTTTCCAGCCTTTCGGTCGGCTGGAGTTCTGCGGCAGCCGTGGTCCTCTTCATCAGCTTCGGCGTGCTCGCCTATTTTCTGTTCCGATTGATCGACAGGTTTTCCTTCTATGACAACTGATAGCCTCACGCGACCGCCGCGTCGCGGCAACGCCATCCTTGGGATCGAGAAGGCCGCCGGCCATGCGGTGATGGTAGTCCTGTCACTCTTCTGTCTGTTTCCGGTTTACTGGATGATCATTACGTCGCTGCGGCCGGCGAACCGCGTCTTTGAGAAGAGTATTTGGCCGACTGCGGCTTCGCTCGACAATTATGTCTACGCACTCAATGCGATCCCGATCGGACGGATGCTGATCAATACGCTGATCGTCTCGGCCATTGTCACCGTCATACAGCTGCTTACGGGATTGCTCGCAGCCTATGCCTTCGCGCGCTGGCGTTTCCCCGGCGACAGGATCGCCCATGCCCTCATTGCCTTGACATGGCTTGTACCGCTGCAAGTGGTGATGATTCCGAACTATCTCATGGTCGCCAACCTTGGCCTGCTCGATAGCGTCACGGCGCTGATCTTGCCGCACTTCGCATCGGCTCTTGCCATATTGCTTCTGCTCCAGACCATGCGCAGCTTTCCAAGAGAGGTGCTGGAGGCCGCTCGTATGGATGGTGCCGGCAGCTGGCGGACCCTTTGGGAGGTCATCACGCCCAATCTGCGCGGCACGATCGCCTCACTCGCCATCCTGATCTTCATTTCGACCTGGAATGAGTATTTCTGGCCGCTTCTCCTCACGCGCACGCCGGAAAACAGCGTGATCCAGATCGGCATCCAGATGTTCATGACTTCGGAGGGCACGCTGTGGGGGCCGCTGATGGCCGCGGCGACCATGGCTAGTCTCCCGATCTTCATCCTCTACATTATTCTGCAGAGACAAGTCGTTTCCTCTTTCATGAAATCGGGAATACGGTGATGGACACCAACACTACGCGTCACTTGCCCATTAAGGGCACCTATAATGTTCGCGATCTCGGCGGCTACTCCGCCGGCCTCACAACCACGCTCTGGCGCCGTGTCCTGCGCGCTGACGGGTTGCATCGTCTCGATGAACAGGGCATGGCGTCCCTCGTCAGCGAGGGCGTGCGCGTCGTGATCGACCTGCGCAACGCCAAGGAGCTTGAACACCAGCCCAATCCCTTCGGCCGGAGTGAGGTAGTGCGCTATCACAACATCTCGCTCTTCGATGCATTGGCCCCGACTTACGGGCCTGATACGGACACTTTGCTCGACCTCTATCTTCGCGCCTTGCGCGAGCGCCGCGAGGCGATAGGCGAAGTGCTGTCGCTGATCGCCGCGGCGGACGATGATGGCGTCGTGCTTTTTCATTGCACGGCCGGCAAGGATCGCACCGGCATCATCGCAGCCTTGCTGCTTGCAACAGCTGGCGTCGACACGGCGACCATTCTCGAAGATTATGCACTGACAGGCTCGATGATCGCGCCGATGATCGACGACATCCTCGCCAATGCGGTGGCGCAGGGCGGCGATATCGAGAAATTCCGGCCACTGCTTGCCTGCGAGCCGAGGACGATGGCCGCGACAATCGCCTTCATCGAGACCGAATATCGTTCGGCCGCTGATTATCTTGCTGGGGCCGGCCTCCGGCCGGCGGCAATCGCCAGTCTCAGAAAGCGGCTACTCGGATAGTTGTTCGTCGCAGAATGAGAGCAGGTTCCTACCGGCATATCAGCAAGAAGCCTGGCGCAGGCCGACATCGGCGGTGCCGTCTTCGGGCGAAATTTTCCACCAAAAGGCCGACAGGGGGCAGGAGTTTTTGCGAGTGATTTGCATGTGCATTTGCAACTGAGAAACATCCAACAAATTATTGTTATATAACAGTAATTTCACATTATATTTATTGGGTTTGGTTGACACGCAAAGATCAATGCACTACCTGCTGCGGCTATCGGGGAGTAGCCACCGCTGACCCGGCGGGAACGTGTCAACATGCTCGTGCGCTGCGCACGTGGCGCGTTCAGTCGAAAGATCGACTCGGCAAGACCGTGGTGAACCCCGCCTGCCTCGGACAGGGCGGAGGATACCCGGTTTCCCATGTCCGCAAGGTTGCTCAAATGTCGTTTTTTGCAGTCGTCGTGCTGGCCTTCAGCATGTCCATGGATGCATTCGCGGTATCCGTCGGCCGGGGTGCCGCACTGGGCCGACCTCGCCTGATCGAAACCATCAGAACGGGCGTCGTGTTCGGTATCGTGGAGGCAATCACGCCCATCATCGGCTGGGCAGCAGGTATTGCCGCCGCCCGATATATTAGTGCCGTCGACCATTGGATTGCGTTCGGTCTGCTGGGCGCGGTCGGGGTAAACATGCTTTATGCAGCTATCCGCGGCCCGGAAGAAGGAAGAGGCGACAGCAATCCCGCCATGTCGTCATTTGCCGTGCTCATGGCAACGGCTATCGGTACAAGTCTCGATGCAATGGCCGTCGGCGTCTCGCTCGCCTTCCTTCAGGTCAATATCGTCATTATCGCGTTTGCAATCGGTGCCGCGACCTTCCTCATGTCGTCGGGCGGCATGCTGCTCGGCCGGCTTATCGGCGCGCGTTTCGGCAGAATTGCCGAAGCCGTCGCGGGCCTGGCGCTTATCGGACTTGGTAGCTCCATTCTCCATGAACATCTGCTTGGTTGACAAGCAAGAGAGATTTCCGGGCATGGTGGGCTTCAGCCATCATCGAGGCGATTGTCTCGGCAGCCATGTCACTTCATTATTTCAAACGGCAGGTTTGGCGCCACCAAGATGGGCTTGCCTCCCGCTCACAGGACCAGGGCCGACATGGAACGATCTTTAAAAATCGCACTTGGAAGTTTCTTTATCAGCCTCGCGGTCCTGGCGATCAAATATGGTGCCTATTGGATCACCGGAAGCGTCGCGCTTTTGTCGGACGCCCTGGAAAGCATCATCAACGTGGTGTCAGCTTTGGCGGTCATCCTGTCGGTCAAGATCGCATCCCAACCGCCCGATGAGGAACACCCTTACGGTCACCACAAGGCCGAGTATCTTTCGGCTGTTCTGGTGGGCTCGCTGATTGTCGTTGCTGCTCTCGCAATCATGCACGAGGCCTATATGGGCTTCCTCCATCCCAAACCGATCGACGCGGCTTGGACCGGCCTCGGCGTGAGCTCGATCGCCACGATCATCAATGTCGCATGGGCAAGCCTTCTCATCCGGCAGGGGCGTGCCCAGCGTTCGGCGTCGCTCGTGGCGGACGGCAAGCATCTGATGGCCGATGTCGTCACCTCCGTTGGCGTCGTCATCGGCGTGGTTCTGGTTATTCTGACCGGCATTACCCAGCTCGATGCCGCGATTGCTGCCCTCGTCGCGGTTCATGTCCTTTGGAGCGGCTGGGGTGTCCTCAAAGAGAGCGCAAGCGGATTGCTTGATGAGGCCGCACCTCCCGACGAACTGGCACGGATCAAGGAAATCATCTCGCTCAATGCCGACGACGCCATCGAGGCACATGCATTGAGAACGCGTCACGCCGGGAAAGCGACCTTCATCGACTTCCATCTCGTCGTGTCAGCCGAGATGAGTGTCGGCCAATCCCATGACATCTGCGACAAGATCGAGGATGCGCTGCGAAAGGCCATATCGGGAGCGATCGTCACGATCCATGTCGAACCCGAACACAAGGCCAAGCACAAGGGAATCATCGTCGTCTAGGGCTTTTTCGCCGCCGCTCCCGGAAACCGGGTCGACCCTCGCGGGCACGAGCGCCCGCAAGGGTTGCCGCGCGTGGCGGCAAAAGACCGCATGGCAACATCCAGAAATATGCCGGAAGCCGTTGCGCGCGCGTTATATCTGTGACATTGCGCCAACATGACGCCATTGGCAAAAGCACGGAGATCGGGATGAAACCTCTGGGGAATGGCAGCTTTGCCGGTGTATTTGAAGGCGATGCATCGGCCGGCAGCCTGAGCACGTCCTCCGACTTCCGTTGGGTATCCTGGGCTCTGGCGGCCTATTTCCTCATACAGACGATTATCCGCATCGCCATTTCCGACTCGCTGCGGATCGATGAAGCCCAGCAATTTGTCGTCTCTCAATGGCTTGCCTGGGGATATGACGCGCAGCCACCGCTCTATAACTGGCTTCAATACGGCGTCTTCGAGATCTTCGGCACTAGCGTAGCCTCGTTCGTCATCGTCAAGAACCTGATGCTATTTTGCGTCCACATTACCTATCATAAGCTGCTGCGCCTGCTTGTCGTCGACAAGCGGCTGGCGGCGATCGGCGTCCTGTCTCTTTTCACGATGCCGCAGATGTTCTGGCAGGCGCAAAGGGATCTTACGCACACCGTGCTGACGCTTCTTGCGGTGGTCCTGTTCATCTATTTCGTGGTTTCAGCCATTCGTCGGCCCAGCCTTTTCTCCTACGCCATGATCGGGCTGTGGGCAGGACTCGGGATGCTGACGAAGTACAACTTTGCGCTCGTCATCCTGAGCGTCCTTGTTGCAACCTTCTGTCATCCCGAGGGTCGCAAGCGGCTTTTCGATCCCCGATTTCTGCTGACGCTTTCGCTTGCCGTTCTCGTGGTCCTGCCGCATGCGGTGTGGATGATCTCCAACTTGGATCTCGTCCTGACCTCGACGGCCAACACCATGGCGGAACAAGGGGCTGGCGGGAAGCTTTCAGACATTGCACACGGAATTTCCGACCTCATAAAGACGACGGTGGAAATCATCGTCCCGACATCAGTCGTCTTCCTTCTCGTCTTTCGGCAGTCGTTCCTGCGATCACTGAGAGCCAGAAGCGAATGGAGCGATTTCATCGGTAGGGTCCTGACAAGCACCGCAGTCATCCTGCTGGCCTTGATCTTCATCGTCACGCTCACAGAGCTTCGCGACCGCTGGCTTCTTCCGTTCCTGTTTCTCGTGCCGGCCTATTTCTGCCTGAAGCTTGACGCCGCCGGAAGACAAAGCCAGGCGGACATCAGGAAGTTTCTCTATGTCCCGATCGTCATGATGGTGGCGCTGCCCATCGTCATCGCCGGTGACATTCTCCTCGCGCGTTTCTTCCATTCCTATCAGCATCTGAATACGCCCTACGGCACCTTCCTGGACAAGGTCATAGCCGCAGAAGGAAAGCAGCCCGCAGCGATCGTCACCACGACATGGCACAAGGCGGGCAATATACGTGTGAACATGCCCGACACGTCAGTGGTTTCCACCGCCTATCCGGCATCGGACCTGAGCAGCCAGGCTCTTGGGAGCGGGCCTGTCCTGCTGGTCTGGAACGAGCGCGACGGCAGCCAATCGCCTATGCCGGATGAGCTGAAACAATGGCTCGAAGCAAAGTTCGGAAGGACAATTCAGCTTCCCACTCAACGGGATATCGCCCTTCCCTACTACTACGGCAAGGAACCGGACCGATATCATTTCGGCTATTCCTGGTATTATCCTGCGTCCAACTGATCGGTTTAAACTGGGCGGAGCCTCCTATTCGTCGCCTCCTGAGCCACCAACGATCCTGCGAAAGGCGAGCGGCGTCTGTCCCGTCCGGTCTTTGAAGGCTTCGTAAAAGCGGCTGCTCGATCCAAAGCCGCAATCGTAGGCGATATTCAAAACGGCGATATCGGTATCGGCAAGCAATTGCATGGCGCGCGCTATCCGATAACGGGTGAGATATTCGTTCACCGAAATGCCGAGGACATCTCGAAATGCCTTGCTGGCCGTGGCTGGGTGAATGCCCGCGAGCTTGGCGAGTTGCGGCAAGCTGAGCGGCTCGGCGAAATGCTCGTTGATGAGGTCGGTCAACGCTTCGGCATGGCGCACCGCCGGGCCTGAAGAGGTTGCTTTCGACCGGACAGACAGCGCTTCCTGTTCCGCCCTACCGTCGAGGATGAGACGGCGCACCCTCAACCTGACTTCTTCGGCAATCAGCTCCCGGCGCACCGGGTCGCCATCTCTCCAATCCTCCACCCAGCGTTCCGCCGCCATCGCATCGGATATGTCGATATGTCGATTGCTCAGAAACGTCCCCCGCATGATTGAGCGCCGGATATCCCGGTCAACCGGCAGCCTCAGGAAATCCGCCAGAGGCAGGTAGATGCAGACCAAAGACGCATTTTCGCTCACCTCAATGGTTTGATGCGGTATGGCAGCCCAGAAAAGGATAAGACGATTGGCCTCGACATATTCCTGTTTCCCATTGAAGAGATAGGTCATCCGCCCCGCCGGAAGCAGGTTCAACTCGACGTGGTTGTGCCAGTGAGCGCTTGCCATGGTGCTGGCAATATGCCGCTCCACCCAGAAGGTGCCCTGCGAGACCGTCAACGTGTCGGGCTTCGGATCGAATTTTTCTGACATGGATGGCGCCTCACTCGAATCCCGGAATGTTTATGAGAATAGCAGGAGGAAACTCTCGTTTGAAAGAGCGATCTGTCTGGCATGAACCGTTGAAAGGAAGTCAGCCATGCCTAAGATTTGCCTCGTCGGTGCCGGAAGCACCGTCTTTGCTCAAAATATTCTAGGCGACGTGTTGTCGTCGGAAATCGGCGGCAACTTCGTCATCAGCCTGTTCGACATCGATCCCGAGCGACTGAAGACCTCCGAAATCGTCGCCCGTCGCATTTGCGAGACCCTCCGTCTCGGCAACATCAGGATCGAGGCGACGCTCAATCGCCGAGAGGCCCTGCAGGGGTCCGATTTCGTCATCCTGATGATGCAGGTCGGCGGCTACAAGCCTGCCACTGTTACCGATTTCGAAATTCCAAAGAGGCATGGACTGAGACAAACCATCGCCGACACGCTCGGGATTGGCGGCATCTTCCGCGGGCTTCGCACCATTCCGGTTCTCGAAGCGATCTGCCGCGACATGGAAGACGTATGCCCTAATGCCCTGCTGATGCAGTATGTCAACCCGATGGCGATCAATTGCTGGGCGATCAAGGAGATCGCGCCAAGTATTCGCACCGTCGGCCTTTGCCACAGCGTCCAGCATACGGCCGACCATCTCGCCACCTGCCTCGGTGAGGATATCGCTGACATCAACTATCTATCGGCCGGCATCAATCATATCGCCTTCTTTCTCAAATATGAAAAGCTGAATGCCGATGGCACCCGCGAGGACCTCTACCCACGCCTGCGCGCGCTTGCGGAAGCAGGGAAGGTGCCTGCCGACGACCGAGTTCGTTTCGATCTCTTGAAGCGGCTCGGCCATTTCGTCACGGAATCGAGCGAGCATTTTTCCGAATATACGTCCTGGTACATCAAGGATGGTCGTAACGATCTGATCGAGCACCTCAACATCCCGCTCGACGAATATATTCGCCGTTGCGAGGTCCAGATTGCCGAGTGGCACGAATTGCGCCGCGATCTTGAAGGCGGCAAGCCGATCGAGGTTTGCCGCAGCAACGAATATGCCGCCGGCATCATTCATGCAGCGGTAACCGGTCGCTCCGCGCTGATTTACGGCAATGTTCCGAACAATGGACTGATCCAGAACCTGCCGGACGAATGCATCGTCGAGGTCCCCTGCCATGTCGACCGAAACGGCATCCAGCCGATCAAGATCGGACGCATACCGTCTCAGCTGGCAGCGGTGATGCGCCTGAGCATTTCCGTTCAGGAATTGACGGTTGAGGCAGCGCTGACGAGGAAGCGTGAGCGGATATACCAGGCAGCTCTTCTCGATCCGCATACATCTGCAGAGCTTTCGCCCGACCAGATCTGGAGACTCGTCGACGACATGATCGACCGGCATGGTGACTTGCTGCCCGCCTATCACTGATCGCAGAGCATTCTCCAAGCAGCACTCCTGGACGCGGGCTTCGCAGAAGCCCGCGTTTCGTTTTTTCAGATCACCAACAATCGCGATTAGATCAAAATAAATCAGATTCCTGATTGACATTGATCTTATTGAATGGAAATCTGAGCGAAATAGAAGTGATTATCGGAGATGGACCTTCGTTGAGCCAAGCCGGGGGAGTGAAAGTCGATCGTCTCGACGCCATTCGCAGCCATCTTTATGCGAACGGCTTTTCGACCATTCAGGCGCTCGCCGACGCCATCGGCGCTTCTCTGGCGACAGTGCGCAGAGACCTGCAGGTCCTTGAGCGGGAGGGCGCAATCGACCGCGTGCATGGCGGAGCCAGGATCGCCGAAGGTTCCTCGGTCGAACTTGCATTCCAGGAGCGGGCCAAGCGGCACCTGTCGGCCAAGCGTGCGATCGCGACAGCAGCCTACGATCTGCTGGCACCGCGCACCGCGATCTTCCTCGATGCCGGCACCACGGTCCTCCAGCTTGCCCGCCTCATCCGCCTCAATCCGATGCCGCTGCGCATCTTCACCAATGGGCTGACGGTTGCCCAGGAATTCCTCAACATCCCCAATCTGGAAGTCGTACTGCTCGGCGGGCAGCTACGCAGCGAGAATGCCTCGCTCGTCGGGCCGCAGGCCGAAGCGATGCTTGAATCCATCTGGTTCGACCAGCTTTTTCTCGGCGCCAGCGCGATCAGCCCGGACGGCGCGATCTACAGTGTCGACAGCGCCGAGGCGAGCCTCAATAAGTGCATGCTCAGCCGCTCGGCGCACCGCATTGTGCTCGCCGATTCCTCGAAGTTCGGCACGATGGCAACCTACAAGGTTGCCCCGCTCAGCGCTGCCAAGGTCATCACGGATGCGGGTCTTTCCGCCCATTGGCGCGGTGAACTCGCCAGTCTTGGCGTCGACATGACCATTGCGGATCTGGGAGCACAGGAGTGAGCGCGGATCTGATCCTTGGCATCGACGGTGGCGGCAGCAAGGTGCTGGTCGCACTCGCGGACCGCGCCGGCAACGTCCTCAGGATGGCGCGCAGCGGCGGTGTCAATCCGATGGATAATCCAAACTGGCGGCGAGAACTGGATCTTTCCCTGCGCCCCTTCATCGAGGAACGGCGTCTGGCGGCAGTCGCTGCAGCCCTGCCCGCCTATGGCGAGGTTGCTCGCCTGTCCGAACAGCAACGCGAAGCGATCAAGGCCAGTTTCCCCAAGGCGCATAAGCACATTCTCAATGATGTCGATGCGGCGCATCTCGGCGCTTTCGCCGGCAAGCCCGGAATTCTCATCCTTTCCGGTACGGGGTCGATGGCATGGGCGCGCAATGCCGACGACGTCTCTGCGCGTGTCGGTGGTTGGGGCGATGTCATCGGCGATGAGGGCAGCAGCTATTGGATCGGGCGCACAGCGCTCGGCCTTGTCAGCCAGAGCCTCGACGGACGCGCGCCGCCAACAGCGCTTGCAACCGCCATATTCGAATTCCTGGGTCTGGACGGCGCCGATCCTATCAACGCACTTGGCGGCTGGGCAAGTGAACTTGCCAATCCCCGCGCCCAGATTGCCGGGCTTTCCGTCCTTGTCGATCGGCTTGCGCGCGAAGGCGATGCCGGCGCGGTGCATTTGATCGAGCAGGCCGCAGCAGAGCTTGCCAAACACGTCGAAGCCATATCGCATCATTGCGATGCGGCAGCCGACTGGACCCATGCGGGCGGCACCTTTGCGAGCAACACGCTCCTTGCCGCACTCGAGCGGCAGATTGGTCGCCCTGCGGCGGAGCCTCGACTTCCCCCTATCGGCGGCGCGCTTCTGGCTGCCGCTCGACTCCTCGACTGGCCGATCGATGACGGCTGGATCAGGCAAATTGCTGCCACGGTCGCGACCGCAGCGGTGCATTCAAGTGAAGCAGACGTCAAACAATAAGGAAGAAGGGAACATGCGTAGATTTACTTTGCCATTCGTCGCCTTGGCGGCAATCATTGCCTCCGTTCCGGCTGCCGCTCAGGATGCCAAGCCACTTGCCGGCCAAACCATAACCGTTCTGATGCCGTCGCCACAGGCGGCCTACATCGCCGGCGATTTCGAAGCTGCAACCGGCATCCATGTCAACATGCAGACGCTCTCCTGGGACGATATTCGCCCGAAGCTCGTCACCTCGCTGATCGCGGGTGCGGCACCCGCCGATGTCACCGAATTCGACTGGTCTTGGACGGGCCAGTTCAGTGCCGCCGACTGGTACTTGCCACTCAACGACGTGATTGATGCTGATACGGTCAAGGATATCGGCGTCTCCAAGATCTTCACCGTTAACGGCAATCTGCTCGGCGTTCCCTACACCAACGACTTCCGCGTCATGCTGATCAACAAGAAGCATTTCGCCGATGCCGGCATTACCAAGATGCCGAAGACGCTGGACGAGCTTGTCGCAGCCGCCAAGCAGATCAAGGAAAAGAAGATCGCCACCTATCCGATCGGCCTGCCGCTCTCCCCGACCGAAGGCGCTTCGACGAGCTGGTATCTGCTGACCAAGGCCTTTGGTGGCGAACTATTCGACAAGGACTTCAAGCCGCTCTTCGTCTCGAAGGACTCTGCCGGCTACAAGGCACTCGCCTTCGAGCTCATGCTGATGAAGGAAGGGCTGGTTGATCCGGCATCCACCAACCTCAAGGATAGTCAGATCAACGAGAGCATGTTTGCCCAGGGCGTCACCAGCATCATGATCTCTGGCGAGCCCGGCCGCATCGGCCAGATGAACGATCCCAAGCAATCGAAGGTAGCCGGCCAGGTCGAAGCGATCCTGGTGCCGACCGAAAGCGGTGAAACACGTAGCTTCGGTCTTCCGGAGGCGCTCGCCATCCCTCGCGTTTCCCAGAACAAGGAAGCGGCCATCGCCTTCGTCAAATGGTTCACCAGCAAGGAGTTCCAGAAGAAGAATGCGGCAAACGGCGCCCTGCCGACCCGAACCTCCGCCCTTGCCGAGCTGAACGCCTCGGGTCAGTTGCAAAGCGGCGACGCGCTCGTCGCGCAATCGAAGACGGTCGAGCCGCTGTTCCCGCAGGGCACGCCACCCTGGTACCCGGAATTCTCGAGCGCCGTTAATACCGCGATCAACAGCGCCGCAAAGGGCCAGGTCACCGTCGATCAGGCCATGCAGAGCATCGCCGATGCGGCAAAGCAGGCATCTGCCCAATGACATTAGCAATTTCTGCCGGTGGCAGGACCAAACGTGGTGCCGGCGTAAAAGCCGACACCACGCTCGGGATACTGCTTGTTTCCCCGATCCTGATCACAATGGCCGCCCTTGTCTTCTACCCGATCGGAAGAACCGTGTGGGACAGCCTCCACAGGATCAATCCGATGCAAGCGGGAACGCCCTTTGTCGGCCTCGACAACTACACGCGCATGTTCTCGGATGGGCAACTGGGGACGACGTGGATCAACACGCTTCTCTATGTCGTCCTCGCGGTCGTCGCGGAAACGGTCTTCGGCGTCCTTGCCGCAGCCCTCATCAACCAGGTCAAGGTCGGCCGGCAATGGCTGCTCGCGGCCGTCGTCCTGCCTTGGGCGCTGCCGGGTGTCGTCAATGCGGTGATCTGGCTGTGGATCTATCAACCCGGCGCCGGCTTGCTGAACGGGGTTCTCTCGGCGGTCGGGCTCCCTTTTGAAAACCATGTCTGGTTCAATGATCGAACAAGCGCCATCATCGCGGTGACCGTCGTGCATGTCTGGCGCATGATGCCTCTGACTGTCGTCATCGTCCTTGCCGCCATGCAGAGCATTCCCGCCCATCTCTACGAGGCGGCGCGCATCGACGGCGCCACCCGAAGCCAGATGTTCGCTCTGGTCACCCTCCCGCTGGTGCGCAGCGCCATCGCCGTTGCCATGACAAACGCGACCGTCAATGCATTCAACCTCTTCGATGAGGCCTGGGTTCTGGCAGGTTCCAGTCTCGAAACGCGCCCGGTTCTCGTGCAGATCTACCTCGAGACGTTCCAGAACCTTCGCTTCTCCTATGGCATGGCGCTTTCGCTCGTGATCACGCTGGTCTCGCTGCTGGTCTCGCTCGTCTATGTCCTGCGCGTCTATCGCAACACCCGGTTCGACTGATGAAACAGAGTCTCTCATATCGTTTGCTGATCTGGGTCGGCGTCGCTGTTCTTCTGATCTGGTCGCTCGGCCCGATCTACTGGACGCTTGCAAGCTCGGTCACGCCAACCGAAGATTTCTCGGCACGCCCGATCCATTTCTTCCCGCAGCACTTCACGCTCGATCACTTCTCGCGCCTGTTCGGCATCGATATCGCCCGAATTGGCGGGGTTCAGGTCTGGTCGCAATTTCGTGCCGCGCTCGTCAACAGCATCGTGACTTCGGTTGCAGCCACGCTGCTTTGCGTCGCCATCTCGGCGCTCGGTGCCTACGCCTTTACGCGGATCCGCTTCCCCGGCCGCGGCTTTCTGTTCGGCGCCGTTGTCGCAACACTCGCAATTCCCGGATATGCGGTGCTGATCCCGCTGTACCGGATCATGATCAGCATGCATCTGGTCGATACCTATGTCGGCATCGCGCTGATCTACGTCTCGGCCTACCTGCCTCTGTCGCTTTGGTTATTGCGGAGTGTCTTCGAGGCTCTGCCGATCGCGCTGGAAGAGGCGGCACAACTCGATGGTGCCGGCAGGCTCTACATCTTCTTCAACATCGTGCTGCCGCTTGCCGGTCCGGGGCTTACCGCAGCGGCGATCCTGACTTTTCTTGGCGCATGGGGACAGTATCTCGTCCCGCTGATCTTCTCGCCGCAGGCGACGAAGCCCTTGACGGTGCTGATCCCGGAATTCGTCACCAAGAACTTCATCGACTACGGGCTGATCACGGCAAGTGGCGCAGTTGCCATCGTCATTCCCGCCCTGGTCGTCATCTTTCTCAATCGATACCTCGTCAGCGGTCTGCTGGCCGGATCGGTCAAGTAAATCGGAGCTAGCATGAATACGACGGAAAAGGTGATCTTCGAGCAATTCCCCTTTTGGGAGCAGGCAATCGGATCAATCTCCGCCCCGCACGATGCCGAACTGACGGTTTTTCTGGGCTGCGGTACATCCTACAATCTCGCCTTGTCGCTTGCGACCTATGCCAATCGCGCCGGCTATCCTGCCATTGCCGTACCCGGTGCGGAGTGGTTGAACCGCCCAGCCGCCTTCTGGCCGCGCTGGCAAAAGGCGCATCTGGTAGCGCTTTCACGCAGCGGAGAAACCACCGAAACCGTGGCGGCTGCGAAGGCCAGCCGCAAGGCCGGCGTCTTCGTCACCGCCATCACGGTCGAGCCGGAAAGTTCGCTTGCCAAGAATTGCGACCGGCTCATTGAAGCCCGCACCCATAGCGATGAAGGGATCGTCATGACGGTCTCGGCAAGCCTGATGCTGTTGCTGGGCATGCAGATGGTCGGGATGGAAATCCCCACCTCGGTCGTGCAGTCCGCGCGCCGTCTTGCCGATCAGCTCGACAAGGCTCTGCCCGGCATCATTTCCGGGCGCTCGCATTTCGTCTTCCTAGGCAGCGGATCACTCTATGGCATTGCTCTCGAAGGTGCATTGAAACTGATGGAAATGAGCCAGAGCATGACGCAGGGCTTCCATCCGCTCGAATATCGTCACGGGCCGATCAGCCTCGTCGATGAAAACACGGCCGTCATCATGCTCTACAGCGCCGATCAGAAGGATGCGGAGGCGCTTCTGGTCGACGAGTTGCGACAAAAGGGAGCGACAGTCATCGGCTTCGGCGGCCCGGGCGATCTGGAGTTGCCTGTCGACTGCGATCCGGCATTGTCAGGCCTCTGCCTGCTCCCTGCCCTGCAGATCCTCGGCGAGCGCGCGGCACAGTCAAAGGGCGTCGATACCGTATCGCCCCGGCACCTGACCAAGGTCGTGATGCTAGGATGAACGCCGCCATCGAAAGCAACCGCCATACGGCGCTGAAAAAGCTTCTCGGAGATCGCGTCGATTCACTGCCGCGCGGGATTACATCCGTGTGCTCGGCGCATCCTCTTGTTATCGAAGCCGCGCTGAGACGCGGGGCTTTGCAGGAGGCCGTTGTCCTGATTGAAGCGACCTGCAATCAGGTCAATCATGAAGGCGGCTATACCGGGATGACGCCGCGCGATTTCCGGCATTTCGTCGAGGATATCGCCTCAGCGGTTGGGTTCCCCGGCGATCGCATCATCCTTGGCGGCGATCATCTGGGACCTAATCCGTGGAAACAATTGCCCGCCGAGGAGGCGATGGAAAAGGCCGAAGCGATGATAGCGGCCTATGTCGAGGCGGGTTTTGAGAAGATCCATCTCGATACTTCGATGGGCTGCGCCGGCGAGCCGGTCGCTCTTACGGATGACGTAACCGCCGCGCGGGCAGCAAGACTGGCGGCGGTCGCGGAAGAGACCGCTCGACGCACTGGCCGGCGGCCGCCCGTCTATATTATCGGCACGGAAGTTCCGCCGCCGGGAGGCGCCACCCATGCTCTTGAGGCTCTGGACGTCACAACGCCCAAGGCCGCGATCAACACGCTCGCGGTGCATTGCGACGCTTTCTTGAAGGCGGGCGCCGAAGCGGCGCTGGAGCGCGTCGTCGGGATCGTCGTGCAGCCGGGCGTCGAGTTCGGCAACGCCAATGTCGCCATCTATCAGCCGGATCGGGCGCAGTCTCTGATCGGCGCGTTCCATGAGATGCCTGGGCTGCTCTTCGAGGCGCATTCCACGGATTATCAGCCGGCCGAGGCACTTTCGGCTCTCGTGGAGGGCGGATTTGCCATCCTCAAGGTTGGTCCCGGCCTGACATTTGCCTTGCGAGAGGCGCTCTACGGCCTCGATGCCATTGCGGCGAGGCTGGGCGGCGAGGCCCTCCCCAATTCGCTCTATGCGACCATGGAGGCGGTGATGATGCAAAATCCAGCCAACTGGGATTCGCATTACCACGGCTCGGCCGAGGAGCAGCGGCTGCAACGACATTTCAGTTATAGCGACCGCATCCGCTATTATTGGCCGCACGAGCGAGCGATCGCGGCAGTCGATAGCCTCTTGAACCGTTTCGATGATGACATCCCCGAAACGCTCGTCAGCCAATATCTCGGCCGGCTTTATCCGGCTGTTGTCGCCGGGAAGGTTTCTCCTCGAGCGCGCGATCTGTGCATCGCCGCGATCGATTCAGCCTTGGCACCCTATTCTGCAGCAACCATCGCTTGAGGTCGCCTTGGTCCCCTGCCCGGCCTGGACAATCCGCAACAGAGCTGGTGACCGAGCAATTCGCGTTTCTACCAATTGGAGAATATTATGGCATCTGTAAATGTGGCGAATGTCCGCAAGAGCTATGGTCACTTCGAAGTTCTACACGGCGTGGATATCGATATAGCCGACGGTGAATTCGTCATTCTCGTCGGTCCTTCCGGCTGCGGAAAGTCAACGCTTCTTCGCATGATCGCCGGCCTTGAGGAGATCAGCGGCGGTGATGTCGCGATCGGAGGCCGCGTGGTCAACGATGTCGAGCCCAAGAGCCGGGATATCGCCATGGTGTTTCAGTCCTATGCGCTTTATCCCCATATGACCGTCGAGGCGAATATGGGCTTTTCCCTACGACTGGCAAAAGCGCCGAAAGACGAAATAAAGCGTCGGGTGCGTGATGCCGCCCAGATCCTCGGCCTGGAAAGCCTGCTCGAGCGCTATCCGCGCAATCTGTCCGGCGGCCAGCGCCAGCGCGTCGCCATGGGCCGCGCAATCGTGCGCCAGCCGCAAGTCTTCCTGTTCGACGAGCCGCTCTCCAATCTGGATGCAAAGCTGCGCGTGCAGATGCGCTCTGAAATCAAGCAATTGCACCAGCGCCTGCGCACGACCACCATCTACGTCACGCATGACCAGATCGAGGCGATGACCATGGCCGATCGGATCGTCGTCATGCGTGACGGCTATGTCGAACAGATAGGCTCACCTCTCGAACTCTATGACCGGCCGGCAAACCTGTTCGTCGCCGGCTTCATCGGATCTCCCGGCATGAATCTCATCCGTGGCAAGATCAGCGCAGAAGGCCCTCTCGAATTCATCGCTGATGGCGGTGCTCGCTTGCCGCTTCAGCAAGACATCGATGTCACGCGCGGTTCCGAGGTGGTTTATGGCATCCGGCCGGAAAATATCGCAATCGGCGAAGGCGGGATCAATGCCGAAGTCGTGGTGGTCGAACCCACGGGTGCCGAAACCCTTATCGTCGCGAGTGTCGGCTCCGACAATATCGTCCTGGCTTTGCGTGAGCGCATCGGATCTCGTGCCGGCGACACGATTTCACTGAAACCCGATACAGGCAAACTGCACCTCTTCGATGGGGCAACCGGTCAGCGAATCGGTGGGCGCGATCACTGAAGAAGTCGCGCGGCAGATCGGCAGATTTTTCTGTCGCCTGCCGCGATCCTGCACAAATCCGGTCTCATATCCGTGAGGGCAGTCCAGTCGGGGGTAAAGCGATCTGCAGGCGGTGACGAGAGCAGCAAATTGCCGCCAGATTTACGGAACGTTAACCATAAATGTCGTTTCTACAACTGTGCAACATCACGTTGTAGGAAGCTATATAAATGCTGGCTGCTGCTCGCGCCGCCCTGCGCATCTCGACCTTTCTGGTTCCGCTCTCGACCTGCCTCACCTCGGCAGCTGCCATTGGCGCGCCGTTGTCGTGGACGGGCGCCGTCGACAGCAACTGGAACAATGCGGCCAACTGGTCGCCCGCATCCGTTCCCGGCTCCAGCAATTCGGTCGTGGTCGATGGCGGAACATCTGCAGCAGAAATCATTGCCGGCACTTCGGCATCGACCGGCGATCTCACCGTCGGTCTCGATGCCGACGGATCTCTGACCGACCTCGGCGCGCTTCAAAGTTCATCCGCCTCGATCGGTTCGAATGCCGGCTCATCGGGCGTCTTCGACCTCACCGGCGGGGCTGCAAGCTGGCAAAACAACGGAACGCTATTGGTCGGCGACCGAGGTACCGGAACATTTACGATCAGCGCCGGTGGTCAGTATATCGGCAGTGGACCCGTCTATATCGGCTCGTCGGCCGGAAGCACCGGCAGCGTCCAGATCAGCGGCCAATCCTCTTTCACGCTCTCCGGCGGCCAACCATTATTCATCGGCTATGACGGACAAGGCTCCTTCGTTCTGACGGACGGCGCGACCGCAAACACGGGCGATGCGACACTTGGATATGGCACCGGCAGCTCAGGCTACGCGTCGGTTTCCGGTTCGGGCACTGACTGGCTGATCAACGGCGATCTGATCGTCGGTCGCGACGGCACCGGAACAATCGCCATATCCACAGGCGCGACCGTTACGAATGACAACGCAACAATTGGCGCAGGAAGCGGAACGGGCACCAGTTCGGCAACGGTTTCTGGCCTCGGTTCGCAATGGACGACCTCAGGACTTTTGACGGTGGGCTCCAGCGCTGCCGGCGCGCTTGCGGTTTACTCCGGGGCAAATGTTTCGAGCAGCTCCGCCATTATCGGCCGTTTCGCCAGCGGCTCGGTTACCGTCGGCGGTACGGGTTCACTCTGGGACACCGGCTCGCTGCTGGTCGGCGGTGATCAAACGGATGCCGATAGCTCCGGCGCCAACGCCACACTCGACATCAGCACAGGTGGCGCGGTCAGGAGCAGCTCTGCCTCCATCGCCGATGGACGAAACTCGCTCGGCGCCGTTACCGTCGACGGTACGGGCTCGCATTGGGACATCAATGCCGATCTGACAATCGGCAACGAAGGGACCGGCTCCTTGACAGTGTCGGGCTCGGCAAGCGCCAGCTCCGCCACGGCAAAGCTCGGCGAGAAAGCCGGCTCCAGCGGCGCGTTGGTCGTCGTCGGCAATGGCAGCCATTTCGACATGAGCGGCGAGCTACAGGATGGTATTGCCGGAGCCGGTTCAGTGAAGGTTCTGGCGGGCGGCGGCCTTTCGACGGGCAATGTATCGCTCGGCGCAGCAGCTGGCGGCAATGGCCAGGCGCTCGTCAGCGGCGCAGGAAGCCATTGGCAAATCAACGGCGATCTCGATGTCGGCAGCGCAAGCGGCGGCACGGGAAGCCTTGCCGTTTCGTCTCAGGGTTCGCTCACGAGCCAGACCGCCAGTCTCGGCACGCAAGCCGGCTCGACAGGCTCGGCGACGGTAACAGGATCAGGCTCCACCTGGGGCAATCAGGGCAATCTGATCGTCGGAAACGCCGGCAGCGGCGCGCTGGATGTCATCCAAGGAGGCACGGTCAATACGGCGACAGCCACCATCGGCAATGTGGCCAACAGCAATGGTGCCGTTACCGTGACCGGTGACGGGTCGACGTTGTCGGCAACCAACGGACTGACCGTCGGAAATGCCGGCAATGCCAGCTTAACTTTAAGCGGAGGCTCCAAGCTTGCCACACCAAGCCTGACGATCGCCTCGCAGGCCGGCTCGACCGCGTCGGTGAACATCGGCTCGGCGCTTGGCCAGACCGCGACCGGTGCGGCCACGCTTGATGTCGACGCCATCCATTTCGGCAGCGGCAACGGCTCCCTGGTCTTCAATTTCGGCGGCGCTCCCCAGACCTTGGCCGCCGCGATAGACGGCAAGGGGTCGCTCTATGTTGCAGCCGGCGCTGTGACGCTGACGGGGAACTCCAGCGCCTTCAGCGGCGTAACCTCGGTCTCCGGTGGCAGTCTGATCGTCGACGGAACGCTTGGGGGCACCATCAATCTGAGTGGCTACGGCCTGCTTGGCGGAACAGGAACCGTCGGCTCGACAATCGTCGGCAGCGGGGCAACACTCTCGCCGGGGAACAACGGCATTGGTACGCTGACGGTTAATGGTGACCTGACGACCCAAAGCGGCTCAACCGTTCTCGTCGAAAGCAACGGCGCCGCCACGGATCGGATCGATGTGACCGGAACGGCCAATCTGAACGGCGGAACGCTCTCGCTTGTGGGCGGGGGCCTGAAAGCGTCGACAAACTATACCATTCTTTCCGCAACCGGCGGCGTTTCCGGCGGGTTCGATGCTGTCCAATCCAACTACGCTTTCGTCAATCCCATTCTCGACTATTCGAGCGGCACGGTCGGCCTCACGCTTGAACGCAACAGCACGTCCTTTGCCGTTGCAGGCACGAACGCAAACCAGCGGGCGGCGGCATATGGCATAGAAAGCCTGGGGGCTTCGAATTCGCTCTACGGCGCCGTTACCATGTTGAGCATGGATGAAGCTTCCGAGGCACTAAAACAGCTCGCCGGCGACCTCCACATCTCGCTCGCCGAAACGGCCTTCGACAATGGCCGCTTTGTCCGTGATGCCGCTATCGATCGTCTGCGCAGCATGCAGGGGGGCGTTGTCGGCAGCACCAAACAGGCGCGACTTTCGGGTGACGCGGGCCTTGGCTATGCCAACACCGATCAACTCCAGGCAACAGAGCCGCAAAGGGCTATCGATGGCATCCTCTCTGACCCGGCCAACGGCCTGGCGACATTCTGGGGAGCGCCTTACGGCGGCTGGACGTCGTCCGACAATGGCAGCAGCAATACTGGCGGCGCCTTATTCGGCTTCGACACCACGCTTGATAACTCGGAATGGCGGATCGGCGCGCTTGCCGGCTATGGTCGCAGCCGATTCAACCAATCCGGCGTGGCAGCCCATGCCGATACGGACAACTACAATGTCGGGCTGTACGCCGGCAGGGAATGGGGTCCATTGGCCCTGCGGCTTGGCGGTACCTACAGTCTGCAATCCGTTTCGACTCTTCGCAATATCGACTTCACCGGCTTTTCCGACGCACTGCGCGCCGACTACCACGCCTATACGGCGCAGGTTTTTGGCGAACTGGCCTATGAAATCTCGATGGGCGATACGCGCTTTGAGCCTTTTGCCAACGTGACCTTTACCGACGTGCGCACCAGCTCGTTTGCGGAGCGCGGCGGCGCCGCCGCCTTGAGCGGCAGCGCCGATCAGTCTGCTATTACCTTTGCCACCTTCGGCACCCGCGCCGAGCGGGAGATGTCGCTCGCTGACATGCCGGCCAAGCTCTACGGTTCGCTGGGATGGCGTCATGCGTTCGGCGATCGCGACATTTCCTCACGCATGGCTTTTGCGGGCGGGGATATCTTCACCGAAAGCGGAACTGTCGTCGATCGGGACTCTCTGGTTGTTGATGCGGGGTTCGATATCGCTCTCAGCCAGCAGGTCTCGCTGGCGCTGGACTACAATGGCAGCTTCGGCGCCGAGAACCGCGCTCATCTCTTCAGGCTCCTCCTGCAGGCACGCTATTGAAACTGGGGCAGCGTTGCGCCCCTTCCCCGACATCGGCCAAATGTCCCTACCTGTTCGCAGCCGATCGCAAATCGGGTGGCTGCCGTCCTGATCTGACGGCTAGGGTTTGAGTATTCCAAGCCACGGCGCGCAATGCCAGCTGTGGCAGCTCAAACCGAGGACATGCCGTGAGTAGCCAGAGATCTACCATTTCCACCGCTTCGCCAGAAGGATCTGCCGATGGTCGCGTCGATGCCTATGATTGGAAAGCCCTTGCAGGCGAGCTTGACGGCTTTGGCTGCGCCGTTCTTCCTCAGCTTCTGAGACCAGAGGAATGCGATGCCATCTCGGGCCTTTATCCCGAGGAACAGCACTTTCGCAGCCACATCGTCATGGCGCGCCATGGCTTCGGGAAAGGCGAATATCGATATTTCAAATATCCGTTGCCAGGATTGCTCGGTGGATTGCGCACTGCGCTCTATCCACATCTGGCCGGCATAGCCAACAGGTGGAACGAGCGGATGGGTATTGAAGAGCGCTATCCCGATGAGCACGCCGCTTTCCTGAAACGGTGTCATGAGGCCGGCCAGAAGCGGCCGACTCCGCTGTTGCTGCAGTATGTGCCGGGAGATTTCAACTGCCTTCATCAGGATCTTTACGGCGATCTTGCTTTTCCGATCCAAGTGGCAATCCTGCTTTCAGAACCGGGTCGGGACTTTACCGGCGGCGAATTCGTGCTGACCGAGCAGCGACCACGCATGCAGAGCCGGGTGGAGGTCGTACCACTTCGACAGGGCGATGCCGTTGCTTTCGCCGTCCATAACCGGCCCGTGCAGGGTACGAACGGAAGCTATCGCGTCAATCTCAGGCACGGCGTCAGTCGCGTGCGTTCCGGCAAGCGGCACACTGTCGGTATCATTTTTCACGATGCACGATGACAGTTGCTGCCCGGTACGGCTTGATGGCGCACCCATTAAATCCGACGTGTGAGATGATCCGCCGGGGCTTGTCGCCCGATATTCGAGCCACCCGGATCTATCTCGGTCGGCCGCACTTTCTTCACCAGACAAATGCTTTCCGCTGCCTCCTTGCTTCGGATAGCTTTGAAGTGCAATTGTTCCGGCAGGGCGGCGACAAGCTCTGGGGCTAGCGAGGCTTTCGAAGATGCCGCACTATTCCCGCGGGCCGTAGCGAGCCCGCGGCAAATAACGAATTTCAAACGGGGGGTTACATGACGGATAGGCTCAAGGGCAAGATTGCCATTATTTCAGGCGGCGCCACTGGGATGGGCGGAGCAGCCTCGCGTCTGTTCGCGGCGGAAGGCGCCAAAGTTGCAATTATCGACCGAAATGGCGAGGCGGCGGCGGATACGGTGCAGTCGATCCGCAGTGCCGGCGGCATCGCGGACCATTGGGTGGCAGATGTTTCGGACGAGGCTGCCGTCAACGCTGCCGTCAAGGGCATTGAGGAGCGTTTCGGCGCCGTGACCGTGCTCTTCAACCACGCGGGCACCATTGTCATCAAGCCGTTTCTCGAAACCACGCTTGAGGAATGGGAATGGTTGCATGGCGTCAATGTCCGGTCGATGTTCCTGATGACCAAGGCGGTCCTGCCGGGCATGATCGCGGCCGGCGGCGGCTCGATCGTCTGTACTTCCTCGATCTCGGCAGTCGCGGCAACGCCGATGGAGGTGCTCTACGACACGACGAAGGGTGCCGTGCATATGTTTGCCCGCGCCATCGCCGTCGAATTCCGTGACCGCAACATTCGATGCAACGCGGTGTGCCCCGGCTTTATCCGCACGCCGCATGGCTTGCGCGAAGTCGCCGAGCTGCAAGCCCTCGGCGTCGACGTGTCGGATGCCGCAATCGCCGCGCAGCAGGGCCGCATCGGCGAACCGGAAGATGTGGCGCGGGCAGCTCTCTATCTCGCGTCCGATGAATCCAACTTCGTCAATGGTGTCCATCTGTTCGTCGACAATGGCTTTACGGCAATCTAGCCACGGAGGGCTTTAATTCATCCGATAGGCGCTTCTCATTTTTTGCAACAAGGAAGCGCCCTATCCCACTATTTTCAAGTGGGAAATTGCCGTGCGTCTTTCCTGAAAAATATCGTGTCTATTCGGCTTGCAGCGTCTCTTTGCCAAGCCTTGCCGCTATGCGGTCGACAACGATGAGCGCGCCTCCGAGGAGCAGGAAGAGCAAGCCCAGAAGCGCCATGTTACCTAGAACAGGCTGGAGGCCGATGTCGTTTACGTCCAGAAAGGGATAGGGATAAAAGCCCGAAAAGTAACCATGGACGAGCGAATACACCGAGTATAGTGCGGGGAAACACAGCCACCAGATCGCATGTCGCCAGGATAGTCTGGCGCGCTCGACGAGAAACATCCAGTCCAGAGCCACGAGCAAGGGAATGCAGTAGTGAAGCAGCTGATCGCCGCGCAACTGCCAGCCGCGCGGGTGCCAAACATCCCTCAGCATCCATAGGTAGACACCGCCAGCGACCCCCACATAGAGAAAGACAGCGGTTCTCGTTGACGCGCGCTTGGCCCATCGCCCAATCGGCGATGACGGTGCGATCTCTGCCGACAACAGCGCGACAACAAGCAAAATATTGGACTGTATCGTAAAATAGCTGAGAAAATTCGTCGTCAATCTCACGCGTGAGACATGCGCACCCGGTACGATGGCGACATATGAAATAACGATGCCGGTCAGCGCCAACAGTGCGAGACCGCAGCGGTAGAAGCGGACTGAACCTTTCATGGACATATGGACCCGCAAAACTCCAAGATACGATCTAGCCAGCGCGAGCAAACATCCCACGCGAGCCATGCCACCAACTCGACAGCGCTTGTCTCTAACGCATCATTTCGAAATGCGGAATCGATTTCGGCGAAATGATTGAAGGTCCGCGCGAAGCCAGTCCTCCGTGGTGGCCTCCGTAGTGTCGCCCAGGACCTTGGCGCCAAAATCCAAAAACGTCGAGAGCCTGATCCGCTTCAATGTGGTACTTTATGGATCGATGTCCCCCAGATTGACTGAACACACAAAGTTCAAATAAATTTCACGCAACTGTAATTTTGAACGCCCCCCAATCCTGTAGAACCGGCGCGGAAGCTGAACGGCGAGAGATTGTCTCTTCGGCGCGACAGTCTTCTTCCACCTTCAGCGTCTGACCGGATCTATTCCGTATTCAGATTAACGACAGCCATTCGAGCACTCCATATGACACATCCGACCTTCTCCGGCTTCACCATCCGCCCCTGGATGGAAACCGACTCCATAAGCGAGATGACGGCACTGCTTCATCGCGCCTATAGCGGCCTTGCCAGGATGGGACTGCGATTTATGGCGACACATCAAAGCGATGAGGTCACCGCCTCACGCATCGCTGAAGGACAATGCTTCGTTGGCGTGATGGACGGAACCATCCGCGGCACGATCCTGTTCAAGACGATGAGCCAGACAAAAGGCTGCGACTGGTACGACCGGGCCGAAGTCGCGAGCATCGCGCAATTCGGTATCGAGCCCGGCCTGCAGGCGAACGGGCTTGGCCGTCAGCTCATCGACTTTGCCGAACAGCAAGCGATCGCGAGCGGCGCGGGTGAACTGGCGCTCGATACGGCCGAGCCTGCCACGCATCTGGTCAATTGGTATTCTCGCCTCGGCTTTCGCTTCATCGGCTATGAACAATGGTCCCATACCAATTATCGCAGCGTCATGCTGAGCAAGGCGCTCCCCTCAGCCCCATAGCTCGCCAGATTATCGAATGTGGTAGTTCGTGTGACAATGTGGCCTGTAGAATATTATGACACAAACTTCAATCAAACGTCACGCGACTGTAATCTCAAACCGCTAAGTCTCACTCCACAAACAAGGAGAGGCCTTTGTCGAAACTTCCGGCAGCCGGCAGGCATCAAAATATCGTCAGTCTCGTCAACGGCGGCCACGGCATGTCGATCGCGGCGATGGCCGAGGCTTTCGGGGTTTCCACCGAGACGGTGCGCCGCGATCTGGTGGCGCTTGAGCGCAACGGCGCGCTGCGCCGCGTCTATGGCGGTGCGATCCCTTCCGATCGCAAGGCGCCGCTCGAAGAGCGCGTGTTGATGGAGCGGGCCGGGAAGCAGGCCATCGGTCGCAAGGTCGCCTCGCTCATCGAGGCCGACCAATGGATATTCATGACCGGCGGCTCCTCCGTGCTGGCGGTGGCGGAAGCGATGCGCGATGGCCCGACGGTTTCGGTCATGACCAATATGCCCGCCATCGGTGAAGCGTTGCAGGCAGGCCAGCGCCACCGCGTCCATTTCACCGGCGGCGAATATAACGCATCGGCCAAGATGCTGATGGGCGACGAGGTTTTCGATGCCATCGAAAACTGCAGCTTCGATCTTTCCATCGTTGGTGTTTACGGTCTCGACGAGCGCTTCGGCCTTGTCGAGGAAACCCGCCACAACATGCGGCTCAAGCTGCAGATCGTCAGCCAGTCACGCGAAGCGATCTACGTCGCCGACCACACCAAGATCGGCGCGCCGGGTCGCTACCAATCAATTCCCTTCAGAGACATCGGCACATTCGTCACCGACGAACAGCTCGCACCTCATTTTACCGCCCTGCTCGCGGAAGCCGGCACCAACGTGCTCTACCCGGATGCGACGGAAAATGCATTTCCTGCAGTAGAGGCACATGGCCATGAGTGACATCTCCCACGTCATCATTCTTGGCGTCGACGGGCTGAGGCCCGACCAGATCAATGCCGTCACCATGCCGAACCTTTACGCCCTCAAGCAAAAGGGCGTCGTCAGCAGCGACCATCGCACCGTGTTTCCAAGCGAAACACGCGGCGCACTGTCGGCGCTCGCGAATGGTGCGAAACCCGAGAGTACCGGCGTATTGGGTAATGATTTCTACGCCCGCAGCGGCGGTAGCAGACTTGCCGGCACCGATACCATTCACGATTGGCGCTACGGCGAGGCCCACTACGCCGGCGGCATGGTGCGCACGGTCAATCTGAGTGAAACGCTTGCCAAAGCGGGCAAATCCTTCGCTGTCGTCACGTCAAGCGGCCAAGGCTCATTCACCGCGCTCAATTGGAAAGGCGCCGAGCTCGGTCAGGCGGGTTTCAATGTCCGCCATCCCCAGCTCGCCTTTCCGCATGATCTCGCCATAGATATCACGGCGCGTCACAAGGTCCCAAGTACCGGCTTCGAGCGTGGCGCCGAGGCGAAGGCCGTCGATATCTTTGTCAATTCCATCTGGCCGGCCAGAAAGCCGAGCGCCTCGATCATCTGGTTGACGGAGGTCGATAGTGCGTCCCATCTCCATGGCCTCGGCGCCGAAGGGCAGCTGGAAAGCCTGCGCCAATGCGATGCGGCGATCGGCACTCTCCTCGACTGGCGCGAGCATCAGGCGGAGCGCGACACCATCGCGATCTTCATCACATCGGATCACGGCCACTCGACATCATCGCGCTTCATCAATCTCGACGATGCCTTCAAGGCGGCCGGCATTCGTGCGGCCACACGCTTCGACGATGACATAGACATCATATTCCGCCGCGGGCGAGCGCCGGGCCTGTGGTTGCGTCGGTATGACCGGGGGCTCCTTCAGGCGGCATTTGATGCTCTCGTCGCTCAGGACTGGTACGGCGCAAGCTTCACTCGCGCCATCGAGCCCGGCTCGCCACTTGGAACGATTGAGGGAACGTTGGCGCTGGAGTTGACTGGTGCCGCGCATTACCGCGCCCCCGATCTCTATCTCAACCTTGCCGGCGACAACGAACCGAATGAATTCGGAATACCCGGCACGTCGGCCTGCGATGTCGGCAATTACAAGATCGACGTCGGCGGCGGCACCCATGGCGGCCTGCATCTGACCGAGCTGACGGCCGTGCTGATTGCCGATGGCGCAGGCCTCAAGGCCGGCGGTCAGGTCATCACCACCCGCACCGGCATTGCCGATCTTGCGCCGACGAGCCTGCATATGCTGGGCGTCGCAGCGCCGGACACCATGACCGGCCGCGTGATGCATGAACTTCTGGAGCACGGTGAAGCCGCGGCCGCTCCCGTCCTTGAAGAATTTGCAGCCACCGCTCAGGGGAAGACCTCGCATCTGCGCTTTGGCCGCGTTGGATCACACAGCTATGTCGACGAGGCCTGGGCCTCGCCGGCCAATGCGACAGTCGACCGTGCGACACATCTTGTCGTATCGCCGGCCAAGTAACGTAAACCGTTTCTAGAACCAAACTATCGCGCTGCGGGTGATCTTGCGGCGTCCATCGATCGCGCCAGCCTGCCGAGATCCTCTTCGGCGGGTCACGGCGAAGCCATGCCGCGGGCAAGCGGCCTCACCGGAGACCACAATGCACACGACCTTGAAGACATTCGCTCAGGCCGCTCTGTTAAGCAGCCTATTCCTCGGCGTCGCCTCCTCCGCATTGGCACGCGACACAACAATCAACGTTGCCGTCCAGTCCATGGGCACGGCCGGCTCGATCGACATCAACGAGAACAACGGCACAGCAGCGCGCAAATTCCAGAATTCGGTATTCGAACAGCTTATCGCCCTTGATCTGCAAGACCCTAATCTCGCGTTCAAGCCGGGGCTGGCCACCGCATGGAAGTGGATCGACGACAAGACGCTCGAATTCAAGCTGCGTCCGAATGTCAAGTTCCACAATGGCGATATCATGACCGCCAAGGATGTTGCCTTCTCCTTCTCCGACGAGCGCTTCGGCTTGCTGCCGGCGCAGACCGCGGCTCGCGACAAGGGGGAAGCCACCTTCATTCGCGCCGACGGCAGCAAGGGCATCGTACCGCCGGCGACCGTTGCCGCCAGCCGTGCCTCCGAATGGCCATTGCTCGATCACGTCGAAGCCGTCGATGACCTTACCGTCCGCATCGTCATGAAAAAGGCGACGCTTGATACGGAAGCCCGGCTCGCCCGCGTCAATTATGCCGGCATCATCTCCACGCGTGGCTTCATGGAGGCTGCGAGCTGGAACGCCTGGGCGGCCAAACCGATCGCAACCGGCCCGTACAAGGTCCAAAGCCTGGAGCCCGGCTCGGCTGTTCACATGGTCGCGAACGGCGACTACTGGGGCGGCAAGCCTCCGATCGATAAGCTCAATATCCTTGTCGTGCCGGAAGCCGCCAGCCGCGTGAACGGGCTAATGTCGGGTGAATACGACATCATATCCGATGTCGGCTCCGATCAGGTAGCGATGATCGAGGGATCGCCCGATTTCAAAGTCGTCGGCGGCCCGGTCGCAAATGTTCGCTTCATCGCGCTGGACGAAAACAATGGCCCGCTCAAGAACGTCAAGATACGTCAGGCGCTCAGCCACGCCATCGACCGAAAGACCATTGTCGATGCGCTCTGGGGCGGTCGCACCGCAGTCCCGCAGGGGTTCCAGCATCCGCTATTCGGCGATCTCTTTGCCACCGATCACCAGACCTCAAGCTATGATCCGGAACTCGCGAAGCGGCTGCTGGCCGAGGCCGGCTACAAGGGCGAGCCGATCACCTACCGCGTGCACAATAACTATTATCCGAACGAACTGACCATCGCACAGTACAATCTTGAGAACCTGCGGGCCATCGGCTTCAATATCGACTTCTCGGTGATCGACAATCCCAATGATCCGAGCCCCGACCGCATGATGCAGGATCTCTCGAACACGGCCTATTTCGCCTTCCCGGCGGCGCTTCTCGCCAACAACTGCCCGAACGGCGTCTACAACTCCAAGACAAATCCGAAGGCTGGCATGTGGCAGAACGACGAGTTTGACCGCCTCTGCAACGTGCTCAACACCTCGACAGATCGTGTCGAAGTCAAGAAGGCCTTCTCCCGCGCACTCGACATCATCGAGAACGAGGATCCAGGCATGATCGTGCTGCACCAGAACGCCATTCTCTACGGCAAGAAGGCCAATATCGAATGGGCACCGTCCGCCATGTTCGCAATGGATTTCACGCCCGGTCATTTCACCATCAAGAACTAAAGAGATCGCGCGGGCGGGCGCTTCGGCGCCTGCCCGCGGTATTCCCGACCCAGCAGGACGAATTTAGTGACCAACCCTTCCATGCGGCAGCCCCTCCCGATCGATATCAGCAGCGGCAGCTGGAGCCACTTTCGCGATGTACCGCCGGCCGACACCAAGAATATACGCATCTATGCCGTCGGCGATATCCACGGCCATCTCGATCACTTGCTGGCCATGCAGGCCGCCATCGACGCCGATCGTGCGAAACATCCCGTCGAACGCGCAATCATCGTCTACCTGGGCGATCTCATCGATCGTGGGCCGCATTCCAGGTCGGTCATCGAGCAGGTCGCTGCCCAGCAGAGCGCCGCGGACGATACGATGGGCATCGTCTGCATCAGTGGCAATCACGATGCCTGGCTCAATGAATTCCTGACCGACGCAGCCATCCTGCCTCTCTGGGGCCGCAAGGGCGGCCTTGAGACCCTGGCATCCTATGGCTTTGCTCCCGAAGAGATCCTGCGCGCGATGGCCGATCCGGTGGCGGCCGAGATCCTGCGATTGGCGCTGCTCGCCCGCATGCCGCATCATCACAGGGATTTCATCGCCGGACTGCCACTATCCCACCAGCAGGGCGGCTACTTTTTCGCCCATGCCGGCGTCAATCCTGATCGCAGTCTGACGAACCAGCGCAAGGAAGACCTGACTTGGATCCGCGACCCATTTCTGACGTCGATGGCGGACTTTGGGAAGGTCGTGGTGCATGGCCATACCTCGGGCGCCTCGGTTGAAAGCTTGCCCAATCGCATCAATGTCGACACGGGAATCTATGCAACGGGTGTTTTGAGCTGTGTGGTGCTCGAAGGTGCCGCACGGCATCTCATCACTGTCGATCGCAGCGTCCTGCGCAAACTGCGCGAGCAGCAGATGGAACCGCAACATGGCTGACACTGCCCCGCTTGTTCAGATTTCCAACCTTTGCGTCGATTTCAGCAGCCGGCATCACGTTGCCCGTGCACTACAC
>NZ_JAELTU010000764.1 GCF_016429015.1 Rhizobium sp. ASV20
TGCATATACTTGGGGGATGCATCCGAGCGCTATAGTATAACTGTCATTTCTTGCCTCCAACGCATCCAGGAAACAGTTCTCTGCGTAATTCGATAGCGATGACATGCCATACTCGTCAGCCAGGGCTACTAACTGAGCGTGTATCACGAATTCTTGTACGATGTCTTCGTCGTTATCCATGAGATTGCTAGAAAAGTCGCCTGTGTACATGTAGAGTACCATTCTTGAAACAGCCTCGACTGAATATGCTGACAGTTCATAAACTCCGGATTCGTCTTCCTGAACCATCTGATTAGCTAAAGCTCTAAGAGGAAAGATGAATACACAGTAAAGCATACACCTATCTCTTCACGGAGACCAGGGCATTGAGAGAGGGCGATAACCTTGTGCACTTTGATG
>NZ_JAELTU010000765.1 GCF_016429015.1 Rhizobium sp. ASV20
TAATAAGGTAGTAGTAGAGGCACTGAACTGATTCGACTAGCGTGCAAGAATGCGTGTAGCGTGGGGACCCGCCACTAAGGAAAGGCCTACTAGTACCGTTGCGGATGTCTGATACAGTGGACAGTAACCTTACCTCAGGTATTTCGGGGTGCGGCTTTTAGGCATAGGCCCACTGTTACGGCACTAGGCATGGTACTTGCCGCACAGCGCCGGGTTGTGGTGGTGATGCGTGTGCGCCCCCCCCGAGTTGGGGGGGTTAATTATGTACATACTCAGAGACATAGCCGTAGAGGCGCTATGAGTACATACTCGTACTCGTAGTCTGGGGGGTTTTTAGCCCAAATTGGCACATTGGCAGTACTGAGGAGGCCTGGAGAGACACGGCGTACTCGTATGCAC
>NZ_JAELTU010000766.1 GCF_016429015.1 Rhizobium sp. ASV20
GCGCAATAGTGGCCATTTCATTTTCTGCGTATCTCTACTGCGTTATTCACCCGCGGTACGACTCGGCTACGTCATCGGACGTGTTCGTCTTTGGGTGCTTCTTTGGAGGTGCGATTCTCTGTCTGGGCATGAGCGCGACGTTTCATACGCTCGTCGATCATAGTGAGGCAGTTGCCAAGTGGGGGACCAAGCTTGATTATACCGGAATCGTTGCGTTGATTGTTGGCAGCTACGTCCCTGCTTTGTATTATGGCTTCTTCTGCAATCCTGGGATGATGACAATATATCTCTATCTTGTAAGTTGCTGCTTCTTTGATGGCTGCATGTCTCAGTTAGTCAGTATTAACACCCTTCAGATCTGCTTACTCGGTATTGGATGCGCAATTGTCTCGTGGGTAG
>NZ_JAELTU010000767.1 GCF_016429015.1 Rhizobium sp. ASV20
GTAGAGAGTGATGGACAAAGCGTTACGCAGAGAATGGATGAAATAGGTTAGATCTATAACTTCCTCTCAAGCCCGCCAACTGGCACTTATATGTGATCCAAACCCTCTCTGCCTCCTGCTACTGATCTTCTCCGTAGCTCGTGAGAAGCCTCAACAGTAAGTCTATGGTTTGGTTTAAGCTCCGTTGAGGCTATTGACCTTGTGTCGTCCGTATCGTCGAGCAAAGAGCCCTAGATAGCATAGAGGATCATTACTGTAGAGTATACACCTGCCCTTGAGGATGTATATACTATTACCTACGGTCGATACCCGCATATAAGATGCGCTATTTCTTGTGAAGCGAGAGTGGCTTCGATCGGCATCAATGTCTCGCCGCCAGCAACTATTCACACTAGGTT
>NZ_JAELTU010000768.1 GCF_016429015.1 Rhizobium sp. ASV20
GATTATGACTTTGCTTTGATACGAAGGAAACATGGATTTTTGGGGGGTTAATCATGGCGTTACTATGAGAACTTGCTTTACAGTTGGGATGTATATTAAGCACTATTTGACAGCTGGAAGAAGCTGCGGGAATGCAACGGACTGACGTCTTGAGATCACACAGTTTTCTTTCGCTCCCGCCCATGTGAAACCGTGAATCTTGCAGTAGCCAGCAACACAGTAGCAAAGACGTTAAAATGCCCGCACGCGTCAAGACGCGCCCGCACAGACCCGACAAAACAGCACTTGCAATGGGCGACTTGTTAGTGACTGACAGTGATGGGTGTCGCTAGGTAGGAGTGAGTGGGCGCTACCGCGTCAATTGTCGTGATCCACCAGCACAAGACGCTCCGTAGCAG
>NZ_JAELTU010000769.1 GCF_016429015.1 Rhizobium sp. ASV20
TTGTTTGATAGAGCCGACATTGAGTTTTTCTGAAGCAGCCGTGGCACTGAGGGCTTTGAAAGTGTCTGCTGGGAGTAAGGTCCTGGAGACACCATACGGTCGCGGAAGCCAAGGCGCGAGTTGGTTGTCCTAGAAGGCGATCTCTCTGCTTGGGGCGACTCTGAAGCGCCTCGGTGGAATATGTTTCGTATTGTTGGCAGACGGGTGCCGCTCGCAGGCGTCGTCGCTGGAGCAGACCTTTGTGTGTTTGGCGTCCTCGCGGGGTGTGGGCTTGGGCTTGCGACTGTCTCTTATACACATCTGACGCTGCCGACGAAATTCTTGGAGTGTAGATCTCGGTGGTGGCGGTGTCATTGTGGGGGGGGGGGGGGGGGGGGGGGGGGGGGGGGGGGGGG
>NZ_JAELTU010000770.1 GCF_016429015.1 Rhizobium sp. ASV20
GATAAGTACTACCTCGGGCTATTATAAGAGTCCGGCGAGGCACCCAGGCATGCATTCCGGGAGCCAGATCATTCTAAAAGTCCGACCCTATAACAATAACTCGTGGCTTAGTTTAAAAGGCGTATATACTATAAGCCCTAAAGTCTACTATTTAATAATAAATATATAAAAATAGCTTCTACTTTATAAATAATTAGGTTCGCCTTATCTAGGCTCCTACTACTACTAAAGATAGTCGCCTACCACGTATTATCGCTTAGTCCGACGGCGTAGAAATAGTATCTCCGCACCGAGGTTATTATTACTATAGTTTACGACTTTTTAACTAATTCTCCGCCTATAATAATCTTATTATAGTAGGCTATATTCTTAAAGGACCCGGGTGTTAAGGGTAAGAT
>NZ_JAELTU010000771.1 GCF_016429015.1 Rhizobium sp. ASV20
GGTTTGAAGGGGAGCCAGATGAAGTAGAGCCAGAGCTTTCGGTGATGACCTTTCAGGGAATGAACACGGATGAATAGTCTTACCTTGGATTCAACTGAATTTTTTTCCGCGTCTTTACCATTTAATTAAAACTTCTCCTGCGCGTCACTTGTCATCCATCTCAGTCCTAATTGACGTAGCTTGCTGAGAAGGGGCAGGGTAACCATTCTTGAGAGGCCGTGTGAATTTGTGGCGTTAAATTCATTGCACACCCCTCCTCCACTAAGTGGAGGTTACTAGGGTGGCCGCTATTATCCACGCCCCCCGGTTCACCTTGTTCGCAGGAACAACTCACATCTACCACTTCAGAGTCACTCTTTGCTTAGGCATAATATTTCCCAGACTTCAATTCTTGATCT
>NZ_JAELTU010000772.1 GCF_016429015.1 Rhizobium sp. ASV20
GTCCTCGGGTACCACCTTTGTCGACCCAATCAAGCTAAACTCTGGTGACTACGAGGCCTGGAATCTCGCCCAGAACAAGTACGACGTTGTTGACGGTCCCGTTCGCGTGAACATCAATGACAAGTCGTACCTAGCCATCCCAAACCAAAATGATGAAGTGACCTTTGGATATGCAACAAACGACCCAGCCGCTACCAATTGGATCGCCGTCTACGCTCCTGGCAAATCTCCCACCAACGACCAAAAAAGCTACACGACGTACTGGTATGCGCCTAAAGCAAGCGGCACTATTCGCTCTGCCGATATCGACCTCACTGCTGGCACATACAATGCATACCTGTTGGCAAAAAATGGTTACGACATTCTAGCCGGGCCTGTTCCTTTCACCACTACGTGAG
>NZ_JAELTU010000773.1 GCF_016429015.1 Rhizobium sp. ASV20
CAACGATGCTGTTGCCCCACCAGCTTACAGTCTTGCCTTGATACGCAAATGCGAAGAATTGAATTAGGGCGGAAATGGCGATGCCGCAGGAGAAGGCGGCCGACAATACAAAGTTGTACTATAGCACGATCGGTTAGCATGATTGAATTCTTCCCAAACCCGATGAAAATACCACCAACCTTCGACCACCACCCTAAGAAGCGATTGCGCATGTAGATCCAAGACCAAGCCGCAACTGGAACAGCAGGCCAAATGAAACTTAGATTGTATGGAGCCCAAAGAATGCCACCAAATAGAAGCACTACCGGGTGCGCTTTGCGTAGTGCAGCATTCGCTGGAAATTTCTTGCCCAAGGCCCAGAAGGCCACCACTAGGGTGATACCCAGAGGGAACCCAAG
>NZ_JAELTU010000081.1 GCF_016429015.1 Rhizobium sp. ASV20
TGAGTATGGCGATCACGATACGATCCATAGCTATTCCAGAGGAGCGCTCCACGCCTTCCGCGGATGGCTTGCCGCTCGATATGGCACCATCGGGGAGCTGAACCGGGCTTGGGGCACCACCTTCTGGAGCATGCACTACAATAGCTTCGACGAAGTGGATCTGCCCAACAATCTCGTCGAAGAGCCCACGCCGACGCATCTTGTCGATTACTTCCGCTTCGCCTCCGATGAGGTTCAGACCTTTAACAAGGCGCAGGTCGATATCATTCGACGCCATTCGCCCGGCCGGCCTGTGACGCATAACTTCATGTCGCAAAATACCGACTTCGATCACTACAAGGTCGGCGAAGACATCGATATCGCTTCGTGGGATGTCTATCCCATGGGCGGGCTTATCAATGGCCGTCTGAGCGCTGAAGAAAAGCAGCGCTATCTGCGCGTCGGCGATCCCGATCAGCCGGCCTTCAACCACGATCTTTATCGTGCCGTCGGCCGCGGTCGCGTTTGGGTAATGGAACAACAGCCGGGACCGGTGAACTGGGCCTCGCATAATCAGTCGCCTGCCGATGGCATGGTACGGCTGTGGACCTGGCTTGCCTATGCCCACGGCGTCGACATGGTGTCCTATTTCCGCTGGCGTCAGGCGCCTTTTGCTCAGGAGCAATTCCACGCCGGCCTTCTGCTGCCCAACAGCGAAGAGGACCAAGGCTACAAGGAAGTGGCTGAGGTCATCAAGGAGATGAAGCTGCTGCCGAAGGGCGAAGAGCGCGGCAAGGCTTCGGTGGCGCTGCTGCTTGATTATGACTCGCGTTTTGCGACCCGTGCACTGCCGCAGGGACGCGACTATGCCGCTTCCGCGATTGCGCTTGATTGGTATTCCGCCGTCTCGCGTCTCGGGGTCGATATCGATTTCATCGGGCAGCATTCCGATCTCGCCGGATACAAACTCGTACTGGCGCCGGATCTCGTTATTCCCGATGCAGACTTCATTGCGCGGCTCAAGGCATCGGGCGCGAAGGTTCTGTTCGGTCCGCGCAGCGGCAGCAAGACCCGCGATATGCATATTCCGGGCGATTTGCCGCCGGGTGTTCTTGGTGATCTTCTCGACTTCCGGGTGACGCGCGTCGAGTCCCTACCGGCGTTTCAGGCTGAGACGGTGCTTTACGGCAATACCAGCCACCAGACCACAGGATGGCGGGAAACGATCCGAACGACGGAGGCTGTGCTTGCAACGTTCCAGGGGGATTACCGCCCCGATGCACCGGCGCTGATCGGCAATGAAAAAGCGCGCTACTGCGCAACGCTTCCGCGCGAAGAGTTCCTGCTGAAGCTGATGGAAGACACGCTGACATGGGCGAATGTCGGCAGCCTGGCCGATCTCGGCGACCTGCGTCTTGCCCGACGCGGTAAGCTGCATTTCGCTTTCAATTACGGCAGTGCAGCGGTGAGTGCGCCTGCCGCTGCAGATGCGACGTTCCTTGTCGGTAGCAGAAGTGTGGCGCCGGTTGATGTCGCGATCTGGATCCAGTCGTCTGAAGAAGCCGCTATCAAATAGTTGATCGCATTGGCACTTTCTACGGGCTGTCCTGCCGTCGACAGCCCGCAGGAAGTGGAACCATTTTGAAATTCGTACCGGCCTTGAAAGCAAGGCAAACAAATAGCCGTAAGTCGAAGTGTGCTCCGCATTGCCGGAGCTTCGGAATGAAAGCGCCTCATGTCGCCTTGCAAGGCGCTGATGTCGCTTTCCTGCGCGCGCCTTACCCCGAGGCATGATCTTCTAGCCATGTTCAGGGTGCCATCGAAATGTCTTTTGATGGCAGGGTGCGGGAGAGGTCGCCAATCGGCTCCTTTCGCGCGAGAGTGCATCAGACCGCGTGTCGATGGACAGGTTTGACGAGCATGAACTAGCCTTGGACAGCAGGCCTGACTGATCGCGGCGGGTGATCTGAAGGCGGATGGAAGGCTCTTTGGATCGCCCCATTCACCTCTTGTCTCTCGTCCGGTCGGCCATATCTGTGTCGGTTGGGGATACCGCTGAAGTGGCGATATCCGTGGCTGTTTGCTGCTGTTCAGCCCGTTGAGGAGCGGGCCGATCGGAAGCGCTTCCGGGCGCTCATAATGAAGATCAGCGTTAAACCAAGGAGGAGATGGCATGACTGGGAACAGAGGCGTTGTCTATTTGCGGCCCGGCAAGGTCGAGGTCCGCAATATTGATGACCCGAAACTGGAAGCACCGGACGGCCGGCGCATCGAGCACGGCGTGATCCTGAAGGTGATCTCCACGAATATCTGCGGCTCCGATCAGCACATGGTGCGCGGCCGCACGACGGCCATGCCCGGTCTGGTGCTTGGTCACGAGATCACCGGGCAGGTCATCGAAAAAGGTCTCGACGTCGAAATGCTCGACATCGGCGATATCGTTTCGGTTCCATTCAACGTAGCTTGCGGCCGCTGCCGCTGCTGCAAATCGCAGGATACCGGCGTCTGCCTGACGGTTAATCCGTCGCGCGCCGGCGGTGCCTATGGCTATGTCGATATGGGCGGCTGGATTGGCGGCCAGGCACGTTACGTCATGGTGCCCTATGCGGACTTCAACCTGCTGAAATTCCCGGATCGCGATAAGGCAATGGCGAAGATCCGCGATCTCACCATGCTGTCCGATATCTTGCCGACCGGCTTTCACGGCGCGGTTCGTGCGGGCGTCGGCGTGGGATCGACGGTTTATGTCGCAGGTGCCGGTCCTGTCGGTCTAGCTGCGGCTGCATCCGCTCGTATCCTGGGTGCTGCCGTCGTCATGATCGGCGACTTCAACAAGGATCGCCTGGCGCACGCGGCAAAGGTTGGCTTCGAACCGATCGATCTTTCCAAGAGCGACCGCCTCGGAGAGATGATCGCAGAGGTCGTCGGCACCAATGAAGTGGATAGTGCAATCGATGCTGTCGGCTTCGAGGCAAGAGGGCATTCCGGCGGCGAACAGCCGGCTATCGTCCTCAATCAGATGATGGAGATCACGCGTGCAGCGGGATCAATCGGTATTCCGGGCCTCTATGTTACTGAGGACCCAGGCGCAGTGGATAATGCCGCCAAGCATGGCAGCTTGTCGTTGCGCTTCGGCCTTGGTTGGGCGAAGGCTCAATCCTTCCACACGGGCCAGACACCGGTGATCAAGTACAACAGGCAGCTTATGCAGGCGATCCTGCACGACAGGTTGCCGATTGCCGATATCGTCAATGCCAAGATCATCTCGCTCGAGGATGCTGCGCAAGGCTACGAGAGCTTCGACCAGGGTGCTGCGACGAAGTTCGTGCTGGATCCGCATGGCGAGTTGGTGAAGGCCGCATAGACGTAACGCAATCGCCACCCTTGTAAGAAAAGCATGATATCGGGAGCCGGGAGATATTCTCTCGGCTCCCGATATCGTTTTGAGGAATTGTCACGAGCTCCCGGAATATAGGCGCCAATGACACCCAAACCGAAGTCTACTTCAGCTCTTCAATCGCTATAGGCGCCGCGTGGAGTAGACGAAGATAAAGCGGAGATATTGCGTCGCAGCATTGGCTGGCCGCCGCATCCGTCGTCATCAAACCGGCCAGATATCTCGGTGGGAAGGCAGGCAAGATTCGCATGCTATCGAGGTGGGCGACAGGGGATCACGGCGGTGTCAAACCATGTCCGTAGGCGATGATTACGGATGATATTGCCATTATATACTTATCTTATACATTTATGCGGCTATCCATGTGGAACAACCCCGTTATCGCTGACCCGAAAAAACGGCCACTTGGACACAACGCAAACCTGAAGAGAAACAGACAATGGCAAACTTTCTGGAGAAATGGTCTTCGAAGAAGGCTGATAAGCCTAAGGCTGGTGCACGGAATGTAGTCGATACTTTTCGTGCGAGAGTAGAAGAGCAGAAAGCATATCTGGAAGAGTACGCACGAGACGCCGCTGGCTTCAAGAAGTGGCGTTCCACCTGGTTCCAGCGCGTTCCGGGTGGCTACGGTGTCACTGTTGGGCGTGACTCGATCAATGCCGGTCAAGGGTTGAGCTATATCGTCGTCGAAACCGTCAAGGATGTGGCGGAATTTCTTGAAGATCTGGCGTATCATGCAGAAAAGGACGTAGGCTTCCAGCAGGCGCTTGAGCAAAATCGCCGCCGCCGTGTCGCATTGCTGAACGCCGCAAAGTCCGGTGGTGACGTGGTTGCCTCCAAGACGAAGGCAAAGCCGGCTGTGACCAAGGTTGCCCCGGCAAAGACGACGGCCGCAAAACCAGCCGCAACAAAACCAGCAGCAACAAAGGCGGCCGCTGCAAAGCCGGCAGCAAGCAAGGCCCCGCCGAAGGTGGCAAAGGCAAAAGTTGCTCCGGCAGCTGCAAGTACCGAGGCAGCCAAGCCGAAACGCGGCCGCAAGTCAAAAGCGGATGCCGCTGCAGAATAATAATAAAGCCCGCCTCGTGCGGGCTTTATATTTTTGCTGGCGCGAGCCCGGCCGCAGCTACCTCATTGTCTCAAGTGGGTGCGCGGATATCACTTGATCGAGATATCGACTTTCACCTTGGGAAAGCAGACAAGACCTGGCGTGAACCCCCAGAGCTTCAAGGCAGATAAAATCTGATGAGGATGCGCACATGGTATCAAATAACCTGTGTAGGGAACTAAACGACAGCATAGAAATACACCTAAACTAGATGCAATTCCGACACGTTGACACTCAACATAGCCATAAAGGTGTTGGCGACGGGAGCCTTATAGCTGCATTAGATATTGAGGCACTTATGGAGAAATGGATAAAGGCAGATAATGTTGACGCCGTTAATGGCGTATATCGACATTGAATACCAAACATTAAAAGCATGAAAATGCATAGACTGCATGTGCAGATGTCGCGGTAGATATTCGGCAGGCGACCTCACCGAAATTTCCTCAGATCGGATAGGTGCGCCTGATATCCCGCCACCGCTCTCAGCCTCAAAATATAGGTTTACGATCTTCTATTCCTTATGTTGCGGTTGCGGAGTACGGAAGAAAACCGGTGCTGCTAAATCTATTGCCAATGCAAGCAGCATCGCAACCGCCCCGCAGAGAAACAGCAAGTGATAATTTCCACCAGTTCGGCCAAAAATGAAGGAAAGTCCGTAGGCGGCCGCAGCCTGAAACAAAGCGAAGAATGCAGTCGCCGTGCTCCATGCGGCTTTTTGCTGGGCCGGGTGGTGCGGCAGGAGCTCCGCAATGCGTCCCAGCATCAAAGGCGCGGTTCCCGTGACGAAGGCGCCAACCATGAGGCTCGAGGCTATCAGCCATGCCTGGCCAAGATCGAAGGCGGGAACGGCAACGGCAACTGCTTCCAGCAGGAAAGCAAACCGCATCGCAGCCCCGAAGCCGGTGCGATCTGCGAGGTGACCGGCGAGGATTGGGCCAAGCGTTGCGCCGATGCCGAATAGAACCCAATATTCCGCCCCTACCTGCAGTCCCTTTCCCATGCCGCGGGCGACAAAGTCGACAAGAAAGAGCATGTGGGGAACCCAACCGGCGGCATTTAGCGCATACTCGACGTAGAGCGCGCGGAGCGTACCGCGTGCCGGCGCATGAGCGCTGTGCTGGGTTTGCGTTGGCGATGCTGCGCTATCCCGGGGCCAACCGACCCAGGCAATCACGCTCAACAGCAACGAGAGCGCGCCGAGGCCGAGCCATGTTTCGCGCAGACTCTCCTGCAGCAACAGCGGAACCATCGTGCCCGACAGTGCGACGCCCGTACCGATACCCATGAAGATGACACCTCCTGCAAGCCCTCTGCGGGCTGGCGCGATGAGCGGCAATACCGTCGGCGCCGCCAGCACCATCAAAGCGCCACCCGAAAAGCCAGCGGCAAAGCGCCATGCAAAAAACCATGTGAATCCGATAGGGAAGGCGCAGGCAAAGAAGGCTGCCGTCGCTGCAAGCATCATGGCTCGAAGTGTGTAGAGGGTGGAGATGTGTGCCGTGATGGGGCGCCGAAGTAGTGCGCCTGCCAGATAGCCGGAAAGATTTGCTGCACCGAGATAGGCCGCTGCGGATGGATCGAACCAGTGCGCGTCAACGATTGCCGGGAGGAGCGGCGTATAGGCAAAGCGCGCCAGTCCTATGCCGATCAGGTTGGCACAGAATGCCGATAGCGCGGCGCGCCAGGCAATCCTTGCTGTCGCATGTTTTCCATCGCGGTCATGTGCGGCGGTGTCGGTCATGGGAACTCTCTCAACTATCACTGCTTGAGATCGTAACCCTCGGCGTATATCATGAAAATTGATTTATTATGAGAATAGCTATCTAGTCTAGAGATAGGTGATGTATGGACGTATCCGATCTTAGAGTGTTCGAAGCCGTGTCCCGCCATGGTAGCATGAACCGGGCGGCTCAAGAGCTGCATACCGTTCAGTCGAATGTGACGGCGCGCATACGGCTGCTGGAAAAGGAATTGGGTGTCAGCCTCTTTCAACGGCACGCTCGTGGCGTGTCGACCACACCGGCCGGGCAGCGCATGCTGCCCTTCGTTGGCCGCATTACCAAACTTCTATCCGACGTCCGAAACGCCGCCAGGGACGATGGCTCACCGAGCGGTGCCCTGCTTGTAGGCGGCTTGGAGACCACGACCGCCTTGAGGTTGTCCCCGATTCTCAGCCAGTTTGCCAAAGCTTACCCGGAGGTCCGCCTCGTGGTGACAACGGGTACCACGCGGAAGCTTCTTGACGAGGTGCTTGAATGCAAGCTTGAGGGCGCCTTCGTGGCAGGCCCGATCAGCCATCCGGAGCTGGAGCAGGAAGTCATATTTCAGGAGGAACTCGTCCTCATTACCTCCCGCTCCGTCCGCTCAATGAAAGAACTGGCAGGAATAGCCGACCTCAGAACCATCGTCTTCCAGATCGGTTGCTCCTATCGTCAGCGACTGGAAACGCTTCTGGCGGAGATGGGTATCGTCACTGCGAAGCCGTTGGAGTTCGGCTCGCTCGATGCGATCATAAGTTGCGTGTCGGCAGGCGTCGGCATTGCCCTGCTTCCAAAGGGTATCGTCGCTTCGGCGTGGCAAGAGGGCAGGGTCGCGGTCCACGAACTCCCGCCGGAACGATCGCTCGTGGACACGCTGTTCGTCCGTCGGAAGGACGCCTACACGTCGAGTGCGATGGTCGCACTTCTCGATATGCTGCGACTGAAGTCCGTTCCGCTCAGCTCGAAGCCGTGATGTCCTGCCATGCGCCGTATGCCGAGAGGACCGTTTCCATCTGCGCGGTGTGTCCGGCGACGAACTCGGCGCCGTAAATGGTCTCGTCAGGATACTCCGTGATCAGCGTCACCGGCACCGCATGGCGATCGTCGATGTCTGCAAGGCATGGGAAGCCGTTGATGATCCGGAAGCCGGTTTCGCCGGCATGGATTTCGTAGAGAGCGATCTGCCTGTCGTTGTAATCCAGCAGTCCGGGAATGGCACCCAGATGTCTGGTAACTCTATCCAGGAGCTGCTCAGCCTGCGCTGCCCAGCCGGAATGATAGCGTGCGATCAGGAAAAAGCCCTTAGGCAATGTCCACATGGCGAAGTTCCGCGGCACGTAGCCGGAAAGCGGACGGGTCCATTCATGGGCAGGATAGCCGTGCAGATTGACGTGCAGCTGCGCGCCGCTCAGCTCTTCCGCCTGAAAGCGAATTTTCTTTTCGTAGAGATAGGGGCCGGCATTCCCCTCGGTGCGATATTCGAGGTCGTCGCCGAGCGCGGTATAACGCGCGGCATGATACATGTGACGCGGGTTGTCCTTGCGCAGGCGCTGGTGCAACGCATAGCCGTCGGGATTTTCAAGCGGCGAGATCGTGAAATGTGCACCTTCGATCGCTACGAGCCGCTTTGCGGCACGCAGCGCGCCCGCGCCGCCGGTCGTCTCATTGGCATGCTGGCCGCCGCTGATCATCACTGCCGCGTCGCGGCCCTTGATATAGCGGGCTCTGACCGCACGGCCGGAGCGGGTAACGGCTTCAAACGCTTCACCGCCGATCTCTTCCAGCACGGCTTCGATCTGCCGTACGGCCAAAGGCTCTGCCGCTGTCTCGATTTTCTGCTCCGCACCGTCCCAGTAACCCGAGGTCAATGCTTGCGTTTCCACTCGGGCGGAGATCTCGCCGGAGGATAGCAGGATCTGCGGAACGATCTGCCCCGGTTTCAGGCCGCGATCGCCGAGCGGTCGGCCGGATTTTCTCTGGAAGAATTCGAGTAGCGAGAAATAGAAGTCCTCGTGCAGCGCCTCTCTAAGGCTCATGACTTCGTCGCCTACAGGCAGCGTCTCGTCCACGGCAGGCAGCGCGACGCGGATATTGAGCTCCTCGAAGTAGGGTTCCGTCGCACCCCAGTCGAACTGAGTGATCGCAGCGATGGTCTCTTCGAAAAGCTGCTCGTAGTCCGTGATCAGCCGTTCTCCATCTGCGTTGCCGTCCCGGACCAGCCAGCCCGTTGGCGAAACATTCGTTTCGCCGGCTGCGTCGATGTGGACGCGATTGGGCACCAATACTTTGACTCTACGTTCGCCGTGCGAATTGCTCTTCAACAGAATGTCGTAATGGAAATCACTGTCGGCTCTGGCAACGAAGGTGATCGCGCGATTTCCAACCATCGCCGCAAGCGGATAGGCTTCCAACCGGAAACGGTTGGCGGGCGCATTCGCATGCACCGGATAGTGGATCTCGATTGCTTCCACGCCGTTCAGATCGATCTCCTCGAGAAAGGCATAGAGGAGCGGTTTGTAAGCGCTGCGGATGCGGGCTTGCACGCCCTTTTCCCGGAGCTTGCGCTCCGCATCCTGGCGGCTCTGCCTGTCGTCGAAGGTCCACGCCTCGAACTTCTGGCCAACCTCGGCACCCGAGACGAGTTGCGAAAGCGTCCGCTCGAAGCTTCTTTCGAAAATCATGGTCATGATGTCTTACCTTGTCGTTCTGCCTGTGGGGTCGAGGCTGTCGCGCAGCCAGTCACCCAGGAGATTGAGGCCGAGCACAGTCAGCAGGATGGCGAGGCCGGGGAAGAGGCTGACCCACCAAGCGGTCTGCAGATAGGTGCGTCCGTCGGCCAGCATGCCGCCCCAGCTGGGGATCGTGGGGTCGACGCCGAGGCCGAGGAAGGTGAGGCTGCTTTCGAGAAGGATGTTGTTGGCGATATTCAGCGTCATCAACACGATGACCGGGCCGACCAAGTTCGGCAGCAGATGCTGGAAGATGATACGCCAATCCCTAACGCCGATGGCGCGAGCGGAGAGAATGAATTCCCGTTCGCGCAGGGTCAGCACCGACCCGCGGACAAGACGGGCATATTGCACCCACTGCGACACGATCAGAAGGATGATGGTATTGGTGAGGCTGCCGCCGACGATAGCGATGAAGGTGATTGCCAGCAGAATGAAGGGCATCGCAAGCTGAATGTCGGCGAAGCGCATCAGGAGCACATCCCAGATGCCGCGATAGTAGCCCGCTGCCAGACCCACCAATACGCCAAGAACCACGCCGCCGACGACGGAGGTGAGGCCGACCAGCAGCGATATTCTGCCGCCGGCGATGACGCGGGCAAGCACATCGCGCCCGAGCGGATCCGTTCCGAACGGGTGTGCGAGGCTGGCAAAGGGTCTTGCAAGCCGGGCCATCAGATCGATCTTCTCGGCTCCACCCGGAAAAATGACATCCGAGAATATGGCGGCAAGGCAGATAACGACGGTCAGCAAAGCTCCGACGATAAATTCGAAGCTGTAGAATCGCGAACGGCTTGAGGTCGTGGCGGCCATGGGCGGTTACTCCGTGCGGATACGGGGGTCGACAAGCCCGTAGGCGATATCGACCAGCAGGTTTACGCCGACGATGAACAAGGCCAGCACAGTGATGACGCCCTGCAGCAGCGGATAGTCGCGGGCGGCGACGGCGTCGAAGGCCAGCGTGCCGAGGCCGGGCCAATTGAAGACCCGCTCGATGACGACGATGCCGCCGAGCAATCCACCGAACTGGATGCCGAAATAGGTGATCAGCGGAATGGCGCAGTTTCGCAGGGCATGTTTGTAGAGCACCTTGCTCTCGCTGAGGCCCTTGGCGCGTGCGACCATGATATACTGCGACTGCAGCGTTTCCAGCATGGCGGTGCGCACCAGACGCACGTTCGTGGCCGTCAGGATGACGCCCATGGTCAGAGCGGGCATGACATAGCTGGCTATCCCGACCATGCCGCTTGGTGGCAACCAGCCAAGCGTGATCGAGAACAGTAGTACCATCATCAGCGCCAGCCAGAAATTGGGGAAGGAAAGCCCGAGCAGGGAGAGAACGCGGATGATCTGGTCAGCCGTCCTGCCGCGCGCGGTCGCAGCCTTGATCCCAAGCGGAATGGAGAGCACGATCGATAGTGCCATGGCGATGAAGGCAAGCAGCAAGGTGGCGGGCAGGGCGCCGGCAATCAGTTGGGAGACGGGCGTGCCGCCGGTAAAGCTGCGGCCGAAATCCAGCGTCAGCAGGCCTTTCAGGAAAGTCAGATACTGAACGATGAACGGCTGGTCCGTGCCAAGCGCTGCGCGAATGCGCGCCAGGTCCTCCTCCGTCATGCTGCCGCCGCCCTGAAACATCATCATGGCGGGATCTCCCGTCAGACGAATGGCGAAGGAGACGAGAAGGGTGATGGCGATGACGACGAAAATCGCCTGCAACAATCGCTTGATGAGAAAACCGGCCACGTTCTTTTCCCGAAATTTGCAGTTTGGACGCCGCCGGACAGTCCGGCGGCGCCACGATTGACGATTACTCGACGGTCACTTCGTTCAGCTTGATGCGGTTATCCGGCGCGGGCACAAAGCCCTTCACGCGCTTGCTGATGCCGTAGATCGCGTTGGAGTTATAGAGCGGCAGCTCCAGCGCCCTGTCGGCGACGTACTTGCCGATCTCCTTCAGGATCTTCTCCCGTTCGGCGCGATCGGTGAGCGGACGCTGGGATTCCAGCAGCTTGTCCAGCGCGGCATCCTTTTCATAGGGATTCCACTTTTCGCCGGAGTGGTACATCGCATAGGCGGTATTGTCGAAGTCGAAGGTCCAGCCGCCCCATTTTTCCTGGAACATCGCGCCGGTCTTGCCCTGCGGAATGATGTCGTTCAGCATCACGTTGGTTTCGTAAGGCTTCAGAGTGGCGTTGATGCCGACCATCTGCAGGTAGCTGGCGATGACCTGCGCAACCTCATTCATGGTCGCGTCATTGCCGCGAATGTCGATCTGGATTGCAGCGCCAGGCTTCACGCCTGCTTCGGCGAGCAGCTTCTTTGCGCCTTCCGGATCGAAGGGAACCGCTTTCAGCTCCGGGTCGTAGCCGAAGGACAGTGCGCTCTGGAAGCTGGTGATTTCAGCGCCTTGACCGACGAGGATTGACTTGACGATGGTCGCACGGTCGACGGCCATGATGATAGCCTTGCGCACGCGCGGATCCGCTGTGATGCCGTCACGTGTATTGAAGCGCAGCGCATCGACCGTCGGGCCGGGAACGCTGGCAATCTCCAGCTTGGAGTCGTTCTGAATGACAGGAAGCATGCCGATCGGGATGATCGGCGGGATGACGAGATCGACGCGGCCGGCCTGAAGCTCGGCAACAGCGGTCGCGGGCTCGCTGATGAAGCGATATTCGAGCTCGGAGAGCTTCGGCGCGCCACCCCAGTAGTCCGGATTGGCTGCAAGCTTGATGTTCACCTTCGGCGAATAGGAAACGAACTTGAAGGCACCGGTGCCGACGGGGTTGAGGTTGAAATAGTCCTCGCCCTTTTCCTTGATATACTTCGGCGGAACGATCATCGCGCCGTAGCCGGCAAGCTTGGTCAGTAGCACTGGATCGGGCGTCTTCAGCTTCATGTCGACCGTGTAGTCATCGATGATATCGACGCTTTCGATCGCCGTGTAGTTCGAACGCTGCGGGCCTTTTGCACCCTCTGCGCCCAGCAGGCGATCGAAGGTGAACTTCACTGCCTCGGCATTGAAGGGCTCGCCGTCGTGGAACTTCACGTCATGGCGCAGCTTGAAGCGGATGCGCTTGCCCTGGTCCAGTTCTTCCCAGGATTCGGCAAGGCCTGGCACCAGCTTGAGGTCGGGGCCGCGATAGGTCAGGCCGTCGAATATATTGGTCGATACGGCGGCCCAAGCCACCAGAAACGTATCGATCGGATCCCAGCTTCCGGGGTCTTGTGACGAAGCGATGGTCATCTTTCCGGCTGCCAGTGCCGGCGCGGCATTGACGGTCACGCCCGACAGCGCAAGTACCGCAAGCGCGGTTCTCAGCCCCAATTTGATTTTTTTCATCAACCTGTTTCCTCTTCAGATCGTTGCAATGGATGGTGGTCGTTTATGCGCTTCTGGCAATGAAGTGGCCCGTGTCGATTTCCTCGCGGGCGAGGATGGGCGGCTCATCGCCGACCCGGCGAACGGGATTTGGAATTTCGCCCTCGAGCAACGCGGTTTTGCGCTCGACCGTTGGGTCCGCGACCGGAACGGCGGACAGCAGACGGCGGGTGTAATCATGCATCGGCGTCTCAAAAACTTGCCGGCGGCTGCCCATCTCCATGATCTGGCCGAGATAGAGAACGGCAACCCTGTGACTTATCTTCTCTACGACCGCCATGTCATGGCTGATGAAGAGGTAGGCAAGTTCGCGTTCGGCCTGAAGATCCATGAACAGGTTGATGATCTGTGCCTGGATCGATACGTCGAGCGCGGAAAGCGCCTCGTCGGCGATGATGAGCTTGGGGTCCGAGGCAAGCGCGCGGGCGATGCAGACCCGCTGGCGCTGGCCGCCGGAGAATTCGTGCGGATAACGCTCCGCATGGGCCGATGTCAGGCCGACGCGCTCCAGAAGCTCGTCTACGCGACGGCGAACCTCCTTTGAGCCCAGGATGATGCCATGCGTATTGATCGGTTCGGCGATCGAGAAGCCGACCGTCTTGCGCGGATCGAGCGAGGCGAATGGATCCTGGAAAATATACTGCACGTCCCGACGCATACGGAAGCGTTCGGCCGCCGACATCGCGGCAAAACTCTTGCCGTTGAAGGTGATTTCGCCAGCTCTGGCCTTTTGCAATTGCTGGATGGTTCGACCGATGGTCGACTTGCCGGAGCCGGATTCGCCAACCAGGGCAAGCGTTTCGCCAGGGTGTATGTCGAAACCGACTTGCTGGACGGCACTACAACGATGCGTGGCCTGGCCGAATATGTTCTTCTTGATGTCGAAACGCACGAAGAGATCGCGCACGGACAACAATGGGGGCTGATCGTAGCGGGCAGTATTCTGAACCCGCTCCTCACCGACGATTTTCGGCTCGCCACCTTCAAGAACGATGAGCGGCGAGCGCTTCGGAAAGTCTTCGCCAGCCATGCTGCCGAGTTTCGGGACAGCGGCAAGCAAGGCGCGGGTGTAGGGATGCTTCGGATTGGCGAATATTTCGCGAACCGGCCCTTCCTCGACCTTTTTGCCCTTCCACATGACGACCACATCATCCGCCATTTCGGCAACGACACCCATGTCATGGGTAATGAAGATCATGCCCATGCCAAGATCCTTCTGAAGATCTCGCATGATATTGAGGATCTGCGCCTGGATGGTGACGTCGAGCGCTGTCGTCGGCTCGTCGGCGATCAAAAGCTTGGGGCGGCAGGCGAGCGCCATGGCGATCATGACGCGCTGGCGCATTCCGCCGGACAGCTGGTGCGGATAGCGCTTTAGCAGCGCATCGGCATCGGGTAGACGCACCATTTCGAGAAGGCGGCGCGCTTCTGCCATCGCGGCGGATTTGCCGATATCCTCATGCAGCAAAAGGACTTCGCAGATCTGGTCGCCGATCGTAAAGACCGGATTAAGCGAGGTCATCGGCTCCTGGAAGATCATGGCGATCTCCTTGCCGCGGATGGAGCGCATCTCTTTCTGCGGGAGCTTGAGAAGGTCCTTGCCGTTGAAGGTGATGCTGCCGGTCTCGAAGCGCGCGCCCATCATATCGGCAAGCCGCATGATCGAAAGAGACGTCACCGATTTTCCGGATCCGGACTCGCCAACAACCGCAAGCGTCCTGCCCGGCTCTACGGAAAAGCAAAGGCCTTCCACCACGCGGCTTTGGCCGAAGCTTACAGTCAGATCCGTGATCGACAGGAGCGGCTTATTGATATCCATCGCCTTCGTCATGCGCCCACCTTGGCATTGTGCAGGTCGTTCCAGGTGCTTTCGGTATTTGGCGGATTGATACGCACGGTCTGAACTTCCATTTTCATTGCGTTCCAGACGGCGACGACATCGCCTTTTGGTGTGAACACGCCGGTGCCCGCGCCGAGATCGCCGCTAGAGTTGGACGATAGCATGTTGACGCTGCAACCATTCGATTCTGGAAAACAAGCGACATTTTCCTCCAAATCGGGCGCCCTGCGATCATCCGTATCTATGTTCCCAATATATTTCTTAGGCCATGAGATAGCATCAAACAACAATCTGGTCTATATTGTTCAACAATTTTCGTGTCGTTCGCCGAAAATTGGGAGGAGTTTACATGAAATCGTCCAACGTGGCGACTTCATCGGGGGCGTAACCCAATGAATTGTTATCAGAAATCCGATTGCTTGCGAGCCTTCGCAGCGATGCATAGTTTGGCGGGGAGTGCAGAGATGGACAGGCGCTGCAGATCGATCAACCGCAAGCGCCAGGAGAGCAAATGAAGCAGACGAAGCTTGCGAGTATCGAACCGACGACGAGCGCAACGGAAGCCGGACAGACCGTTACCGAGATAACGGCGGCGCGGATCCGGGAGCGGGTCATCAGCGGAACGCTATCGCCTGGAAGCCACCTTTCCGAAGCGACCTTGTGCGAGGAGTTACAGGTTTCGCGCAATACGTTGCGCGAGGTTTTTCGTCTGCTGACCACGGAAGGCGTGCTGCGCCATGAAGCCAACCGTGGCGTGTTCGTTACCACGCCGAGCATCTCCACCATCATGGATATCTTCCATATCCGCCGGCTCATAGAGTGTTCGGCGCTTTCCGGCGCGCATCATCGTCATCCGAGCATCAGCAAGATGCGGGCAGCCGTGGATGCTGCGATCCGGCATCGTGACCGCAGCGAATGGCTTGATGTCGGCAGCGCCGATATTGCCTTTCATGCCGCTATCGTCGAATTGGCGGACAGCCCGCGGCTCTCGGCGTTTTACGCACAGATTTCGCTGGAGCTGCGTCTGGTTTTCGGCCTGATACGCGATCCCGAATATCTGCATGCTCCCTATGTCGGGCAAAATGCCACGATCCTAGCGCATCTTGAGGAGGGCGCGACATCAAGCGCCGCCGAGGCTCTGGAGAAATATTTGTACCAGGCCGAACGGTTTATTCTGGCCGCTTATTCCCGGGCAATACCGGGTTGAAGCCCGAAACGGCCATGTTTGTGGAAATCGCCGTCCGATGAGCCACGGCTCGAAGCAAACATTTGCGTCGTTGGCGGCTTTGGCGGAAAGATACCCGCTATCCGGGACAAAATCGTGATTCCATTTGTCCAAAAAGGCTGATCTTGACCGTCGTTGATCAGGACGACGGTGCACGTTGAACCGGAACAGATAACGTAGGCAACCGGTACAGCGGATTGGGATGGAATGGACGCGCAATCCTTGAAAGGCTCTGGGAGAGCCACGGCAATTCAGCAGGTATGGGCTTCTCCGCTCTATCGAGGTGCGACGCTCGCCCTGTTTCTCTCGGGGGTAGGGACCTCGGCTTCATTGCCGCAGATCGTCGTCTTCCTGGTCAAGGACCTCGGAACATCCATGCCCGTGGCCGGGCTCTACTATCTGACCGGCCTGACGGCGCCGGTTGCCGGCTACCTGGTCGGTCGCTATTCCGACAGGACAGGCAAGCGCCTCGGCCTGTTCCGGCTATGCGCCATGGCTGGCTTTCTCGGATGGGTGGGTTTTGCACTTTCGAACGCGCCCTGGATGCCGTTTGTGATTGGTGCTGTCGTTCTGGCGTTCTCCGGCTCCGCTACGTCACAGCTTTTCACGGCCATTCATGACGACTTGAAGAGAAATCCAGCGGGCGCGAACGAAAGCGTGGTTGCCCTTATCCGAATGGCGTTGACGGCGGGATGGATCGTCGGACCATTTATCGGTGCCTGGCTGGCGGCCGAAACGGGTCTGCGCACCATGTTCTGGGCGACGGCTATCTGTTTCGTGGCGCAGATCGTTCCCTTGGGAACCTTGAGCGTCTCACCGAGCCCCAAGCAAAAAGTGACACAGACGGCCAATACGGCCAGCTCGCTCGGCTGGTCGGATATGGCGCCGCTTCTGGCCTTCACCGGCCTTTATGTGCTTGTCTATGCTGGCGAGCCCATCAAATATGGCTTCCTCCTGCTTTACATGGAGGAAAATCTCGGGATCGATCCTGGGGTGCGCGGCGCTGTCATTGGAACGCAGCCTTTGATCGAGTTGCTGCTCATGCCGTTCAGCGTCATGCTGGCGCGGCGGATCGGCACGCTCTGGCTGATGTGCATCGCGGCGGCGTGCGGCGTCGTGGCCAATCTGTGCTTCGCTGCATGGCCAACGGCCATCGGCATGTTTGCCGGACAAACGCTGATGGGTGGCGTCTGGGGTCTCTACATGGTGCTTGGGCTGATCGTCGCCCAGCGCCTCCTTCCCAATGCCGTCGCAACTGCTTCCGCCATTTTCATGAGCTCTTCGGCGCTGGCGATGGCGCTTGGCGGCGGCGTCGGTGGCCTTGGTGTCGCCTATCTCGGCCTGCCGAATGTCTTTTACCTTCCTGCGCTATTTTCCCTGGCGGCCGTGATCGGTTTGGCGCTCATGGCGCGGCGCGGCGTCATCGAATAAATCAGCATCTTTCCATTGCGCAGCATTTATTTCGCGACGACAGGGCGGGTTGCGGAGGTTCCAAAACCTTTCGGATGCCCTTCGCCGGGGTCGTCAGGCTTGTCATGCTGCTCAACTGCGACGACGCAGTAGAAGTCATCTGCTTTTTGCCACTCGTGAACTACGCGGTCGCCTGTTGACGAACGCGTAGCGCTCAGCTAATCGTAAAGTCATCTGATGACTTGATGAAATTGAGCCATGCGCGCGCTGACCAAAACGACGCTTGCGGAGACTGCCGTGGAAGCAATCCGCACCGAAATCATTGCCCAACGCTGGGGTGTCGGCGAGAAGCTGCCGAATGAAGCGTCTCTTTCTTCGATGCTGTCGGTCAGCCGCGGCACGATCCGCGAAGCGGTGCGTGTGTTGGCCTCGCAAGGCTATCTGGAGACCCGTCAGGGATCCGGCACCTATGTCCGCTCCACCACTGATTTCGGCCGGCCGTTGGATATGGCTCGCCGGGCGGGGCTGCGGGATCAATTCGAAGCCCGGCTGGCGCTTGAGGTCGAGGCGGCACGGCTGACCGCCTTGCGCCATACTCCCGAGGTGATTTCGCAATTGCGCGCACTGCTCGCCGCACGCGGAAATTATGGCGGGGCAGACAAGCTGGGCTTCATCGAGCGCGACCTTGCTTTCCACAAGGCTGTCGTCGCAGCATCGCGGAACATGGCGATGGTGGAACTCTACGACTTTTTCTCCAGGTCTATCGCCGAGACCATCGAGGCGACGCTCGATGCAGAAATTCCCGAGCCTGACATGCAGGCGCATATCGAGGTCGTCGAGGCTATCGAAGCCGGCGATCCCGAGGCGGCCGACGCCGCCGTGCGGCGCTTCATGGCTCCCGTTATCGCTACTCTTGATCGGTTGTTGCTATCATGACCACCTCGTTGCAAAACGCAGCCTCCGTCGATCTGATCGACGCCGAGGCCGATGAAATTCCGCCACCGGAGCCTCACAAGGGGAAAACGTCGATCGGCAGATTCGTTCTGGGCGCAAGCCTTGTCCTGATTGCCTTTAATCTTCGGCCGGTCTTTTCCAGCGCATCGGCGCTTCTGCCCGAGATCAGAACCGGGCTCGGCCTGTCGTCTTTCGGCACCAGTGTTCTGACGACATTGCCCGTTGTGTGTCTGGGATTGTTTTCGCCGCTAGCGCCAAGGCTTGCACAGCGATTGGGGACCGAACGCGTTCTGCTGGGCATGATCCTGCTGCTTGCCCTCGGCACCGCGCTGCGTGGCCTATCCTCTATTCCCATGTTGTTTTTCGGGACTGCGCTGGCCGGCGCGTGTATCGCTATCGGCAACGTGCTCTTGCCTGGTGTCGTCAAACGCGACTTTCCAGACAAGGCAGCACTGATGACGGGCTGCTACACGATGGCGCTATGCGCCGGCGCGGCAAGCGCGGCAGGCCTGACACTCCCCATCGAGCACGCCCTTGGCGGGTCACTGGGTGGTGCGCTTTCCGCGTGGGCGTTGCCGGCCCTGGCCGTCGCGCTCCTCTGGCTGCCGCAGGTCTTGAGAACGCGCAGCCAGGCCCGCCGCACCGGCTTTCGCGTTACCGGCCTCTGGAGGGATCCGATCGCCTGGCAGGTGACCCTGTTCATGGGCTTGCAATCCGCGCTCGCCTATTGCGTCTTCGGCTGGCTGGTTCCGATCCTGCGCGAACGCGGTCTTGATGGGGTGACGGCGGGCGCGATCGTCTCCGCCTCCGTGATGGTTCAGGCTGCGTCATGTCTCGTAGCCCCTCATATCGCAGTCAAAGGCCGGGATCAGCGTGTGATCAACGTCGCGCTTTGCGCGATCGCGGTCGTTGCATTGCTGGGTCTTCTCTTTGCGCCGCTTTGGACTGTCTGGTTCTGGGCTGTGCTGCAAGGCGTCGGGCAGGGCGGCCTGATTGCGGTGGCGATGACGGTGATCGTGCTGCGTTCGCCGGATGCCCATGTCGCCGCGCATCTCTCCGGCATGGCGCAATTTGTGGGCTATTTGCTCGCAGCCATTGGTCCGCTCATTGTCGGCATGATCCATGGCTGGACGGGCAGCTTTGCCTGGTGCTCCGTTTTGTTCGTCCTGCTCGGTCTCTGCGCAGCCATCAATGGCTGGTTTGCCGGGCGTGCGATTACCGTCAACGCCAAGACGATAGAGACACCATAATCCAAAGAGCCCTCTGGCGAGGTCTTGCCGCCTTCGAAGGTTGCTCGCGCGCGCAAGAGGGTTTTCATCGCCGATGAAGCGGCAAGATGTGATGTTCGGTCAGAGGTGCCATGGATATGGCGCCCGGGTCGGCGGGTGATACCCAGCGGATCTCCTCGATTTCCGCCGCAGCGGTAACGATGGCGTCTCCGATTTGCAGCCGGAAGACCTCCGCAACGACGACATGCTCGGGCTCATTGGCTGCCGGTGCTTGAAATTGACCGAGGAATGTCAATGCCTTTGTGTCGATCGCAAGGCCCAATTCCTCGAACAGCTCTCTGGCGAGAGCGTGTTCGGGTGCTTCATGGGGCTCGATCTTGCCGCCCGGCTGCATGAAAGCCGTGGTGCCGCGCTTGCGCACGAGCAGCGTATCTCCATTGCGGCGCAATAGCAGGGCCGCAGCTATCCTTATCATCTTCGTCATATGACGATCTGATCGGATTCGCGATCGGGTTTCAATCGCCATCATGTCCGCATGCGGCCATCGCGCTCGATCAGGATCCAAGCTGCACAGTCACGCGCAGCTCGATCCGCCTATTGCTATGGCCGCGCGCGGCACCCACTGCCAAATACTCAAGCGTCCAGCCAGGCTGCGAGACCATCCAGCGTTTGCAGCCCGTATTCGACCGCACCGAAGCCAATAACGATTTTGCGGCGCGCAGGACTGGGATGAAGCTGGCGCATGGTCAGGACCGTCTTGCCGTCGGTCTGCTCATCGAAGGTCACTGTGGTGCGGAAACGGTCGGGATCGCCCGGATCGGGTGTGCCATGGTCCATCACGATCCGCTCGTTCGGCACGATCTCAAGAAAGCGTACCAGATTTGCAAAACGTCGCTCCTGCCCCTCGAACAGCCCCACCATGTCAAACCGCCAGACCCCGCCCTCGCGGATATCGGCTTCGTGGTTCTCGATCTTAAGGGTGGCTGGGCCGTACCATTCCGCCAGCGCGCGCGGGTCCATCCAGGCGGCAAAGACCTTCTCACGCGGGTGTTGAAACACCTTAACCAGCACGATTTCACGGTCTAGCGCCCACGTGTCAAACGGATTTGTCATGTCCTTCATCATCCTCTTGGGTCTTGTCCAAATAGATTTCCAGCCGATCCAGCCTTTCGGCCCAGCTCCGGCGCTCCGCTTCCATCCAGTTCGCCGCCTCGTTGAATCGCGCCTGCACCAGCCTGCACCAGCGGCTGCGGCCGCGCTTCTCGCTGGCGATCAGCCCGCAATCCTCCAGCACCTTCAGATGCTGTGCAAAGGAGGGCAATGCCATGTCGAAGGGCTCGGCCAGAACAGTGACGGGAATCTCGCCTTCGGCTAGCCGCGATACCACCGCGCGGCGGGTCGGATCGCTGAGAGCGTGAAAGGCGAGATCGAGAGGGGTCGAATGATAGGGCATGCGATTTCCTAAAACGAATTCGGACGTTGGTCAAGAAAACTTAGGTACTTGCCTTAGTAATTAGTCTGTTTAAGATGAAAGCGGCTACGCAACCACTCACAAGGAGAACTCCAATGGCAGTTCGTGTGGATCTGATGATCTCGCTTGACGGCTTTGCGACAACGACGGACCAGACGCCCGAAGTCCCTTTCGGCGAAGACTGGCCGCGTCTCGTCAGTGCATATACGTCAACGCGAACCTTCCGAGAGCGCGTGTTCAAGGATGTCAGCGGGGCCGGGACCACCGGTGTCGATGACGATTATGCAAGAGAATACTTCGAGAATGTCGGTGCCGAAATCATGGGTGCCGGCATGTTCGGCCTCCATAACTTCCCCGACGATCCGAACTGGCGTGGGTGGTGGGGCGAAGAGCCGCCCTTCCGGGTTCCGGTCTTCGTGCTCACGCACACCGCGCGACCCTCCCTGGAAATGGCCGGCGGCACCACGTTCCATTTCGTCGACACCTCGCCGATCGACGCTCTCCAACGAGCCGAAAAGGTGGCGGGCGGAAAGGATGTGCGGGTTGGCGGCGGTGCAACGGTTGTTCGTGAGTTCTTGAAAGCAGGTCTGGTCGATCAGCTTCATGTTGCGATCACGCCGATCCTGCTCGGTCGCGGTATCCGACTGTGGGACGATCTGCGCGGCCTGGAGGCCGGCTACACGGTCAAGTCGGAAACAGCGCCGAGTGGCACCATCCATCTGACGTTCCGCCGCTAACTGCACGCCCGCTCATGGCGCGATCATGGGCCATCGGCAGATGATCCATGATCCCGGTTCTTTGGTGGAGAGCCGATCGATACCGCCGTCAAGGCTGGCGCTGATCCGTCAGATGCTCACGGAAGAATGCGAGAACTTCGGCATTGAATTCCTTATGGAACGCGGTGCGATCAAAGCCTGGAGCGTCGGTGCAGTAGGGGTCGGAGGATGCGCTGACATCTGGGCAGGGCGTCCCGAACGACAAGTGCCTGGCATTGGTGACGACGCGAAAATCAGGCTTGTTCGGTAGCAGATGCGCGAGCTTTGCGACGTTTTCGGGCTCCGCGTCCTGGCCGCCGCCGAGCTGCGATCCCCAGAGCTGGAGCGGAATTGTCACGTCTTTCAAGCTGTCGGCGGTCTGAAAGACAGTGCTCAAGGGATCGGCGACCACCATCGCCTTGACGCGGGGATCGTGTGTCCACGTGCGAGGTGGCTGGGTTCGCTGAAAGGGCCGTCTTTGGTCGGCTGGCGGGCAGTCGGTAACCTTCGGGTCCGTGCAGCGCGGCGGCAGCTTGCTGAAGTCGGGATTGGCGCCTGCAACGACGAGGCCAGTATAGCCGCCCTGGGAAAACCCATAGAACCCGATATGCTGCGGATTGATGTTCCCTGCGTCAGGCGATGGGCCGAGCATGAAGTCGATGGTACGTTTGATATCGATCGGCCGCTCGACCAGCACGCCTATGCCGTTTGCCTGACTCATGTCGGCGTAATTGGCGTGCGGATGATTGATGGCGACAACGATAAAGCCGACGTCCGCGAGCGCCTGGGCGGTATCTCTGTGACCAAGAGAGCCGCCTCCGTAGCCGTGCGAAATGATGATGAGCGGCAGATCCTTGCCCATGATCGGACAATTCGGCGTTGCTAACAGCGTAAAGGCGTCGATTCTTATCGTTGACGGCGCTTCCGCGCAGGGCGACCACATAGCCGCGGTGATCGCCGGGCCGTTGGCGTCGGCCGGAATTCGAATGAACTTGAACCCAGCCGCCTGACAGAGTGACGCCGCGAGACAGAAGGTGAGGGTGAGCAAAAGGCTGCGGCGGATCATTACGCATTTCCTTTAACCGGGTGCTTGCAATCAGGTGCGGCAGACGCGCTGGCAACGGCGCGGACGACGGGCATGGGTCGCTGCAACTGCACTGCCGTGGCACGAGTGACTTGAATGCCGTTTCGGTACCTTGCATAAACAGATAGCTTGTTATATCTAATCTGTAAAGCTGAGGCATTCATGACCGACTCGATCCAAGTTCAACTGCGAAAAGGCGTTCTCGACCTTTGCGTTCTTGCCGTGCTCTCACGGGGCGAGAGCTACGGCTACGAGATCGCCAGCACGTTGGTCGCGGCGGTTGGAATGGGCGAAGGGACAATCTATCCGCTGATGCGCAGGATGCAGAATGACGGCCTGGTTGCGACACGCATTGTTGAGTCCAGCAACGGACCGCCGCGCAAATACTATCGGCTGACACCGTTGGGCCATTCGATTTTCGAGGCACATCGGCGCGATTGGCGCTCCCTTGCGGGCGCTGTCGATAAACTTATTGAGGAATCGCCATGACCAGGGATGCTTTCTTGCGTGCGCTGAGGCTAGGCCTTGCCGGTCTGCCGCCTCATGAGATCGATGATATCGTTGCCGACTATACCGCCTATTTTACGGAATCCGAGGCCTCGGGTCGTAGTGATGAGGACGTCGTGGCGGCGTTGGGCGATCCAGCCAGAATAGCCAGAGAGTTGCGGGCAGATGCAGGACTGCGCCGTTTCGAGGCGCATTGGAGTGTGCCGAACCTTCTGGCGGCGATGATGGCGCTGGCCGGACTTGCCATCGTCGATATCTTCTTCCTGCTACCTTTGTTGTTTGCAGCGGTCTTCGTCACGTTCGGCTTTTCGATCGCACTCCTTGCCATCGGCGCCGTCGGCCTGAAGATCGTATTCACGACTGTGTTCTTTCACATCGGCCTGCCGACTGTCGGCATGTTGGCACGCCTCCTGATAGGAGCTGGTCTGGTCAGCCTCCTCGTTGGCGGCGGCGCGTTGCTGCTCATGGGGCTGGGCCTCGGTATCCGCATGCTCGGGCGGTACGCCCGGCTGCATTTCCGCTTGGCGCAAGCAACCGAAAATCATGTTTGATCGGTGCGCTGCATATTGTTGGAGGAATGGGCAATGAACGGGAAACTGGCGACTGTCGCGACGGTCGGATTGATTTGCGCATTTGTCTTTCTTGCCATGGGTTTCGGCCTTTCGGGACCGGATCTGGCCAACGCGCGACACTGGTGGGACGGCATACAATCAACATGTAGTGCAACGGGATCGGGCAAACAGCAGATCGTCCTGCCTTTCAATTCGGATGGCCGCCTGTCAATCGATATGCCCGCCTCTGTTCAATACCAGCCGGGTGGCAAGGCCGAGGCTGTCATCAGCGGCAACTCGGCGCTTCTCGACCACGTACGATTGGAAGGGGGCAGGCTGAGCCTCGATTGCAATCCGGGCTGGTCCGTGTCCAAATTCGATGTCATCCTGTCCGGCCCGCTCGTCACGGATTGGAAGGTTCACGGCAGCGGAGACCTTGTCTTGTCGCAGCTCAATCAGGATGACCTGCGCCTGAGCATTTCCGGCAGCGGCAGCGTCAAGGCCGCCGGCAGTGCGCGATCCGTCGATCTTGACGTGTCCGGCTCCGGCGCTGCCCGCCTCAAGGACCTTGCTGCCCAATCTGTAAAGATCAAAATTCGCGGCAGCGGCGACGTGCAGGTGGCTGCAGCTACCGATGCGGACATATCGATCAGCGGAAGCGGCAATGTCGAGTTGTACGGTCATCCGGTGCTGCGGCGTTCCGAGATCAGAGGGAGTGGGCGTCTCGTGCAGGTGCCGTAGGCCCGCTTCTGACGGCGCGCTACGGTGTGGGGTTTCTGCGGTCGGATAAGGCTTGCTCTCGGGGCCACCTTGCTTTGAAAAATTCTCATGTTAATCAATGGGAATGTGATGCTAGCAAATATGCGGAAACAATGCCGAACACGACAGATAGCGACGCCGGACAGACATCAGCATTCGATACCGAGACAGCAAAGCCCAAGCGGCCTCTGCGAGAGCCCCGACGTTCTCTCGCGATCGGGTTGCTGCGCGCTCGCGAAGCGGTCATGAGCCATTTCCGGCCGATCCTGGCGGCGCATGATGTCACCGAGCAGCAATGGCGTGTCATTCGTGTTCTCTACGAGGGCGGCAAGCTTGATGCCACCGAACTGGCCGACAAGGCATCCATTCTGGCGCCTAGCCTGACGCGGATGATACGGCTGCTCGAGGAGCGCGGCTTTATCACCAAGCACAAGGATGAAGCCGATGGCCGCAGGGTGCTTTTGCAGATCACGCCGGCGGGAGAAGCCCTTGTGACGGAAGTCATGCCGGAGAGCCTGAAGGTCTATGCCGATATCGATGCCCGCTTCGGTGTGCAGCGGGTGGAGCAGCTTCTCGACATGCTGGCGGAGCTGGCGTCGCTGAAGCTGGAAAACGGCTCCGTCGGCGAAGAGTGACGGGCCATCGATTTCATTAATATGTTAAGTATTTAATTGACGGACCGGAGGATCTGTAGCAGTCTTCATCAGCGCTGATACTGTTGGGAGGCAGAGTTGGAACTGTTGCAGAATCGCAGCCTCATCGAACGCAGCTGGTCGCCAACGCCCTATGATCAATGGGCGGATGGCTTGCGGAGCATTTGCGGGAATTTCAATCCGCATACCGTGAAGCGCGGTGACAACGTCGTGGGCATGGCGAGCCGCATCGATGTCTGCGGCATGGAGTTCGCCCACGTCTCCAATGACCTTGATTATGTCCATCGCGATTGGGATGATATCCGGCGTGATGCCAATGAGCACCTGTTCCTGATCCTCCAGCTCGAAGGTGTTTGTGGTGTCGAACACTCGGGTCAGCAGAACATTCTCGATGTTGGCGAGTGCATCCTCGTCGACTCCACTCGCCCCACGACCTTCTATTTCCGCGGACACTTTTCCAACCATCTCTCGCTGCATCTGCCGCGCCAGTTGATGTATTCCGACCGGAAGGTCGACTTCGACGTGGCGCGCAAGCTTGTCGCATCCGACCCTATGGCGATGATGCTACGGGCGCTGATCGCCAAGATAATGACCACGCCGGAAAACGACGTGGCCTCCCCGCATCTGCGTCAGCTGATGTTCGACACGACCCGTCAGGCCTTTCTGTCGACGAGTGCGCAGACGGCGAACTTGAATACGCTGCATGATAGTGCCAGCAAACGCATGCAGATGGTCGATATACTGATCGACAAACATCTGACCGATACGGACCTCAATGCCAAATGGCTGGCAACAAGGCTTGGCGTGTCGATCCGCACCCTGCAACAGGATTTTCAGGGCATGGGAATGACCTGCACGACGGTCATCCGCGACAAGCGACTGCGTTTCGCCCGGGAAAAAATCGAGCAGCTCAAGGAGCGCCGCAACCCGACTACCATTGCCGAAGTCGCCTATTCGGCCGGTTTCAACGATATTTCCTATTTCAATCGCAGCTTCAAGGAGCTGTTCGATTGCGCTCCGAGCGAGCTGCTGCGTGGCGCCGAACCGGCGCATCGATTGGACTGAAGCGCAGTCTGCGCTCCAGTCCAAGACGAGGCGCGTTTCTCCCCAAGACGGGTCTTGTGGCAAAAGTCATAGTCCTCTCGAAAGTCACGGGAGGAGAATATCGTGAAGCAGTATACCCTGCTTATCGGCGGCGAGCATGTTGCCACGTCCCATCATGCGCCGGTCGCAAATCCATCAAGCGGCGATGTTGTCGGCTACATGCCGCTCGGCAGCGAAGCGGATCTTGATCGGGCGGTTGCCGCGGCTACGGAAGCCTTCAAGATATGGTCGCAGGTTTCCAACGAAGAGCGTGCCAGCGCTTGCCGTGCGGTCGCTGAGAAAATCAACGAACATGCAGAAGAGCTTGCCCAGATCCTGACCCGGGAACAGGGAAAGCCGCTCAACGGCCTCGGCTCGCGCTTCGAAATCGGTGGCGCACTCGCCTGGACGCGGCATACAGCCGAACTCGACCTGCCGGTAGAGGTGCTTCAGGACGACAATGAAGGTCGTGTCGAACTGCATCGCAAGCCGATCGGCGTCGTCGGTTCGATCACGCCCTGGAACTGGCCTGTGATGATCGCCTGCTGGCATATCGTGCCGGCTGTGCGCGCCGGCAATACCGTCGTCATCAAGCCGTCGCCGCTGACGCCCTTGTCGACTATCCGCCTTGTCGAAATCATGAACGAGGTTCTCCCGCCCGGCGTCGTCAACATCATCACCGGCGAAAACAATATCGGTGCCGCACTCTCCGCTCATCCAGGCATCGCCAAGATGACCTTCACCGGTTCGACGGAAACCGGCAAGAAGGTCATGGCGTCGGCAGTTGCGACCTTGAAGCGGCTGACGCTGGAACTCGGCGGCAACGATGCGGGTATCGTGTTGCCGGATGCAGACCCGAAGGCCATCGTCGAAGGCCTTTTCTGGGGCGCTTTCATCAATAACGGTCAGACCTGCGCCGCACTGAAGCGCCTCTACGTACATGACAGCATCTATGAAGAGGTTTGCCGCGGGCTTGCTGATTATGCGAGCAAGATCGCTGTTGGAGATGGCCTGGACGAGACGAGCATTCTCGGTCCCATCCAGAACGAAATGCAATTCAACAAGGTGCGCGAGCTGGTCGATGACGCGCGCGCCAATGGCGGTCGTATCCTGACCGGCGGTGCGCCGATGGATCGACCGGGATACTTCTATCCGATCACACTCGTCGCCGATGTCGATCATGGCGTGCGGCTGGTCGATGAAGAACAATTCGGTCCGGCACTGCCAATCATCCGCTACAGCAACGTCGATGAGGTGATTGCTCGCGCCAACCAGAATCCGGCCGGCCTCGGCGGTTCGGTCTGGTCCGCCGACGCTCAGAAAGCGAAGCGCTATGCGATGCAGCTCGAATGCGGGTCTGTCTGGATCAACAAGCACGGCACAATTCAACCCAACGCACCCTTCGGCGGCGTGAAGCAGTCCGGCATGGGCGTCGAATTTGGCGCCGAAGGGCTGAAGGAATTCACGACGATCCAGACGGTGCTGAGCTAAGACATGGCAAGCTATGACTACATCATCGTCGGCGGTGGATCTTCGGGCTGTGTGCTGGCGAACCGGCTGTCCGAGAACCCCGCGCATAAGGTCCTGCTGATCGAGTCGGGTCGGCGGGATGCCGATCCCTGGATCCACATCCCCGCGACCTTCTTCAAGGTGTTGGGCAAGGGCATTGATATCCATCCCTACGCCTCGAACCCCGATAAAGGCTTGAACGGGCGCCCGAGCATTACGCCGCAGGGCAACGTGCTTGGCGGCGGCAGTTCGGTCAATGCGATGATCTACATTCGCGGTCATCGCAACGACTACGATACGTGGTCGCAGATGGGGTGCCAGGGCTGGTCTTATGACGACGTGCTGCCGGCCTTCCGCTCGCTTGAGAATAACGAGCGACTGAACGGTCAGTATCATGGCAACAAGGGCGGCCTGCATGTTTCCGATCCGCGTCACCGCCATCCGCTGAGCGAGGCCTTCATCAAGGCCGCGACCGAAATCGGCATTCCACACAACGACGATTTCAACGGTGCGGATCAGGCCGGTGTCGGCTTCTATCAGAGCACGACCCATGGCGGTCGTCGCTGGAGCTCCGCCCAGGCCTTTCTGCGCGAAGCGGAGAAGCGGTCAAATCTGACTGTGCTGACGCAACGCAAGGTCGCTCGCATCCTGTTCGAAGGAAAGAAGGCCATTGGAGTCGAACTGCTCGATGGCACGACCTTCAAGGCGGAGCGTGAAATTGCGCTTACAGCCGGCGCGATCGCCACGCCGAAAATCCTGCAGCTATCCGGTATCGGCGATGCTGAACATCTTTCGTCGCTCGGCATCAAGGTTGTCGCCGATCTGCCCGGCGTTGGTGCCAACTATCAGGATCACCTGGAAGTACCGGTGCAGGGGGAAACATACGAGCCGATCTCGATTCTTGGGCAGGACAAGGGTCTGCGGGCGGCGGGCCACATGCTGCGCTACCTGACGTCGCATCGCGGACTGCTGTCATCGAATGTCGTTGAGTGCGGTGGCTTTGTCGATACGTCAGGCACGGGGCAGCCGGACGTGCAGTTTCACGTCCTGCCGGTGCTGATCGGCTTCATCGATCGCGATCCGGAGCCTGGGCACGGCCTCAGCATCGGGCCCTGCTATCTGCGGCCGCGCTCTCGCGGCTGGATCAAGCTAAAGAGCGCAGATCCGGCTGAGCAGACGGATTTCAACGCCAATCTGCTTTCGGACCCTGCCGATATCGACACACTCGTGCGCGGTGTCGAAACGGCGATCCGGATTCTCGATGCGCCGGCACTCGCCAAGCTGGTCAAGCGTCGCGTGTTGCCGAAGCCGGGTGTCGAGAAGGACCCGGAAGCGTTGCGGGACTACATTCGCCAATCGTGCAAGACCGTGTTCCATCCGGCCGGTACGGCCCGCATGGGCCGGGCAGACGATCCCAATGCCGTGGTCGGGCCGGACCTGAAGGTTCGCGGCATAGAGGGGCTGCGGGTTTGTGACGCCTCGATCATGCCGACCCTGGTTTCGGGCAATACCAACGCACCGACGATGATGATTGCGGCAAAGGCTGCCGCCTTCATGACAGGAAAGGCGATTTCCGGCTGAGCCGGGAGTTGCCGCCATCAAGATCCCTGGGGAGCGGGGACAACAACTGGAGGAAAGAATGCCTATCAATCTCAGAGGGCTGGCGATCAGCCTTTTCCTGACGCTCGTTTCGGCGTTCAGTGCGCATGCGGCCGCATCCTGCGGCGATAATAGCGGCAAGCCGGCGACCGGCGAGCCGATCGTCATCGGCGCCATCACTGGCAAGACCGGCCCGGATGACTTCTCGAACTCGACCAAGGCGGCAAAAGCCTATTTCGATTGCCTCAACGCCAATGGCGGCATCAAGGGCCGTCCGGTCAAGTACATGGTCGAGGACGACCAGTGGAACCCGGAGATCGCAGCACAGCTGGCCGCCAAGCTTGTCAACGACCAGAAAGCCGTGCTGATGGTCGGCAATTCGAGCTATGTCGAATGCGGCGCCAATGCCGAGCTCTACAAGAAGGCCGGTATTCTGGTGGTGGCCGGTGTCGGCGTGCCGCGCGAGTGCTATTTCGCTGCGAACATCGCGCCGACCAATGCCGGACCGCGCGTCTCCATGCTGGGTGCGATGGGCTATGCCCTCGACAAGCTCCACGCCAAGTCGGTGGTCTGCATCGCTCCGAACATCCCGAATGTCGGCACATGGTCCTGCGATGGCGTCACCTTGCTCGCCAAGGAAAAGGGCTTTGCAGCACAGACGATCCTGATGGATCCGGGTTCTGCCGATGCGACGTCCGTCATTCTGCAGGCAGCCTCAAGCAAGCCTGACGTTATCGTTCTCGGTCTCTCCAAGGGCGTTGCCGTACCGCTTTTGACCGCGGCGGAAGAGCAGGGTCTGAACCAGTCCATCACCTTCCTGAGCGCTGCTTCCGCCTACGATCTCTCGGTCCCGTCCACCATCGGTTCGGGTTGGGATGGCAAGTTCTACGTCAACATGGAGTTCAACGATCTCGAGGCGACTACGCCTGACAATCAGAACTGGCTTGCCGTGATGGATCAGTACGGCCAGAAGTCCGACCCGCGTGATACCTTTGCCCAGGCGGGGTATCTGGCAGCGCGCATTGCCGAAAAGGCACTGATGACGCTTGATCCGGCCAAGATCGATCGTGAGACCGCATCCGCCGCCGTAAAGCAGATCAAGGACTTCAAGAGCGATATCTTCTGCGCTCCCTGGTACTTCGGCGATGGCCAGCCGCGTCACAATGCCAATTCGACGACGCGCATGGCGGTTGCCGAAGGTGGCAAGTGGAAGGTTGTCTCCGATTGCACTCCATCGCCGGATCCGGAACTCAAGGATATCCGCGCCTTCGAAAAGTCGGCCGGCCTCAACTAAGCCCGAAGCTTGCCATCGGTTCCGCGGCGCTGATGCCGCGGAGCCGAGCGACCCGAGAGGATCGATCCATGAACTTTCTACCCTTTATCATTTCCGGGCTGGGAATCGGTGCAGTCTATGCGCTGTCCGGTGTCGGGCTTGTCGTTCTGTTTCGAGCGACCGGTGTTCTCAATTTTGCCTTCGGTGCCTTCGGCGCTATCGGTGCCCATTGCGCATGGCAGCTGCTTGAGTGGAAGATGCCGCTCGCCGTTGCCATTCTGGCGGCTGTCGCCGTCTCCACCACGATCAGCTTTCTCTATGGGCGGGTCTTCGCGCCCATGCTGTCGCATCGCGATATCGTCGTGCGTGCGGTGGGAACGCTGGCGCCGGCTCTCCTTTTGATCGCGATCATGGGCGTCATCTGGGGCGAGCTGCCGCGCCGTCTGCAGTTCCCGACCGACCAGATGTTCGTGACCCTCTTCGCCGTGCGCCTGACCTACACGCGTATCATCGCCATTATTCTCGCTGTCGTCATGGTCGTCGCAATTACGCTGCTGCTGAACCGCACGCGGCTCGGCCTCGACATGCGCGCCCTGGCCAATGATCGCGATCTCAGCGCCGTCCTCGGTGTGCGCATCCTCTATACTGAAACCGCCGCCTGGGTCATCACCGGCATCTTTTCGGGTCTTGCCGGCCTGTTGCTTGCCGATCTCGTCAGGCTGCAGGGAACGTTCCTGACCTTGCTGGTCATTCCGGCGATTGCGGCGGCAATCCTTGGCCAATTGCGGTCGCTTTGGGAAACGGCCATCGCCGGCATTCTCATCGGTATTGCCGAGGCCGTGCTGACGCCGATCGCCTGGATTTCGCCCTATCGTGCGGCGGCTCCCTTCGTCATCGCGCTCGTTGCAGTTACCATCCTGGGAGGCACGGCGCGAGCCGCGTTGAAAGACCGATGACCGTTCAGGATCAGACAATCGCTTCCAACGCCGAAGGCATATCGATGGTGCGCCTGCCCAAGCAGCTACTGCATGTTCCGATGACGATGGCGATCTTCTCGCTCGTCGTCGCTCTCCTTGCCAATTCCTTCTGGCTGTCGGCTGCAACATCCGCCGTTGCTCTGTCGCTCTCTGTTGCCGGCCTTGCCATTCTTTACGGTCAGCTCGGCCTGGTCTCTCTTTGTCAGTTTGCGCTTGTCGGTGTCGGTGGCTGGGTAACGTTGCGCATTGGCCATGCCTTCCATCCGCCTTTCGAAGTCAGCCTGCTCGCGGGGGGCATCGTCGCCTCTGTGGTTGGTTTGGCCTTCGGCGTGCCCGCATTGCGGCTGCGCGGTCTGTATCTGGCGCTCGTCACGCTGATGCTGGCCGGTGCCTTCCAGATCGTCATTAGCGCCTGGGGCTTTCCAGATGGTGGCCCGGGCTTTCTCGGACGGGCAGATGGTTCCGGCCGCGCCATGCTGGCAAGACCGGTCATAGCCGATGGCGAGGTTGCTTACTTCCTCTATGTCTGCGCCGCAGCAGCGATCGGGTTGTTGATTGCGCAGTGGCATAAGCTTGCCCGCCCGGGCCGCGCCTGGGCGCTCATCCGCAAGGGCGAGACAGTGGCCGTTGCAAGTGGCGTCAATGTCCTGATCTACAAGGCATGGGCCTTTGCGCTCAGCGGCTTTCTGGCCGGTCTTGCCGGTGGGCTGCTCGCCGGCAATGTCGGTCAGCTCGACGGACGTGCCTTTGGCGCCTTCGATAGCCTCAATCTTTTTGCGCTCGCCATCGTCGGCGGGGTCTTCAACTGGTACGGCGCATTGATCGCCGGGCTTCTCCTGCGCGCAGTGCCGGCGCTTCTGACCGATCTTGGCATCGACGGCTATGTGACGATCGGGATTTTCGGCATGGCGCTGTTCCATGCTCTGGCGACCGCTCCGACCGGCATCGCCGGGCAGATATCCGGTCTGATCGCCTGGCTCGGTAATAAGCTTTCTCGAGGGAGGG
>NZ_JAELTU010000774.1 GCF_016429015.1 Rhizobium sp. ASV20
AGTCAGAACACGGAACGCACGGGCGTGGCAGTCGGTCCCGCCTCCGGACGCTATGCTGAGGCTCCTCCGGCAGCCTCCCCTCGCCCTTAGCGTGGCGAGAATGCCCGAAATCTCGCCTTCGGCGGCACGATGCTGATTTCTCCAATGCTCGCATCCCCTTCCCCTATGTGTGACGCGCCCGCGGCAAGGAAAAGCAGCCGCGACAGCGTGAGGCCAGAAGCCGAATAACATCACAATCGTGGAAGCCAGGACAATCCAGAGTCGTTACATTGTGGCTTTCACTGCAGGGATATCCACATGGCGAATGGTCTACCCCGGTCCGCAAAACCCAGTTCCGACATCAGGCGCCGGCTGGCGCCCGGCTCATCAATCCAACCTGTCGACCAGCATGTAGGCC
>NZ_JAELTU010000775.1 GCF_016429015.1 Rhizobium sp. ASV20
CCCCCCCCCCCCCCCCCCCCCCCCCCCCCCCCTCACTCCCCCCCCCCCCCCCGAGCTCTACACTCCAAGAATTTCGTCGGCAGCGTCAGATGTGTATAAGAGACAGGGTAAGAGATTTTGTTTGTTTTTGCCCTCCAGGAGAAGCAGCAGGAATTTGAAGGCAGCTATGGCGATGAGTATAGCTGAGAATGGCGTTTCCTCGCTCAGAAAAGAGGTGCGGATCTGAACGGCGTCACATAAAAGTGAAACTGAAAGGAATACGCATATTGCTGTCGAGGGCTTCAGAGACTTGGAATGCTCAAACGACAAGAGCGGTATCAATGCGCCGCTCGCGGCCGCGGCCACTGCAGCTGTTTGCACTGGGTATTTACCGCCATAACTACGCAAACACGTAGCA
>NZ_JAELTU010000776.1 GCF_016429015.1 Rhizobium sp. ASV20
CCCCCCCCCCCCCCCCCCCCCCCCCCCCCCCCCCCCCCCCCCCCCCCCCCCCCCCCCCCCCCCCCCCCCCCCCGTCTTCCAGCAGCAGACGGCATACGAGATCTTCGCCGATGTCTCGTGGGCTCGGAGATGTGTATAAGAGACAGCGTTTGATCAGATTCGCTTCCAGCAACAGTGCTTCGGTTTCGGTACGGGTGGTCACGAACTCCATGTTGGCGGTTTCGCGGACCATGCGGGCGATGCGGTTGGACCTGTCTCTTATACACATCTGACGCTGCCGACGAAATTCTTGGAGTGTAGGTGTCGGGGGGGGGGGGGGGAGTGGGGGGGGGGGGGGGGGGGGGGGGGGGGGGGGGGGGGGGGGGGGGGGGGGGGGGGGGGGGGGGGGGGGGGGGGG
>NZ_JAELTU010000777.1 GCF_016429015.1 Rhizobium sp. ASV20
GTTTTCACATGGCGCCATGATAATGGAGTTGCTACAGATTTTACTTGGGTATAGAGTAACGTTTGTCGATAAACATGACCCCTTTGAGGCAAGGCACTAGAAGCTTATCGCAGTCGTAACTTTAAGCGATTCGTTACGTTTGCATAGGAAATTTTTTTAATTTTTTTTTATTGTTTTTTAGCTTTTTTTTAAGCCAACACAAAGTTTACCCAATAGAAAAAGAAGCGACAACAGCTTGGTTGTGAGCTTGTTGTGTAGCACGTCTAGCAAAAATACTATAGGGTAGCTTCTGAGCAGCCTGAAATTTGGACATGTCATTTGCTATTTGTGCCAATGATAGAAATTTGCCTTTTGTCTTGATAAATACGAAGAGCGTAATTTTTTTTCTGTATAAACG
>NZ_JAELTU010000778.1 GCF_016429015.1 Rhizobium sp. ASV20
GTGTCGGCAATGATTGCTTTTCGGAAATATATATACTAGAGGGTCCCACAACAGGCGAGAGCCTATTCCGACCCTGCTTTAACTGCCTACGAGTAACGTGTTGCCACGTGCCGGCAATCTGTTCGTACAGAACAGAGTTTAAAGCCAAAAAGGGAGACACTCCTGGCCCAACAGAAATCAATAAAAGATCCTCAGGTGGCACTAGAGATGTGAGAGATGATATGTGCTTTGTTTCCGATTGGATAGAGCCTGAGGAGACGAGCAGAAGAGCCCATTAAGCCGCGACGCCATAGATGGACCAATCAAGGATGCACTACGCAACTAGAGTCGTTGTCGGTCCGCTTCTTCTTCCAAGTCAAGCAAGAAAAACAACCCACGCAATACGCGATGCTAGAC
>NZ_JAELTU010000779.1 GCF_016429015.1 Rhizobium sp. ASV20
CGATGTCTCGTGGGCTCGGAGATGTGTATAAGAGACAGGTATATGCAAATTCTTGAATCTCTACGTATCCGCCCGGCTTGAGATGCCTTGACACTAATTAGCGTTTTGTAGATCCGAATATAGTTAGGCAACGCGACTTACTTGTAGATTCGATCCCAGAGTTCTTGCCTGTTGCGGATAGAATGCAACACGTGCCGTACATGTATATAGTCCAGGCTATTCTCTTCCTGTGTCCATCCTGCTTCGTGCTCAATGTCGTCGACAACAAACATGGCATTTTCAGGCACCCAATCGGGCTGTATAGGCGACAGATCCATTCCTTGGAACATTGCGTTGGGATATGAATCGGCCACTACACACTTTAGCTTGTGATTTTTCCTCAAGTCAACCAAAGAG
>NZ_JAELTU010000780.1 GCF_016429015.1 Rhizobium sp. ASV20
GACATTGTCTTGCCATCGTCCATTTTTTCCGGATTATGATTTATATCACGGAGCTTCTTTTAATTCCGGATCTTGCTTCTGACCACATGACCATAACTCTTTCCTCTCGACTTCGCGACAGCTGAGGCTTCTAGTGTTGAGACAAACGCTACTCTGTTCACGCATTTGAGAGCCTTTCAGCGCCCATCTGATATACTCCTTAATGCGCAGATATGGCTCAAAGCTCTGACTTGTAGTTGGCGCTATAGCAACGATTCCGCTGGTATTTTCTTTGTACTTCGCAACCCGCTGCTCGGTTACCACGGCGGCTAGAAGCTGTCTCTTATACACATCTGACGCTGCCGACGAAATTCTTGGAGTGTAGATGTAGGTGGTGGGGGGGGGGGGGGGGGGGGG
>NZ_JAELTU010000781.1 GCF_016429015.1 Rhizobium sp. ASV20
GCCGCGACTAGAGCTGTGAGAAGCGCCGAGGGCGCATCGTATCGAAAATGCATCGTCGATGATTATATCATGCCAGGATCAGGGTCGAGTTAGGGTCGCCTTGGTCGGAGGAAGCTTAGCTTCGGCTGCTTCACAGGTAAATGGCAACAGAAGCGAGCAATTCGCTTTAGACCAACTCTGCTCGAAGAAAGCTCGAAGAGATTTAATAGCAGTAAACGGGACGCCTCCGAATCGAGGGGCTAACTCGTAGACATGCAAAGTCGGGGTCGAGATGGTTGCTGGACTGAGGAGCTTACGAGGCAAGACAACGACCCTTTGTAAATGACAACTGCCAGGTGGTAGAAACGCTCCAAGTACGTACCACACGGCGCCAGCGTGTGCCCCCCAGGTCGAGTC
>NZ_JAELTU010000082.1 GCF_016429015.1 Rhizobium sp. ASV20
GCGCTGGGGCCTGCTGGCATCCGTCGTTGCCATCGCTGCCGTCGGCCGTTTCATCATGACGGTCTTCGTTCAGCCTTCGCTGGCGGCGCGCAAGGCTGCAAAGGCCAAGGTGGTGCCGGTAGAAGGCGAGCAAAGCTTCGCCGCCAGGCATTTCAACAAGATCGCGCTCGTGCTGCTGATGATCTATCCGCTTGCGGCGGTTGCGATATTCGGTCCGCAGGGCTCGCTGACCTATGTCGACAATTTCGGCATCCAGATCCTGATCTACGTGATGCTTGCCTGGGGCCTGAACATCGTTGTCGGTCTCGCTGGCCTGCTCGATCTGGGCTATGTCGCCTTCTATGCGGTCGGCGCCTATTCCTACGCGCTCCTGTCAATGCATTTCGGCCTATCCTTCTGGCTTCTCCTGCCGCTCTCGGGCATCCTGGCCGCGCTTTGGGGCATGATCCTCGGCTTTCCGGTGCTGCGCCTGCGGGGCGACTACCTGGCCATCGTCACGCTCGCCTTCGGTGAAATCATCCGTATCGTCATAACCAACTGGACGGATGTGACGCAGGGAAGCTTCGGCATTTCCAATATCACCAAGGCGTCGCTGTTCGGCATCTATAGTTTCGATCTCAAGGATCCGCATAACTTTATCCGGTCCTTCGGTCTGCCCATGTCGTCGGCCTGGTACAAGATCTTCCTGTTCTACGTCATTCTGCTGCTTTGCATGCTGACCGCCTATGTCACGATCCGGTTGCGCCGCATGCCGATCGGACGCGCGTGGGAAGCGCTGCGCGAGGACGAGATCGCCTGCCGTTCGCTCGGCATCAACACGGTGACGACGAAGCTGACCGCTTTCGCCACCGGCGCCATGTTCGGTGGTTTCGCGGGGTCCTTCTTCGCGGCGCGCCAGGGCTTCGTCTCGCCGGAATCCTTCGTGTTCCTCGAGTCTGCCGTCATTCTCGCCATCGTCGTTCTTGGCGGCATGGGCTCGCTGAAAGGTATCGCGATAGCGGCGATTGCCATGGTCGGCGGCACGGAACTGTTGCGCGACATGGACTTCCTCAAGCTTTTCTTCGGTCCCGATTTCACTCCCGAGCTCTATCGCATGCTGATCTTCGGCCTTGCCATGGTGGTGGTGATGATCTTCAAGCCGCGCGGCTTCGTCGGAACGCGTGAGCCAACCGCCTTCCTCAAGGAGCGAAAAGCGATCTCTGGCAGCTTCACCAAGGAGGGCCACGGCTGATGAACGCTGTGACCACAACCCCCAGCGACACTCTGCTCAAGGTCGACCATCTGTCGATGAAGTTCGGCGGCCTGATGGCAATCAACGACTTCTCCTTCGAGGCGAAGCGCGGCGACATCACGGCGCTGATCGGACCGAACGGCGCCGGCAAGACCACGGTGTTCAACTGCATCACCGGCTTTTACAAGCCGACGATGGGCATGCTGACCCTCAATCAGAAGAGCGGCAAGGAATATCTCCTGGAAAGGCTTCCGGATTTCCGGATCACGCGCGAAGCCAAGGTGGCGCGCACGTTCCAGAATATCCGCCTGTTTTCAGGCCTCACGGTGCTTGAGAACCTCCTGGTGGCGCAGCACAACAAGCTGATGCGCGCCTCCGGCTATACGATCCTCGGTCTGCTCGGTATCGGTCCATACCGAACTGAAGCGAAGAATGCGATCGAGCTGGCGCGTTTCTGGCTCGAAAAGGCCGATCTTGTCGATCGGGCCGATGATCCGGCCGGCGATCTCTCCTACGGCGCTCAGCGCCGCCTGGAAATTGCCCGCGCCATGTGCACGGGACCGGAGCTGCTTTGCCTGGATGAGCCGGCCGCCGGCCTCAATCCTCGCGAGTCCTTGGTGCTCAACGAATTCCTGCGCAGCATCCGCAAGGATACCGGCACATCGATCCTGCTGATCGAACACGACATGTCGGTGGTCATGGAAATTTCCGATCATGTCATCGTGCTGGAATACGGTCAGAAGATCGCCGATGGCACGCCGGACGAGGTCAAGAACGATCCGCGGGTGATTGCCGCCTATCTGGGCGTCGAGGACGAGGAAGTGGAAGAGGTGATTGCCGAAGTCGAACACCTCCAGGAAGGTGAGAATTGATGACGGGGCAACCACTTCTGAAAGTCGCGGGCGTCGAAACCTATTACGGCAATATCCGTGCGCTTTCCGGCGTCGACATCGAGGTCAACAGCGGTGAGATCGTCAGCCTGATCGGCGCCAACGGCGCCGGGAAATCGACGTTGATGATGACGATCTGCGGTAGCCCGCAGGCCCGCAGCGGGTCGGTTATCTTCGAGGGCCGGGATATTACGCGCATGCCGACGCATGAAATCGCCCGGCTTCGCATCGCCCAGTCACCCGAAGGGCGGCGCATTTTCCCGCGCATGACCGTCTACGAAAACCTGCAGATGGGCGCGAGCCTCGACAAGCTCAAATATTTCAACGAGGACGTCGAGAAGATCTTCACGCTGTTTCCACGCCTGAAGGAACGCCAGTCGCAGCGCGGCGGTACGCTTTCGGGCGGCGAGCAGCAGATGCTGTCGATCGGCCGCGCGTTGATGGCGCGACCCAAACTGCTCTTGCTGGACGAGCCCTCGCTCGGCCTGGCGCCGCTGATCGTCAAGGGCATTTTCGAGGCCATCAAGGTTCTGAACCAGACCCAGGGCCTGACCGTGTTTCTCGTCGAACAGAACGCTTTTGCGGCACTGAAGCTTTCCGATCGTGCCTATGTGATGGTCAACGGCCGGGTGACGATGAGCGGTTCGGGCAAGGAATTGCTGGCCAATCCGGAAGTGCGTGCCGCCTATCTCGAAGGTGGACATCATTGATTTTCGTTTCGCGGAGAATTTGACATGCAGGGACTTCTCTTCGACAGCGATAGCGGTGGCCGCTTAATCATCCGCGTGGTCATTGTCCTCCTCGGATTCTGGACGGCATGGCGCGCCGGTCGCGCCGTTGCTTCCAACTGGGAAAACTATCCGCTCGTCGTCATCTACTGTTTTCTGATCGGCCTTGGCCTGCAGTTCCTGCACCATGCGCTGTTCAACGGGCCGGTCTTCGACATCGCCATCTACATCATTGATGTCGTACTTTTGCTGATCTTTGCGACGGCGGCATACCGGTATCGGCGTACCGATCAGATGGTGAATAACTACTACTGGCTTTACGAAAAGACCTCCGCATTTTCCTGGCGGAAGAAGAATTGACACTGTGCCTAAACTAGGCACAGTCTCAATCCAGCATCTGCGTCATCCTGCTTCATAAATATAAACAGCCTACGGCAGGATCATGCTTCCAGAGTTCGGAATACAAGCGTTACCGGCGTGATGATTGGTGGGTATCGCGCAGGGCAAATCAAACGGAACCCGCTCAAAAATTGGGAGTAACAATATGAAGAAGTATCTTCTGTCGGCAGTGGCATTGTCGGCGATGATCGCGTTCGGTGGCGTTGCAAAGGCCGATATCATCATTGCCGTCGGCGCTCCCCTTACGGGCCCGAATGCTGCCTTTGGTGCGCAGCTTCAGAAGGGCGCCGAACAGGCTGCCGCCGATATCAATGCGGCTGGCGGCATGAACGGGGAAAAGATCAAGATCGAGCTTGGCGACGACGTTTCCGACGCCAAGCAGGGCGTCTCGGTCGCCAACAAGTTTGTGTCCGATGGTGTGAAGTTCGTCGTCGGTCACTTCAACTCGGGCGTTTCCATCCCCGCTTCTGAAGTCTATGCCGAAAACGGCATCCTCGAAGTCTCGCCGGCTGCTACCAATCCCGTCTATACCGAGCGCGGTCTTTGGAACACCTTCCGTACCTGCGGCCGTGACGACCAGCAGGGCATCGTTGCCGCCAAGTATATCGTCGACAATTTCAAGGGCGCCAAGGTTGCCGTCGTTCACGACAAGACCCCATACGGCCAGGGTCTTGCCGATGAAACCAAGAAGAACCTGAACGCTGCTGGCGTGACGGAAGTTCTCTATGAAGGCATCACGCCCGGCGACAAGGACTACTCGGCTCTTATCGCCAAGATGAAGCAGGCTGGCGTCGATTTCGTCTACTACGGCGGGCTCCACACTGAAGCCGGCCTCATCCTGCGCCAGATGGCGGATCAGGGCGTGAAGGCTCACTTCATGTCGGGTGACGGTATCGTCACCAACGAACTGGCTTCCATCGCCGGCGATGCCGTCGACGGCACGCTGATGACCTTCGCACCGGATGCCCGCAAGAATCCGGCTGCTGCCGATCTCGTGACCAAGTTCCGCGCTGCCGGTTACGAGCCGGAAGGTTACACCTTCTACAGCTATGCGGCGATGCAGGTCATTGCTGCCGCTGCAAAGGCTGCCGGCTCTAACGATCCGATGGCCGTTGCAGACGCCATCAAGGCAAAGGGCCCGTTCAAGACTGCAATCGGCGATCTGAGCTTCAACGCCAAGGGCGACATCACCCGTCCGGACTATGTCATCTACAAGTGGTCCAAGGGTTCCGACGGCAAGTACGCCTACTCGGAAATCGCGAAGTAAGCGTCGAACCGCTGGTTCAACACGATCTGGAAAGCCCGGCTACGCGCCGGGCTTTTTCGTTGCTGCTGACGGAGGATCGGCATTTCCTTCGCGACAGACGTGCTTTAAGTCTGCCTGATACAGGCAGGAGGATAAGCACATGAGCAAACCCCGAATTCTGGTTACGCGGCGCTGGCCGGCCTCCGTCGAGGCGGTCCTGTCGGACGTTTTCAATACCACGCTGAACGAGGGTGATGCTGCGCTCGATGCAGCGCAGCTGCGGGAGGCGCTGCTTTCCTATGACGCGGTCCTGCCCACCGTTTCCGACAGGCTTCCTGCAGCCCTCTTCGAGGGGGAGGCGATTAGGTCAAAAATCATCGGCAATTTCGGTGTCGGCTTCAACCACATCGATATCGCAGCCGCCAAGGCGAAGGGCATCGTCGTCACGAACACGCCCGGAGTGTTGACTGATTGCACCGCCGATATTGCCATGCTGCTCTTGCTCTCCGTCGCGCGCCGCGGCGGGGAAGGGGAGCGTGAAGTGCGTGCCGGTGCGTGGAGCGGCTGGCGGCCAACGCATCTGGTCGGCAGCAAGGTCACCGGCAAGACTGTCGGTATTATCGGCTTTGGCCGCATCGGCAAGGCATTTGCACAACGCTGCCATTTCGGCTTTGGAATGGATGTCGTTTTCTACAATCGCTCTCTCGTCGATCCTGCGGAGGCCGCACGCTACGGTGCGAGGCAGTTGCCGACGGTCGAGGATGTACTCGGAGCTGCGGATTTCGTTTCGCTGCATTGCCCCGGCGGCGCGGACAATCGCCATCTCATGAACGCAACACGCTTCGCGGCAATGAAGCCGGGCGCGTTCCTCATCAATACTGCAAGGGGCGATGTGGTCGACGAAGCGGCCCTGATAGCCGCCCTTGAGCAGGGCAAGATCCGCGGTGCTGGTCTCGATGTTTACGAGGCGGAACCGCATGTCCCTGAGCAGCTGCGGGCACTGGAGAATGTCGTGCTTCTGCCGCATCTTGGCAGTGCCACGGAAGAAACCCGCACGGCCATGGGTATGAAGGTCGTGGACAATATCACCGCCTTCTTTAACGGCCGCGAACCGCCGGACCGCGTGATCTGATCTCAGGGCGCGCTGCTCGCGACCGGAAATCCTAACCGTGTCGCGGAAATTGCGCATCAATGGGTTAGGTTCGTCAACCAGACGAGATTGTCGATTATGCCGCTCATCGGCGAGGGGGTGACGTTGTCCGAGAATAACTACGATGCGTTTGCCGCCGCCTATCAGGCAGACAACGAGAACAATGCCTGGAATGCCTATTACGAGCGGCCCGCCATTCTCTCTCTGGCGGGAAACGTGGCCGGACTTCGCATGCTCGATGCGGGTTGCGGAGGCGGGGCTCATGCAGCCGCTCTCGTTGATCGAGGCGCAGTCCTGACCGGTATTGACGCAAGCGCTGGCTTGCTGGATATCGCTCGACATCGCCTGGAGGGGCGGGCGAAGCTGTTACTGGCGGATCTGAACGAGCCGTTGCCTTTCGAGGACGGTGCCTTCGATTTGGTCATGGCCTCACTGGTCATGCACTATCTGCATGATTGGACGCGGCCTCTTTCGGAGTTCAGGCGGGTATTATCCGATAACGGCCGGCTGATTTTTTCGACGCATCACCCGTTCATGGATCATGATCCGGCTGGTGGAGAAAGCTATTTCGCGACCTATAATTTCAGCGAGACATGGCACCGCGGCGGCAAGGACATCACTATGCGGTTCTGGCATCGTCCGCTCCACGCCATGTTCGATGCGCTGAAATCGGCCGGATTTCAGATCGACGTCGTCAGTGAGCCGCCGCCGGACCCAAAGGCCAGCAGGCTTTTTCCGGATGCCTATAAGAGTCTGACGACCAAGCCGCGCTTCCTCTTCTTCTCCGCAGTGAAGGCATAGATGCGGTTCTCGGGCAATGATCGCCGGTGTTCCTTCGGTCCGCCGGCGATCATTGCCTTTCCTTTCGGCGTTTGATGAAAAATGCGGCCGATATGGCCGGCATCTGGTCGGTATTGCGCGGGTGTCGCATAAGGCACAGGAATTGCTTGCATTTATTCCTTGCCGGGCTTCAATGGCCCGGCTTCGGCGCGATGTGATGTGTGGAGAGGCTGATGGCATTGATGGCGGCAGGCACGAGACCGCAGAGGGCGCGAGGACGCGGTCATCTTGCGGCAAAGTCGCTTGGCGGCCGCACGCGTCTGGCCGAACTATTCCAGGAGGGGGCAGCCAAGATCAGGCTGCCGGAGACCTTCGATCATTCCATGGAGGCTGTTATCATCAACACCGCCGGCGGCCTTACCGGTGGCGACCGGATGGATTGGAGCATCGTCGCCGCGCCGGGTACGCGGATCGATGTGACGACGCAGGCCTGCGAAAAAATCTACAAGGCGTCTTCGGGTACGGCCGAAGTGGAAACCTCGATCAAGGTCGGTAGCGGCGCGCGGGTCGATTGGCTGCCGCAGGAGACCATCCTGTTCGACCGCGCCTCGCTCTCGCGTGCGTTGAATGTCGAGCTTGACGACACAGCCGAATTCCTCTCCGTCGAGGCGATCCTTCTCGGGCGGAAGGCCATGGGGGAGGCGATGGAGCGAGGGCTGTTCCGGGATCGCTGGCGCATTCGTCGCGGCGGGCGGCTCGTTCATGCCGAGGAGCAGCGGCTTGATGGCGATGTTGCCGCATTGACGGCAAAGATGGCCGTCCTCGACGGTCAGGTTGCCTTTGCGACCGTGCTCTATGTCGGGCCGCTTGCCGAAACCTATCTCGGCCGGGTCAGGCCGTTGCTCGAAACCCATATGGGCGGCGCCAGCCATTGGGGCGGGAAGCTCGTGGTGCGGCTTGTCGCTACCGATGGTTTTGCACTCAGAAAAGTCCTCATCCCGATCATTTCCGTCTTGCGCAACGGTGCGCCAGTGCCGAAAGTCTGGAACCTGTAAGCCCTCCGGAGCTAGATGATTTCAGGCCCGCCAGACCTCAAGTCATCTAGCTCCAGAATTAAAGAAGCAGAGCATGATACCATCCGAAACCGCTCGCATTTTTCGGCATCGTGCTCCGGAAAACGGCAATCACATAGGTAGGCGATGAACCTCACTCCAAGAGAAAAAGACAAGCTGCTGATTTCCATGGCGGCAATGGTGGCGCGGCGCCGGCTGGAGCGAGGCGTCAAGCTCAACCATCCCGAAGCTATCGCGCTGATCACGGATTTCGTCGTCGAAGGCGCCCGCGACGGTCGTCCTGTCGCTGAGCTGATGGAAGCTGGTGCCCATGTCATCACCCGGGATCAGGTGATGGAGGGCATCGCAGAGATGATCCACGATATTCAGGTGGAAGCAACGTTCCCGGATGGAACGAAGCTTGTCACCGTCCACGAACCGATCCGGTGAGGCTGACATGCTGGAACTGAGGCCCAATTGCGAATGCTGCGACAGGGATTTGCCGCCGGAAAGCGTACAGGCGATGATCTGCACGTTCGAATGCACTTTCTGCGCCGATTGCGTTGCCAACGTTCTGGGTGGTGTCTGCCCGAATTGCGGTGGCGAATTCGCGCAACGGCCTGTCCGGCCCGCAGCACTGCTCGTCAAATATCCGGCCTCGACAAAACGCGTTTTGAAAGCAGAGGGCTGTGCACCCGTTCGGGCTGCATGAGGAGAAAGATCGTGATTCCAGGTGAAATCATTGCTGCGGCTGGCGACATCGAACTCAATGCCGGCGCACCGATTGTGACGCTCGAGGTTTCCAACACAGGCGACAGGCCGGTGCAGGTTGGCAGCCACTATCATTTTGCCGAGACCAATGCCGGGCTTTCCTTTGACCGCGATAGAGCGAAGGGAATGCGGCTCGATATCCCCGCTGGAACCGCCGTACGTTTCGAGCCGGGGCAAACCCGCTCGGTGACGTTGATCCCGCTGTCGGGCAAGCGCGAAGTCTACGGCTTCCGTCAGCAGATTATGGGCAAACTCTAAATTGGGGGGAATTTGATGTCGATGAAAATGCTTGCGGCTGCTGCGGCTCTCGCCGCAGCCCTGATCTGCGGTCCTGCCTTCGCGCAGAACAATCCGGATAATCCGAAGATCGATTGCGCCAAGGCTGAGACGCAGACCGATCTCAACATTTGCGCCGCGCTCGATTTCGACACGGCCGACAAGGCGCTGAATGCCCAATACAAGAAAACCCGCGCCGCGATGGTCGCCATCGACGCCGATTTGGACAACGATATGAAGGGGGCCGAAAAGGCGCTCATCAAGGCGCAGCGTGCCTGGGTGGATTATCGCGACCGTGAATGCGAAGCGCAGGGATTTCAGGCGCGCGGCGGCTCAATGGAGCCCATGCTGGTTGGCGGATGCAAGGCTGACCTGACCAAGAAGCGGACCAAGGAGTTGAAGGATCTTGCCGATGGGCCGGAGGGCAATCAGTGAGTTCCAGGCGCATCGTGATCGTCGGTAATGGAGAGGTCGCACCAGTGCTGGCAGCGACGATCGATACCGCCGACCTGGTCATCCGCTTCAACGATTGCCGCTCGATGGGCGCGGGTGGCAGCCGAACCGACGTCGTGGCAGTCTGTAACACCGGCCGGCCGGCGCGCGCCATGCTCGGCTCTGCCGAGTGGCGAAAGAGCCCCGCGGTCGCTTCGGCGTCGGAGATCTGGAGCGTGCGCGACCCACGCAAGTTTGCAGCCCTTCGTGCGCCATTGGCAATCTCGCATCCCGAACTCGACGATTTCTGCGATGATTATACGGACCAGTTTGCCGCCTTCTGCCAGGCAATGGGCAAACGCCATGTGGTGATCGATCAGTCCGTCCACGATGGCGTCGATGCGGCTCTTGCTGCCTATGGACCAGGCTCATACGTCGTGCCGAGCAGCGGCATGATCGTAATTGCCGATGTGCTGTCGCGTTATCCGGACGACGATATCGCCATCACTGGCTTCGGCCATGTGGGTTGGGGCGAGCATCCTTTCGCCGCCGAAAGGCAGCTGGTGGACGCCTATGTGTCCCTCGGACGTCTGCGACGTCTTCCCGACTGAACCTCATCTCTGCCTGCCAAGGAGACTGAACCATGCCCCACAGGATTTCACGCGCAGCCTACGCCAACATGTTCGGTCCCACAGTCGGCGACAAGGTGCGGCTCGCAGATACAGAGCTGTTCATCGAGGTGGAGAAGGATTTCACGACTTACGGCGAGGAAGTGAAGTTCGGCGGCGGCAAGGTCATTCGCGACGGCATGGGGCAGAGCCAGGTGACGCGGGCGAACGGGGCTGTCGATACCGTCATTACCAATGCACTGATCCTTGACCACTGGGGGATCGTGAAGGCCGATATTGGCTTGAGGGATGGCCGTATTGCTGCGATCGGCAAGGCCGGAAACCCGGATATGCAGTCAGGTGTGGACATCATCGTCGGGCCGGGCACGGAGGTTATTGCGGGCGAGGGCAAGATCGTCACCGCCGGCGGCATGGATAGCCACATTCATTTCATCTGCCCGCAGCAGATCGAGGAGGCCTTGATGTCGGGCATCACCACTATGCTCGGCGGCGGAACTGGCCCAGCGCATGGCACGCTTGCGACGACCTGCACGCCGGGGCCGTGGCATCTGGCGCGAATGATCGAATCCTTCGACGCCTTTCCGATGAATATCGGCCTTTCAGCCAAGGGCAACGCTTCGCTGCCGGCAGCGCTGGAGGAGATGGTTCTCGGTGGCGCCTGCGCGCTGAAACTGCATGAGGATTGGGGCTCGACGCCGGCGGCGATCGACTGCTGCCTCAGTGTGGCCGACGCGTACGACGTCCAGGTGATGATCCACACGGATACGTTGAACGAAAGCGGCTTTGTCGAGGATACGATCGGCGCCATCAAGGGGCGCACCATCCATGCATTCCATACCGAGGGTGCGGGTGGGGGGCACGCACCTGACATCATCAAAATCTGCGGCCAGTCGAATGTCATCCCATCGTCGACCAACCCGACGCGGCCTTATACGGTTAACACGATCGCCGAACATCTCGACATGTTGATGGTGTGCCATCACCTGTCGTCCTCCATCCCCGAGGATATTGCCTTTGCCGAGAGCCGTATTCGCAAGGAGACGATCGCAGCCGAGGACATTCTTCACGATATCGGCGCCTTCTCGATCATTTCCTCCGACAGCCAGGCCATGGGCCGCGTCGGCGAGGTGGCCATCCGCACCTGGCAGACGGCCGACAAGATGAAGCGTCAGCGCGGCCGCCTGGCTCAGGAGAGCGGCGACAACGACAATTTCCGCGCGAAGCGCTACATCGCCAAATACACGATCAATCCGGCCATCGCCCACGGCGTCAGCCATGAGGTCGGGTCTATCGAAATCGGCAAGCGCGCCGATCTGGTGCTGTGGAACCCGGCCTTTTTTGGTGTGAAACCCGAGATGGTTCTGCTTGGCGGCTCGATAGCAGCAGCTCCGATGGGCGATCCCAACGCGTCCATCCCGACGCCACAGCCGATGCACTATCGGCCGATGTTCGGGGCCTTCGGCAAGAATCGCACGAATTCCTCGGTGACTTTCGTTTCCCAGGCTGCGTTCGATGCGGGGCTTGCCGGCAAGCTTGGCGTCGCCAAGACGCTATTGCCGGTCAGGAATACCCGCGGCGGCATCTCGAAAGCGTCCATGATCCATAACAGCCTCACCCCTCATATCGAGGTGGACCCCGAGACTTATGAAGTGCGGGCGGACGGCGAGCTTCTGACCTGCGAGCCAGCGACGGTGCTGCCGATGGCGCAGCGCTATTTTCTTTTCTGAGAAGCGTTTCGAGCAATCGATTCGGCAGGCAGGAAGGCTCCGGTTTTCGGGGCCTTTGTTGCTTTGTGCGTGTTAGTGCAACTTTATCATGGGTTTGCGGAGGCTCATCCGTTCTTCGCTCACCGCTTTGCCCAGGGGACAAGGAAGGTGGCTATCGGAGATTGTTCACAAGTTGGGAAATGCCGGGCATTTTAATGATTCGATTAAAGACCTGGAAGCGTCTTCACCCCTATCTCACGTGACTGAAACGGTAGCAGAAGAAGGTGAATCGCATGAAGCAATGGATTTCGCTGCAGACCGAAGTCGGTAATTTTCAGCATAGGCGTGCGATTTATATTTTCGCGCTTAAGATGAGTTTTACCGCCGTCATCATGTCGCTTGCGATCATGATTGTTATGCTTCCCGTCCTGCAGTGGTTCGATCTCCTGCCATTGCCGATCCTTGAGGTTATGCGTTTCGGCGTCCTGCTGGCATGGATTGTCGGCGGTACGGTCTCCGGCACGCTGGCGATATTGGCGGGCTCATCAATGCACAAGCTCGCTGTTTCCCGTGCTGAATTCGAACGATTGAGCCGCACCGATGGGCTCTCGGGTCTGCTCAATCGTCGCGCCTTCACCGAAGCGCTGAACGACGCCGACCACGGCGCTTCGCTGGTGATTTTCGATGTCGACCGCTTCAAGACGATCAACGATCGCTTCGGGCATGCTTCGGGTGATGCCGTCATCATCGCCGTATCGCAACTGTTCAGAGATGTCTTCACTGACAATGATGTGATCGGCCGGCTCGGTGGCGAGGAGTTCGGCGCCATCATTCATGATGGCGAGACCGACGAGCGCATCAGCCGTATCGAAGAGATCAAGGACCAGATCGCCAATCATCCGATCGCCATCGATGGCGGCTCGGTCAAGATTACCATTTCGGCCGGCATTGCCGACATGGGTAGGGATCGCAAGGCCGAGGGTGTCTACGCCGCTGCGGACAAGGCGCTCTATCTTGCCAAGACTCTTGGCCGCAACCGTGTCGTTCATGAACGCGAGCGGCTGTCTCAAATCTGGCGCCGTTGCGCCATTGAGCAGGGCGAAGAGGCTCCGGCGGAATTCTTGGAACTGCAGCGCTACGCGCAAGGAATGTAGCGGCGGCTGAGCGGCATTGGTGCTTGCACGCGAGGCGACTATTTTGCATGCTCCGGCAACGTTTCAATCTGGACCCGCCATGCTACGCGTAACCTCCTATCTGCCAGCCGGTACTCCGTCTTCCAACCCGATCGATCGCGTCGTGCTGCCGCATGATCTTCGGCACTTGCGTCGCAAGCTGCTGCATCTTGAGAATGGCGAGATGGTCATGCTTGACCTGAAGGAGCCGGTGCTGTTTGCAAATGGCGACCTCCTGGTGCGCGAGGACGGCGAGCGGATCGAGATCGTCGCCGCGGATGAAAAGCTGTTCGAAATCAAGCCGCGGGATCGCCGTCATCTGATCGAGCTCGCCTGGCATCTCGGCAATCGCCATCTTTCGGCTCAGATCGAGGAGGAGCGAATCCTCATTTTGCGTGATCACGTGATCCGTTCCATGCTCGAAGGGCTCGGCGCCACCGTTGCCGAGGTCAGCGAACCTTTCCAGCCCGCGCGTGGCGCCTATCATTCCCACGGCGGCCATTCGCAAGGGCATCAGCACGATCATGGGCATGATCATCACTCGCATGATTGAGCGCAAGCGGGCGACATGGCGATGACGGATGATCCCGATCTCCGGGGTTTGCTGCGGCTGATGGCCTGGTTGTCGCCGGCGTTCCCGGTGGGGTCCTTTGCCTATTCCGGCGGCCTCGAACGCGCTGTTCATGACGGTTTGGTTTGCGACAGCAAGAGCCTGGAAGAGTGGATTGCAGCGCTTATCCGGCATGGCTCTGTTTGGAACGATGCCGTTCTGCTTGCCGAAGCGCACCAAGCTGGAGACGACGCCTTGCGGCTTGCGGCGGTCGCGGAGCTTGGCGAAGCGCTGGCCGGTTCGAAGGAACGTCACACCGAAACCATGCTGCTCGGGGAAGCCTTCCTGTCTGCCTCCGCTGCTTGGCCGCACCGGATCTTTTCGCTGCTGCCGGCAAGAACTGCCTATCCCGTTGCCGTCGGAGCCGTTGCCCGCGCACATGATGTCCCTCTTGAGAGGACGCTTGCCGCCTTCCTGCATGCGCTGGCATCACAGTTGCTGTCGGCCGGGATTCGGTTGGGTGTAACCGGACAGAAGGACGGAGTCGCCATCCTTGCGGCGCTGGAGGACACCATTGCCAAAGTTGCGACGGCGGCAGCACAATCCGATCTGGATGATCTCGGCGCTGCGACGGTGCAGGCCGAGATCATGAGCCTAAGGCACGAAACCCAGGGGACGCGGCTCTTTCGCTCATGATGGTCTGTCTCAAGGGAATTTCCGCGTCGAGGGTCGTCCTGCGTCATTCGCCGCTGTGCGACGTAGGGATGCTTCGCTATCCTGCAATTTTACCGGAGTTGCGAGTATGAAATCGAGAAATGGACCTTTACGCGTCGGCATCGGCGGGCCTGTCGGCTCGGGCAAGACGGCGCTGACGGAGAAGCTCTGCAAGGCGATGCGTGACGACTATTCCGTCGCTGTCGTCACCAACGATATCTATACGACCGAGGATGCGGAAGCGCTGGTGCGGATGCAGGCGCTGACCTCGGATCGCATCGTCGGTGTCGAAACCGGCGGCTGCCCGCACACCGCCATTCGCGAGGATGCGACGATCAACCTGCAGGCCATCGCCGGCCTGAACGAGCGGCTTCCGGATCTCGACGTGGTCTTCATCGAATCCGGGGGCGACAATCTGGCCGCGACTTTTTCGCCTGATCTTGCCGATATCACGATCTACGTCATTTCGGTGTGCCAGGGCGAAGAAATCCCGCGCAAGGGCGGCCCCGGTATCACCAAATCGGACCTTCTCGTCATCAACAAGAAAGACCTTGCGCCCTTCGTCGAGGTCGATCTCGACGTGATGGACCGCGATGCCAACCGCATGCGCCAGGCTCGTCCCTTCGTGTTCTCGGACATGAAGCGGGGCGAGGGCGTCAGCAAGATCGTCGATTTTCTAAAAGAACAGGGCGGCCTTTGAGCCGCCCCATCCTCGTCTACTTATTTGATCGCGCTGCTTATTCCGCCGCGAAGGGCGGCAGCCTCAGCACATTCGTGCCTGCCGGCTTGGAGCGACGCGTATCACCGCTTTCCATGGCCTCCACACGCTCTTCCAATGTCGCGAGCGACTGGCGGTTTTCATTGACGGCTGCCGCCAGGCCCTCCTTGGTGACGACCTCGTCATCCGCATCCCGCTTGCCGACCAGCCTGCCGAAGAGGAAGCCGAGCAGACGCGATACGTCATCCATGATCAGGAAGAAGGACGGCACGACCACCAGGCTGAGTACTGTCGACACGATGATGCCGCCGATGACGGCGATGGCCATCGGCGCGCGGAAGGAGCCGCCTTCACCAACGCCGAGCGCTGATGGCAGCATGCCGGCCGACATGGCGATCGAGGTCATGATGATGGGGCGCGCGCGCTTGCGGCCGGCCTCGATGACAGCATCCAGCCTTGGCATGCCCTGATGCATCATCTCGATGGCGAAGTCGACCAGGAGGATGGCGTTCTTGGTCACGATACCCATCAGCATGAGAATGCCGATCATGACCGGCATGGAAAGCGCGTTGCCAGTCATCATCAACGCCAGCGCCACGCCGCCGATTGCCAATGGCAATGAGAACAGAATGGTGAAAGGCTGAATTACATCCTTGAACAGCAGGATCAGCACGGTCAGAACCAGCAGCAGGCCGAGCAGCATGGCATTGCCGAAGCTCTGCTGCATTTCCTTCTGCACCTTGGTATCGCCGCTTTCCGCCAGATGTACGGTGGCCGGGATTTTTGCCTTGTTGACGATCTCGAGGAAATGCTCCGAGGCCGTATCCAGCGCCACGCCCTGCGGAAGGTCGGCGCCGATGGCGACCACGCGGAAGCGGTTGTTACGCTTGATGGAGGACAGACCTTCCGAGTAGTTGATATCGGCGACAGTCGACATCGGCACGGTCGCGCCCGTCGATGTCTTGATGCGCAAGGCACGGATGGCGGCGAGGTCACGCCGCATGCCGAGCGAAGCCTGGACGCGGATCGGGATCTGGCGGTCGTCGAGCGAGATTTTCGCAAGCGAAGCGTCGATATCGCCGATGGTGGCGACACGGACCGTATCGGAGATCATCTGCGGCGTGATGCCGAGGCGTGCCGCCTCGTCCTTGCGCGGATAGATCTGCAGCTCCGGACGCGGCAATGCGCCGTCGGCACTGACGTTCGCGAGCGTCGGATCGGTGCGCAGCTCGGCCTCCAGAATGCCGACGGCCTGCTTCAGATCCTTCTCGTTGCGCGAAAGGAAATTGTAGGTCAGGTCGCGATCGCCACGGTCGTTAAGCTTGGTGATGCGTACGTCCGGGATCGAGCGCAGCTTTGCGAAGACTTCCTTTTCCACTTCCCATTGCGGGCGGACGCGGCCATGCACCGTGACCTTCGGCAAATAGGGGCCGATGACGGGCAGCGAGCCGAGGACGTCGTTGACAAGCTTCTTGACGAGCGACTGATCGAGCTTGCCGAGCGTCAGCGTCACTGTGGCGCGGCGCAGCTCCAGATCGCCCTTCGGCGAGGCGCCGCCGAGAACGAAGATGCTGTCGACGCCGTCGATGCCCTTGACGCGGCGGTAGATCTCATTGGTCGCCTGTTCGGTGTCGCCGAGCCGCGCATTTGGGGGAAGCTCGGCCGACAGCACGATGCGAGAGGAGTCTTCCGGCGGAATGAAGCTGCCGGGGACGAAGACGATCAGCGCGACAACGGAAGCGATGGAGAAAGCGAATGCCGCAATGAGCGTCGGGTAGCGCGTATACCACTTCCTTGTCGTCACCCGAACCAACCAGCTGTAGCCGCGCATGAAGCGGCCGTCATTGTCATGGTGATCGTCAACGCCGTCCTCGGCGCGCATGAGGTAGGCGGCCATCATCGGCGTGATCAGACGCGCGACAAGCAGCGAGAAGAACACTGAAAACGCGACCGTCAGGCCGAACTGGATGAAGTACTGGCCCGGAATGCCCGGCATGAAGGAGACGGGCACGAAGACCGCAATGATCGTGAAGGTCGTCGCGATGACGGCCAGCCCGATTTCGTCCGCCGCGTCGATGGCGGCGCGATAGGGCGTCTTGCCCATCTTGATATGACGAGAGATGTTCTCGATCTCGACGATGGCATCGTCAACGAGAATACCGGTCGCCAGCGTCAGTGCGAGGAAGCTGACGAGGTTCAGCGAGAAGCCGATCTGGTTCATGATCCAGAATGTCGGAATCGCGGAAAGCGGCAGGGCTACGGCTGAAATCAGTGTCGCGCGCCAGTTCCTCAGGAAGAGGAAGACCACGATCACGGCCAGGATCGCGCCCTCGAGCAGCGTATGCATGGCGGATTCGTAGTTGCCGTAGGTATAATAGACGGAATCATCGATCATCTCGATCGAGACGTTCGGATTTTCGGCGCGAACCTTGGACAGCGTGTCGGCAACCGTATTGGCGACGGTCACTTCGCTGGCGCCCTTGGAGCGGAATACACCGAAGGTGACGACAGGGGTGCTGTTGAACCGCGAGAACGATTTCGGTTCCTGATAGGTGTCCTTGATCACGCCCAGATCGGAAAGCTTGACGAAGCGGCCGTTGGTCAGCGCGATCGTTGTGTCTGCGAGCTGCGCGACATTGCGGGCGTCGCCGAGGACGCGAATTGCCTGCTCGCTGCCGGCGACCTGGCCGCGGCCGGAACCCAGGTCGATGTTGGTGCTGCGCAACTGCTGGCTGACGGAGAGTGCCGTGATGCCATAGGCGTTCAGCTTGTTCGGATCGAGCTCGATCCGGACTTCACGGTCGGCGCCGCCGTAGCGGTCGACGCGGCCGATGCCGGCCTTACCTTGCAGAGCGCGCTTGACCGTGTCGTCCACAAACCAGGAAAGCTCTTCCAGCGTCATGTTCGGCGAGGAGACGGCGAAGCTCTGGATCGCCTGACCGACGACATCAACCTTCGAGACGATCGGCTGATCGATCGTCGAGGGCAGATTGCCACGGATGCGATCGATGGCGTCCTTGGTGTCCTGAACGGCCTGCTGGGTCGGTACTTCCAGGCGGAAGATCACGACGGTCTGCGACTGGCCGTCGGTAACGGTCGATTGTATTTCGTCGATGCCGTTGATACCGGCAACGGCGTCTTCAACCTCCTTCGTCACCTGCATTTCGAGCTCGGCAGGCGACGCGCCGCTCTGCGTCACGGTGACGTTGACGACGGGTACGTCGATATTCGGAAAGCGCGTGATCGGCAGATTGAAGAAGGCGTGCGCGCCGACGATCATCAGCAGGAAGAAGCCGAGGAGCGGGGCGACCGGATTTCGGATGGACCAGGCTGAGAAATTCATGGGGCCGTTCCCGCTTAGTTGGAGGCTTGCGAGGTATCACGCACGGGCGTGATGCGGTCGCCGTCGCGGACATAGGCGCCGGCCTTGGCAACGACATCCTCACCGGCCTTCAGGCCCTTGAGGATCTCGACATAGGCGCCGTCCTGAATGCCTGTTTCGACATTGACGAACTTGACCACGCCATTCTCGACCTTACGGGCGGAAGAGCCGTTCTCGTCGGTGTTGACGGCGGTCAAGGGCAGGGCAACGCCTTCTTCCTGGCGAATGATGATCTCGGCGCTGCCATACATGCCGGCGCGGGCCTTATCGCCCTCGTCGATGGAGATATGTACTGCGCCGAGGCGTGTGACGGAATCGACGACGGGCGCGACCAGACGCACGGTGCCGGCGAGCTTCTCGCGGCTGCCCGAGAGTGAAATCCGCGCCTTCTGCCCGATGCTGATCTTGGTGATGTCGCTTTCCGAGACATCCACCACCAGTTCGAGCTGGCTGTTGCGGATGACGGTGAAGAGCGGATCGCCGTTACCGTTGGCGATGGCGCCGACGCGGGCATTGCGCGAGGCGACCGTACCGGCGACGGGCGTCTTGATGCCGGTGCGCGCGAGCTTGAGATCGGTATCGGCGATCTGGCTGTCGATGACCTTGAGGTCGGCCTCTGAAACCACGATCGCCTGTTCTGCCGATGCCTCGCGCGCCTTGTTGGCGGCCGCTGCGGCGTTCGCTTGTTCGACGGCGGAGGTCGACATCGTGCCCTTGGCGCCCATGGTGACCGCGCGGATTCGCTGCAGTTCCGCTTCCTCGGCATTGGCGCGAGCCTCGGCGAGCTGCGCGCGCAATTGCGCGAGGCTAGCCTCTCCCTTGGCGCGTGTTGCCTGCATCTGGCTCTTCTGCAAGATCAGCGCGTCGTCGTTCAGTGTGGCGAGCGTGCTGTTCGCCTCGACCTTGTCGCCGACATCGGCATTGAGCGTGCGGATCGACAGGCCGTCGACCTGCGGCTGGATGTAGACCTCCTCGACGGCTTTTACGGTGCCTGTCGCGACTACTTTGTCGGTCAGCTTGCGCGTCGCGGCGGTGGTGATGACGATCGCGGGCAGGTTCTGCTTCGGCGCGGTGACCACAGGCTCTTCGGCCATTGCGGCAGGTGCCCCCAGCAGCGCAAGCAGGATTGCGGTCGTGTTCAGCAGTCTAAGCGGCGTGGAGGCCATGCGTCCGGTTCCAGTTCGGCAATTGGTCAAAGGGATTTCGCTGTTTTCCGTCGCGAACACGGGGGATCAATGCATGCGAGCCGGCTATACCGGCGGATCAATATCCGTCTGTCATGCCCTGCAGGTCCCTCATCCTAGAAACGCTCTGTACATGGGAGCGGATTTCACATCCCGCAAGATCACGAGAAAATGATTTTGCGGGCATTTCTATCTGCTGCAACCATGCGAAGCAATCACGGCATTGTGATGTCAGAATTCGAATAGTTGATGGTTGACCGCTTTTTAGGCAAACGCGGCGGTAAAGCCAGCTTTTTGTTGCTGCTGTTACAAAATGAAAAAAAACGCGCGGTGATGAAACCGCGCGTTTCCATTGCCGTTGATAGCAGGTGCTATTTCAGGGCTGCGTCCGTGATCTCGTGCGTGTAGGCGCCCGATGGCTTCTTGTTGATGATCTTCTGATCGAGCAAGGCTTCGACGGTGCGGTCGTAAGTCTTCATGTCGAGCTTGCCGCTGCCGATCAGCTTGGCCACTTCAGCCGTCATGCGCTTCTGATGGTTCTCATCCTGGCCGCCATTGTCCATGACGATTTCGGCTGCTTCGTCAGGATGCTCGGAGGCGTATTTCCAGCCTTTCATCGAGGCGCGGACGAACTTCACCATATCGGCCTTGAACTTCGCATCCTTCAACTTGTCTTCCTTGACGTAGAGACCGTCTTCCAGAAGGTCGTTGCCGAGTTTGGTATAGTTGAAGACGAGAAGATCTTCCGCCTTGAAACCGGCATCGATTGCCTGCCAGTACTCGTTATAGGTCATGACGGAGATGCAATCTGCCTGCTTCTGGACCAGCGGCTGCACGTCAAAGCTCTGCTTCAGAACGTTGACGCCGTCCTTGCCGCCGTCGGTCTTCAGGCCGAGTTTGTGCATCCAGGCGAAGAAGGGATATTCGTTGCCATAGAACCAGACGCCGAGCGTATGGCCCTTGAAATCCTTCTCCGTCTTGATCGGACCATCCTTCGGGCAGATCAGTTCCAGACCGGATTTTTCGAAGGGTTGAGCGATGTTGATCAGCGGCACGCCCTTTTCGCGGGCAACGAGCGCACCACCCATCCAGTCGACGATGACGTCGGCGCCACCGCCGGCAATCACCTGTTCCGGGGCAATATCCGGGCCGCCCGGCTTGATGTCGACGTCGAGACCTTCTTCCTTATAGAAGCCCTTGTCCTTGGCGACGAAATAGCCGCCGAACTGGCCCTGGGCCACCCATTTCAGCTGTAGAGTTATCTTGTCGGCGGCCATGGTGGTCTGGGCGGCAGCCAGCGTCATTGCACTTGCCATCAATGCGAGCATTATTTTTTTCATGTCTTCACCCTTTTTCCCTCTGAAGTTATGCCTTGATCCCTTGAGGAGACCCCGGATTACGTCTGCCCACCGCGGATAGACGGATGCCAGAACGTCGTCATTCTCTCGATAATGGCGACGATACCGTAGAAGACAGAGCCTGCGACCGCGGCAACCGCGATCTCGGCCCAAACCATGTCGACATTCATCCGACCGATTTCGGTCGAGATGCGAAAGCCCATGCCCGACATGGGTGTGCCGAAGAACTCCGCCACGATGGCACCGATGAGTGCCAAGGTCGAGTTGATCTTCAGCGCATTGAAAATAAAGGGGGCAGCAGCCGGCAGACGCAGTTTGAACAGTGTCTGCCAGTAGCTCGATGCATAGGTGCGCATCAGGTCGCGTTCCATATTGCCCGATGCAGCAAGGCCCGCCACCGTGTTCACCAGCATGGGGAAGAAGGTCATGATGATGACGACGGCGGCTTTGGATTCCCAGTCGAAGCCGAACCACATGACCATGATCGGCGCGACACCGATGATCGGCAGGGCAGAGACCAGATTGCCGATTGGCAACAGCCCACGACGCAGGAAGGCGACGCGATCCGCGAGGATGGCGACGATGAAGCCGCTGGCGCAGCCGATGATGTAGCCGATGAGGACAGCCTTGAAGATCGTCTGCTGAACGTCCGTCCACAGGGTCGATACGGATCCTGCTATCCGCACGCCGATGGCGCTCGGGGGTGGCAACAGGATGAAGGGAATGCCGGCTCCGCGCGTGGCCGCTTCCCAGATGACGAGGATCCAGGCACCGAAGATGGCGGGGATCAGCAGCCGCAGCGTATAGCTGCCGGCGGCCGAGTGCGACCGGATGGCGGAAAGGATGGAGACGCAGCGCCAGGCAAGCAGCCAGGCGGCGGCGATCAGAATGAAGAAGGACGCCTGGGCCTTGCCCTCATTGCCCGAGATTCCTGCCAGCAGCAGCCAGGCGGCTGCATGCGCCGCGAAGAAGAGAATGGCGGCACAGAGTCCCTCCGATAGCTTCGTGAACGAAAGAAGGGCGGCAGCGGCGATCAGAATGAAGATGACGAAGGTCGTGCCACTGCTGACGGGCATGGCTGCATCGGTGGCAATCAACGGCAGCGCCGGGATTGCCACAAGACAGAGGAGAAGGGAGACCAGGCCCTGCCAGGAGAAATGAAACTGGTTCATGCCGTTCTACCTCCCATCGAGCGATCGACGATGCGGGCCGCGACGCTGACGATGGCGACGAGGATCGCTGCCAGAACCGAGCCTGCAACAAGCGCAGCCCATATATCGATCGTCTGGCTGTAGTAGGAGCCGGCCAGCAGTTTCGCGCCGATACCGGCGACGGCACCCGTGGGAAGCTCGGCGACGATCGCGCCGACAAGACTTGCCGCTATGGCCACCTTCATCGAGGTAAAGAGGAACGGGATGGAGGCCGGCACGCGCAGTTTCCAGAAAGTCTGCGAGGCGCTGGCATTGTAGGTCCGCATGAGGTCGAGATGTATGACTTCCGGCGAGCGCAGCCCCTTCACCATGCCGACAGCGACCGGGAAGAAGGAGAGATAAGTCGAGATCAGCGCCTTCGGAATGAGGCCGGTGATATCGACGGCGGCCAGTACGACGATGACCATCGGCGCGATTGCGAGGATCGGCACCGTCTGCGATGCGATGATCCAGGGCATGAGGCTGCGGTCCAGCGCGACGACGTGGACGATGCCAACCGCGATCAGGATGCCGAGAACGGTTCCGAAAGCGAAGCCGACGGCGGTGGACGACAGCGTGACCCAGGCATTGTAGACGAGGCTGCGGTTGCTCGTCGGAGCGCGAAGGAAGGTGTTTTCGAAGACGTTCTGCGCCACCTGATGGGGTGCGGGCAGGATCGGTTTCGGCTGGGCCAGCGTCTTGGCAATGAATTCCATCGTCGTCGAGGTGACGTTGGCGCGTCGGTCGAGATCGCGCTGGAACGGCGCATTGAGGACCACGGCGAAGACATACCAGAGCACCAGGATCGCAAGGACGATGGTGCCGACCGGGAGGAACTTGTGCTTGAAGAATTGTTCCTTCTCCATCTTCATGCTCCTCTTTGCGCTGGAAGCAGCATCAGCGCCATGGCGATGACACCGAGACCGACGCCTGCAAGCTGTGGCACGCTCAGGCGTTCGCCGAAGACGATAAAGGCGATGATGTTGATGACCACGAGCTGGGTGATGGCCGAGGCTGAAATCGCCAGGCCCAGGCCTCCCTCGCGCATGAGCCGCACCATCATCAGATTGCCGACGCAATAGAGGATGAGCGACAGGATCAGGATCAATATGTTGTTGCTGGCGACATAGGCGCGCGAAGCCGTGGCTCCGCTGATGAAGATCGCCATTGCGCCGGCAAGCCAAAGAAGGAATTGCGGGTTCATGGCGATCCTATTCCTCGTAGCTGTGTCCGGCCCGCAAACCTTCGCGGACGCGATGGGCGATTTCCAGGAATTCGGGCGTTTCGCGAATGCCGAGCGGCCGCTCCGTCGGCAACGTCGATTCGATAATGTCGGTAACGCGGCCAGGGCGGGGCGACATGACGACGATCTTGGTGGAGAGATAGACCGCTTCGGGGATGGAGTGGGTGACGAAGCAGATGGTCTTGTTCGTCTGCTTCCACAGCTTCAGAAGCTGTTCGTTGAGGTGGTCGCGGACGATTTCGTCGAGCGCTCCAAAGGGCTCGTCCATCAGCAGGAGATCGGCGTCGAAGGCCAGTGCGCGGGCAATCGAGGCACGCTGCTGCATGCCGCCGGAAAGCTGCCAGGGGAATTTCTTCTCGAAACCTGCGAGATTGACGAGTTCCAGCGTCCGGGCGATGCGTTTGGCCTGTTCCGCCTTGTCATAGCCCATGATCTCAAGCGGAAGGGCGATGTTCTTCTCGATGGTGCGCCAGGGATAAAGAGCGGCAGCCTGGAAGACATAGCCGTATGCGCGGGCCTTGCGGGCGTCCTCCGGCGACATGCCGTTGACGGTGATATCGCCGGAGCTCTTGCGCTCGAGATCGGCGATGACACGCAGGAAGGTGGTCTTGCCACAGCCGGATGGGCCGATGAAGGAGACGAAATCGCCCTTTCGAACATCGAGATCGACATTGCTCAGTGCATGCACCGGCCCGTCGTTCGTATCGTAGGTGAGACAGAGATTCCGCGCGGAGACGACGGAGGAAGCGGATGACGTCATTAACACCTACCAGTCCTGTTTTCTCCGCTCGGTCGGGGCGGATTGCGTGTTATCGTGTCTGACATTGCTGCGGCCTGGATTGGCGAGGGTGCCTTGCGGCTGCTGGATCCAGGGGAGCAATGCCATGAGTGTGTCATCGAAGCCCACCTGCCGTGTCGTGCGGCCCGGCGGTACCTATGCCGGAAAACAGGGCCTCAACTATTTCGAGGGAATTGCCGCCGAGACAGTGGGCTCGACGGGGATCTGCATGCATCTTTTGACTATCCCGCCGGGCGCCCGCGCCAAGGCGCATCTTCACGCTTCGCATGAGACTGCGATCTATGCGATTTCCGGTGAGACGCATTGCTGGTTCGGAGACATGCTGGAAGAGCACGTCATCGTGCGTGAGGGCGAGATGTTCTATATTCCGGCCGGCGTTCCGCATCTTCCGGCTAATCTCAGCGACCGGCCGGCGACAGCGATCATCGCCCGCACCGATCCGAACGAGCAGGAAAGCGTGGTCCTGCTGCCGGATCTGGAGCGGTATGTGCCGCGCTAAGCGGCGGATGAGCCGAAGCGCTGAGCCCAAGCTTTATACCCCGCTGGCGGGAATGCCGCTGCGCTGAACCTTGCGCGGCGCGGTGATGTCCTTCCAGGTGGAAAGCGCCCGGTTGGCGGCAGTGAAGGGATCGCGCCGGACGAACTCGCCATGGCCTTCCTTCGTCTTGATCGTGCTTTCCTCGATGGCGACGACGCCACGCGTCAGCGTGTATCGCGGCAGGCCGGTCACTTCCTTGCCCTCGAAGACGTTGTAGTCGATCGCCGACTGCTGGGTCTTGGCGGCGATGGTCTTCGACCGCTTCGGATCCCAGACAACGATATCGGCATCGGCACCGACGAGGATCGCGCCCTTCTTCGGATAGATATTGAGGATCTTGGCGATGTTGGTGGAGGTGGCGGCGACGAATTCGTTCATCGTCAGTCGGCCGGTGTTGACGCCATAGGTCCAGAGCATCGGCATGCGGTCTTCGAGGCCGCCGGTGCCGTTCGGGATCTTGGTGAAGTCGCCGACGCCGTAGCGCTTCTGTTCGGTCGTAAACGCACAATGGTCGGTCGCGACCACCTGCAGCGAGCCTGAAGCAAGACCGGCCCAGAGACTGTCCTGATGTTGCTTGTTGCGGAAGGGTGGCGACATGACGCGGCGGGCGGCATGATCCCAATCCGCGTTGGCATATTCGCTTTCGTCCAGCGTCAGATGCTGGATCAGCGGCTCACCATAGACCCGCATGCCCTTCTGGCGGGCGCGGCGGATGGCTTCATGGGCCTGCTCGCAGGAGGTATGGACGATGTAGACCGGCGAGCCTGCCATGTCGGCGATCATGATGGCGCGGTTCGTTGCCTCGCCTTCGACCTCAGCAGGCCGTGAGTAAGCATGCGCTTCCGGGCCGTTATTGCCTTCTGCCAGCAGCTTTGCCTGCATCTGCGCAACCACGTCGCCATTCTCGGCATGAACGAGCGGCAAGGCGCCGAGTTCTGCGCAGCGCTGGAAGGAGGAGAACATCTCGTCGTCATCCACCATCAGCGCGCCCTTGTAGGCCATGAAGTGCTTGAAGGTGTTGATGCCCTTGTCGCGGACGATGGCTTCCATCTCGTTGAAGACCTGTTCGCCCCACCAGGTAATCGCCATGTGGAAGGAATAATCACAGGTCGCGCGGGTGGACTTGTTGTCCCACATAGTCAGCGCTTCGAGCAGCGACTGGCCGGGCGAGGGGAGCGCGAAATCCACCACCATCGTCGTGCCGCCGGCAAGGGCCGCGCGCGTGCCGCTTTCGAAATCGTCGGAGGAATAGGTTCCCATGAACGGCATTTCGAGATGCGTATGCGGATCGATGCCGCCGGGCATGACGTAGCAGCCGGAAGCGTCAAGCACCTCGTTGCCCGACAGGTTCTGCCCGATTTCGACGATCTTGCCGCCTTCGACCTTGACGTCTGCCTTATAGGTCAGGTCGGCCGTGACGATAGTTCCACCCTTGATGACTGTGCTCATGGCGCATGCTCCAGATGTGTGAAGTTCCGATGTTGGGAATCGTGGCCGTTAGGCCACGATCTCCGCCGTCTCGACGACTGCGTGGAACAGCACATCCGCGCCGGCGGCAGCCCATTCCTTGGAGATTTCTTCGGCCTCGTTGTGCGAGAGGCCGCCGACGCAGGGGCACATGACCATCGTGGCGGGGGCGACTTTGGCGGCCCAGCAGGCATCGTGACCTGCGCCGGAGATGATGTTCATGTGGCTGTAGCCGAGCTTCTCGGCTGCATTGCGCACCGAGGTGACGAGCTTTGGATCGAAGGTGACCGGCTCGAAATGGCCGATGGCTTCCACAGAGCAGCCGACACCGAGAGCCTCGGCGATCTTCTTGCCCTCGGTTTCGATCTTGGTGCGCATGCGATCGAGCTTTTCCTTGTCGGGCGTGCGCAGGTCGACTGTGAAGACCACCTTGCCGGGCAGGACGTTGCGCGAGTTCGGCGAGAAGAAGACCTGGCCGACGCCGGCAACGGCGCCCGGCTGATTTTCCATCGCCACGCTCTGCACCATCTCGACGATCCGCGACATGGCAAGACCGGCATTGACGCGCATGGCCATCGGCGTCGAGCCGGTATGCGCTTCCCTGCCGGTCAGCGTGAATTCCAGCCACCACAAGCCCTGACAGTGCGTGACCACACCGATCGTCTTGTTCTCGGCTTCGAGGATCGGGCCCTGCTCGATATGATATTCGAAATAGGCGTGCATCTTGCGGGCGCCGACCTCTTCATCCCCGAGCCAGCCGATGCGCTTCAGCTCGTCGCCGTAGGTCTTGCCGTCTGGATCCTTGCGGCCATAGGCGTAATCAAGCGTGTGCACGCCGGCGAAGACGCCGGAGGCCAGCATGGCGGGTGCGAAGCGCGCACCTTCTTCATTGGCCCAGTTGGTGACCACGATCGGGTGCTTGGTCTTGATGCCGAGGTCGTTCATCGTGCGGACGACTTCGAGCGCAGCGAGCACGCCGAGGACGCCGTCATATTTGCCGCCGGTCGGCTGGGTATCGAGATGCGAGCCGACATAGACGGGCAGCGCATTCGGGTCGGTGCCGGCGCGGGTCGCGAACATCGTGCCCATCTTGTCGACACCGACGGTCATGCCGGCCTTGTCGCACCAGGTCTTGAAAAGGCTGCGTCCTTCGGCGTCGGCATCGGTCAGCGTTTGACGATTATTGCCGCCGGCAATGCCGGGGCCGATTTTCGCCATGTCCATCAGCGTATCCCAAAGGCGGTCGCCATTGATACGCATGTTTTCTCCTGGCGCTGCCACCATGATGCAATCCTCACCTGTTTGTCCTGGGGCATGCAAGGTGCATGCCCGATATTGTTCCCGTTGGTCTTATTCCAAATTCCGGAGCGGCGTCTTGTTTTTCTCGCCCGGAAAATCGCCAGTTGCGTTTAAGAAACATCTGACGGATAATTTGACCGATTGGTAAACATTACAACTTCCGTGGCGCGGCTCAAGACGAAAAGCACGAAAATTTCCGATAAAATTTCAGGCGATTGCCTAAATTAGATGCACTGACAGGGTGAATGAGAGCTCGGCCGAAAGGCTTGGATTTCAAGGAGAAACAGAGCACACATGGCCATCCCCAGAGCCGCCAAGACCCAGCGGCGCACCCGAATCCAGGAAGAAAAAGAGGAAATCATACTCGAGGCTGCGCTGGACGTATTCTCTGTCAACGGCTTCCGTGGCACGACCGTCGATCAGATTGCCGAAGTCGCCGGCATGTCGAAGCCGAATCTGCTCTATTATTTCCGCACCAAGGAGGCGATGCATCGGGCGCTGATCGACCGGGTGCTGTTTACCTGGCTGGAGCCGTTGAGGGCCTTCGACGCCAACGGCAATCCCGAAAGCGAGATCCGCTCCTACATCCGCCGAAAGCTCGAAATGGCGCGCGATTTTCCCCGCGAAAGCCGGCTTTTCGCCAATGAAATGCTTCAGGGTGCGCCGCATGTGGAAGACGAGCTGCGCGGGCCGTTGAAGAGCCTTGTCGATGAGAAGGCAGAGGTCATTCGCGCCTGGGCGATATCAGGCAAGATCGCCAAATGCGATCCCTACCACCTGATCTTTTCGATCTGGTCCACGACGCAGCATTATGCCGACTTCGACGTGCAGGTGCGCGCCGTTCTGGGGCAGGAGCATTCCGGCGAGGGGCGGTTCGAAGACGCCGCGCGCTATCTGGAGCAGCTTTTCGTCGACGGGCTTCGCATTCGCCATACATGAATGGCGGCGCAATCTGCCGGAGGATCGCGCCGCCTGCGAAGATGACAGAAATCAGCTCCGCTCTCTAAAAGTAGTAATCCCGTTCGATGCCGTCATAGCGGCCCGACCTCAGGCAGCAGCTCTTGAAACCGACTCCGCGAACCGCACGGGCAGGGATCGTTGCGGCCGAGTTTTTCGACCAGCTCGACATCGCCACAGATGAATTGCGAGCCGGTTTTTACTCGGGTTTCCGATGGGAAAGACTTGCGTCGCTTGGACGTGACCTCAAAAGCTCACGTCGTGGAGGGTTTTGGACTTGCGTGACATGGTCGCCTCCTCTGAGTTGTCATTGCTGCATCTGTTGGCAGCGCAGCTCTCATAGCGCGAATGTCGAGCTTTTGCGAGTCACCAACCGGAACCGGCCACTGTGAAGAAGCTGATGGTGACTGCGAAAACGGGCGGCCGCAGCAAGCTGCAACCGCCCATTCGTGTTTACGTGGATGTTGATCGGCTCTATTCCGCCGCCTGCCGGGCCATCGGGTTGTTCGGATGGGTCGTCCAGTTGGCGTAGTTCGGGTCGACGATCTTGCCGGTGCGCTTGTCGAGGTTGCCCGGCGGCAGTTCTTCCATGGTGATGCAGTTCTCAACGGGACAGACGCTGACGCAGAGATTGCATCCGACGCATTCCTCGTCCATCACCTCGAAATGCCTGGCGCCATCGACCATGTTGGTGATTGCCTGATGCGAGGTGTCCTCGCAGGCAATGTAGCAACGGCCGCACTTGATGCAGGCGTCCTGATCGATCTTGGCCTTGGCGATGTAGTTGAGGTTGAGGTACTGCCAGTCCGAGACATTAGGCACAGCGCGGGCGATGATATCGTCCAGGCTGCGGTGACCCTTTTCGTCCATCCAGTCCGAAAGGCCCGAGATCATCTCCTCGACGATCTTGAAGCCGTAGGTCATCGCGGCGGTGCAGACCTGCACGTTGCCGGCGCCAAGCGCGAGGAATTCTGCCGCATCACGCCATGTCGTGACGCCGCCGATGCCGGATATCGGCAGGCCATAGGTTTCGGGATCGCGGGCGATCTCGGCCACCATGTTGAGTGCGATCGGCTTGACAGCCGGGCCGCAATAGCCGCCGTGGCTGCCTTTGCCGCCGACTGTCGGGTTCGGCGCAAAGCTGTCGAGATCGACTGACACGATCGAGTTGATCGTATTGATCAGCGACACCGCATCGGTGCCCCCGGCCTTGGCGGCGCGAGCCGGCTTGCGGACGTCGGTGATATTCGGCGTCAGCTTGGTTATGACGGGCATGCGGGTGTATTGCTTGCACCAGCGCACGACCATTTCGATGTATTCCGGCACCTGTCCGACCGCAGCACCCATGCCGCGCTCGGACATGCCGTGGGGACAGCCGAAGTTGAGTTCGATGCCGTCTGCTTCCGTTTCCTCCACCAGCGGCAGGATCGCCTTCCAGGCATCCTCGACGCAGGGGACCATGATGGACGCGATGAGGGCCCGGTCCGGCCAGTTCTTCTTCACCTGCTTCATTTCGCGCAGGTTGGTGTAGAGGTCGCGGTCGGTGATCAGCTCGATGTTGTTGAGACCGAGCAGCCGGCGGTCTGCGCCCCAGATCGCGCCGTAACGCGGGCCGTTGACGTTGACAACGGGCGGGCCTTCCTCACCAAGCGTCTTCCAGACCACGCCGCCCCAGCCCGCCTTGAAGGCGCGCTCGACGTTGTATGCCTTGTCGGTCGGTGGCGCGGAGGCCAGCCAGAACGGGTTCGGCGACTTGATGCCGATGAAATTATTGCGGAGATCAGCCATATCGATTCTCCTTTCAGGCGACTGCCGCGGCCGACTTGGCAGCAGCGAGCGCATTGTTGATGGATTCAGCCGCATCGCGACCCTGTGCCACGGCCGAGACCGTCAGGTCGTCGCCGCCGAGCACGCAGTCGCCGCCGGCCCAGACGCCGTCGATCGAGGTTCGGCCTTCGCCATCGATGGCGATGCGGCCCGCTTCCATGCGCAGTGCGCCAAGGCCCGAGGCCTCGAAAGTCTGGCCGATGGCCTTGAAGATCTGATCGGCGGCAATGATGCCGACATCGCCGGTGGCGATCAGCTTGCCGTCGCGCAGTTCGGTATATTCGACCTCGATACCGGCGACCTTGCCGTCCTTGTCGACGATACGCTTCGGGGCCAGCCAGTGGCGGATGATGACGCCCTTGGAGGCGGCCAGATCCTGCTCGAATTCCGAGGCGTTCATGTGCTCTTTGCCGCGGCGATAGCAGATCGTCACTTCTTCGGCACCAAGCAGCTTGGCCTGCACGGCCGCGTCGATCGCGGTCATGCCGCCGCCGAGGACGACGACGCGACGGCCGATGGCGATGTCGCCCTTGCTGCCGGCCTGACGTAGTTCGGCGATATAGGCGACGGCGTCGGCGACGCCATCGAGATCTTCGCCTTCGGCACGCAGCGCGTTGACGCCGGCAAGGCCGAGGCCGAGGAAGACGGCGTCATATTGCTGGGAGAGGTCGGAGAGGCTGAAGTCGCGGCCGAGTGCCTGGCCATTCTTCACCTCGATGCCGCCGATGGCGAGCACATAGTCGACTTCCTTCTGCGCGAAGTCATCCACCGCCTTGTAGGTCGCAATACCGTATTCGTTCAGGCCGCCGGCCTTTTCGCGGGCATCGAAGATGGTGACGTCATGACCCTTGACGGCCAGACGGTGTGCACAGGCAAGACCAGCAGGGCCGGCGCCGATGACAGCGATCTTCTTGCCGGTGGATTCGGCACGCGAATAGAATTGCTTGTTTTCGGCCATCGCCGCATCGGTCGCATAGCGCTGCAGGCGGCCGATCTCGACCGGGCGCTCTTCGGCAGTGTTGCGCACGCAAGCCTGCTCGCAGAGCTGTTCGGTGGGACAGACGCGGGCGCACATGCCGCCGAGGATGTTTTGATCGAAGATCGTCTTCGCCGAGCCCAGCGGATTGCCCGTCGAGATCTGGCGAATGAACATCGGAATGTCGATGGAGGTGGGACAGGCCGTCATACACGGCGCGTCGTAGCAGAAATAACAGCGGTCAGATGCGACCAGCGCCTCGTGTTTGTTGAGGCGCGGGTGAAGATCGGAAAAGTTTGCATCATATTCGGCGGGCGTGAGCCTGCCCTTATGAATCCCAGTTTCCAGTCGTCCCATTGAAGTTCCCTCTTATAGTAAACGGCTAGTACAGGAACGGTAACTCAGGTTAAAAAATTTATCAAACGGTAAAATTTTGGCCGCGAATCTGCCGGGGCGGCTGTTTTAATGAGGCGGATCGCCGATAACGTGGGGCCGCATTGATCGCCTAACTAGCTGTTTTCATGTATTTAAAGCGGCAGCGATCTCGGTGGCGGAGCAGGGCCGGAAAAATACGATGCTCGAAAGGGGATACGCTTGACGCGTGACGCCGGAGAGGCTGATTTTTCGCGTCACGGCCAGTGTGAAGAAAAAATGAAATTTTTCGGCGTCGGATGGAACCAAGATCGATCAGGGTCGTTATTGGGATGTACCGATGATGATTGCATCCCCCTGATGCATGCCCAATAGCATCGTCGGACATTTACTCACGGTCCCCTCCCGATGAGTGTAAAACAGCCAGTGCGCCGCCCTCGCACTGGCTGTTTTCTTGTTTCAGCCAGCGACCAGGTCCGTCAGCGGCGTCTCAGTATCTCGTATTCGGTCTCGGGGATGGTAAGGCGATAGCCGATGCTGCCGTCGCCCATTGCGAAGTCGGCGCGGCCGTTCATGGAAGTCGGCACCACCCGTTCGAGCACAGTGCGGCTAAAGCTGTTATCCTCGAATTCATGATTGCCGGGCGCATGGACGCGTTCGGACCATGCAACTTCGATCGCTTTCTTGCCGTCGAGTTCGGCTTCCCTGCAGTTCAGGGTTATGCTGGTTGCGCCCGCGGAGATAGCGCCGTGCGAGGCAGAGTTGACAATCAGCTCGTGCAGGGCAAGCCCCAGATGCACGGCGGCATTGGGCGTCAGATGCGCGTTGATGCCATAGATCGGCATGGGCACGCCGGCATCGGGCCAATAG
>NZ_JAELTU010000782.1 GCF_016429015.1 Rhizobium sp. ASV20
TATCTTGACTGCGAGTCACAGGAGGCTCGTAGGCGTCTTCAACGTCACCTGTTTCGGCGAGCGTATCCTGACTTCGAGTAACAGGTGGCTCATAGCCCTCTTCAACTTCCGTTATTTGGGCCAGTGTATCTTTTTCTTGGCTCCGAGTTATAGGAGGCTCGTAGCCACCTTCATCTTCTGCTTCAGGCGGCGTATCTTGGCTTCGAGTAACAGGGGGTTCGTAGCTCTCTTCAACTTCCATCGTTTCGGCCAGCGGCGTATCTTGACTGCGGGTTACAGGAGGCTCGTAGCTCTCTCCAAGCTCCGTCGTGTGAGCGGGTATGTCATTGCTTCCAGTTGGGTGTACTTCGTAAGTCTCGACTTCTGTAGTTTCCGCAGGTTCATCACGGCTTCGAG
>NZ_JAELTU010000783.1 GCF_016429015.1 Rhizobium sp. ASV20
CGCGCCATCTTCACCAGCCGTGCACGCCATCCCACCATCGAGCACCTTTAGCGCGGAAATATTTCCATGTGTCGTCTCCCAGCTTGATACGGGCTCCAGGGACAGTCGGGTCGGGTCCAGCAATGAGAGGCGTTGGTCTGATGAGATGCATGCTAGGCCGTTGGAAGTTCGTGCAATCTCCGTCACGTAGACGGAGCCGCGGGCGAAGCGATGTGTGTCTATATTGCTGAGATTGTACATTTTTGAGAGACTTGTGCGTGTGTGTGTGCGTGTGCTTGGAATAGAGAATGTGGAATTATATCGGCAGGGTCTCTTTTTGAGATGTGTTGAGGAGCGTCAGTCAGACAATTTTGTTGTGCGCGGGCACGTTTCAAGGTTCCTTTATAGGATTGGAAT
>NZ_JAELTU010000784.1 GCF_016429015.1 Rhizobium sp. ASV20
CACTAGAGCTGCGACATTCAAAACGGTTGACGGTGATGATGAATTCGATATTGAGCTCCCTTTAACTCCCGGCCTGGCTGGCAGCCTGGCTCAGAGCCGGGATACGATCCCCAGCTGCCGGATGGCGGACACGCGACAATGCTCACGCCGAATGCCAACTGCCAAATAACCGTCGTTGACTATTCGTCGGATGGAATGTCAAAGCATCACTTTGACAACCAAGGCTTCATTGAATATCTTAAACAACCAAAAGAGGATTGGGTCAAATGTCGCTGGATCAATGTCAATGGCCTCAGCTGGGATGTAATCCAAGCTATCGGCACTGAAAAGCGCCTGCACAAACTAGCCATTGAGGACATAATGAATCTTAGAAACCGGACAAAAGCCGACTGGTAT
>NZ_JAELTU010000785.1 GCF_016429015.1 Rhizobium sp. ASV20
TCATAGAGCAGTGGGGTTTCTTTAGCAGTGTCATAATGCCGTCCAACAAGCATAGGTTAGTAGCTCAAGGGTGCGGGGCGTGCACTAATCGGTCAGGTGACTTATGTATTTGGAAGTTGACATAAATTGTGCATCCACCAAAGCTGTCAATAGTCCTGGAGGGCATCATAGTACCTAGGTGTCTTTATGAGAAGCCACAGAGCTCTGATAAGAGGCGACAAGATGTTTTGTCCATCAACTGCATGCGGTGATTTTTATGTATGGTTGGTCAGTGTCTGGACTGACAACGCAGCACGGCGCGCAACCTTAAAACTAGTGAGCTCGCACTGTACGCTCCATAGCCAGTACATACTAGTCACCACATGTCAACACAGTATATGTAAATCAACACTGTAG
>NZ_JAELTU010000786.1 GCF_016429015.1 Rhizobium sp. ASV20
CCCCCCCCCCCCCCCCCCCCCCCCCCCCCCCCCCCCCCCCCCCCCCCCCCCCCCCCCCCCCCCCCCCCCTCTCAACCACCCCCCCACCACCGAGAACTACACTCCAAGAATTTCGTCGGCAGCGTCAGATGTGTATAAGAGACAGCGCAGAGCATCTTTACACGCAGGATTTCGAGCTGCGAGACGACGCGACCGCCCTGATGCGCCATGAAGGCCAACAGCCTGTACTCCTCGGCGGGTTGCGATGATATCTGTCTCTAATCAACAAAACGAGCCCAACGTAACTACGGCGAGTTGGGGTATTCCGTAGTAAGCGTGGAACTGGGGGGGGGGGGGGGGGGGGGGGGGGGGGGGGGGGGGGGGGGGGGGGGGGGGGGGGGGGGGGGGGGGGGGGGG
>NZ_JAELTU010000787.1 GCF_016429015.1 Rhizobium sp. ASV20
GCTCTTGGATGTCAAGGTCCAGGTCTGAATCGGAATCGCGAGTGGGAGAGTCGGGGGGCTCGGTCGCTCGATACGACGGTGAAGAAGGCATCCCGCCCGGCCTTTTCGAAGTGAAAGGTGTCTTTTTAACTTTCCAGAGCGGTTATATGCCGCCTAGCGATGCGCATTGCTTTCTGGTTGGTCGCAGCTCGCAGCCAAGGCGTGGCACGCGGTTGTCAAGTCACAAGCTACGCCTGCGGAGAAAGTTGCATCATACAATGAACGCGCGACAACGAGGCAAGTCTCGGTGTCCTGGCAAAACCTCTTGGCTGTTTTTTTGGCGGTATGGAAGATGGCGATAAAGTGTATGGTTTGCGTGCGTCAGTTTTCGAGTGGCTAGGCTGCCAAGTGTTACCT
>NZ_JAELTU010000788.1 GCF_016429015.1 Rhizobium sp. ASV20
CCCCCCCCCCCCCCCCCCCCCCCCCCCCCCCCCCCCCCCCCCCCCCCCCCCCCCCCCCCCCCCCCCCCTTTTTCCTGCCCCGCCGACCACCGAGATCTACACTCCAAGAATTTCGTCGGCAGCGTCAGATGTGTATAAGAGACAGGAGGAAAGTAGTCCCGGCCCAAGCCGGAGCCTCACCGTCGCGATACATGGCTTCCAACCTACGTCCTCCCGCCACTTTTTTGATGATAATATACCTAGATAAAGAGCTGTCTCTTATACACATCTCCGAGCCCACGAGACATCGGCGAAGATCGCGTATGCCGTCTTCTGCGTGAAGATGGGGGGGGGGGGGGGGGGGGGGGGGGGGGGGGGGGGGGGGGGGGGGGGGGGGGGGGGGGGGGGGGGGGGGGG
>NZ_JAELTU010000789.1 GCF_016429015.1 Rhizobium sp. ASV20
GTACTCTTGTTTCAGCGCCCGCAATAGGGTATACGTACCTTCCAGTTCTTCCTGATATGCCCACTTTTTGCTCATCATCAATGTTAAGAGATACGTTATAAAGGGCGGCTGTCGTATCGCCAGGGCTGCGCATGGATAAGAACACTGGAGCAAAAACAGCAATAACGGCCATATCCACATACCTGTACTTTGCAGTGACATTTGAAAACACAATGTTGCCGGATTGAGGCCATCGCGACGGTAATTGCACTTCATCCCCACGAGCTTCCGCGGGCATCCTACTAATGAAATCCCGCAAACGCAACACAGCTCCTAATGCCGTCTCAAGCGTGGTCCATGCCATGACAGCGCGATTTAACATATAGCCGAACGTAGTCAAGTTCAACAGGCTAAGGC
>NZ_JAELTU010000790.1 GCF_016429015.1 Rhizobium sp. ASV20
ACACGCTCTTATCGCCTATAAGAGTACAGTGGACGGCCGCCGTGGCGGAGTCAAGGTCCGGGTTACAGGGGTGCGGGTGGGGCTTCCCGGGGTGGGCACCCATGGAACAGTTTTCTTGCTTGAGCCGCCTGTGGGCGAAGTGGCCCGCCCGATAGATAGTATTACATGCTGTTGGTCAGTTGCAGGGCGAGTGGGTGTGGGCGCCGCGATGACCGGAGCCTCAAAGTAACAACCCCATTTTCTGCATGTTGACGTGTGATGAGTGTAGATATGTTCGAGGTATGTTGTCCTTTTTGGCTTTGAAGTTTTTCGGATGCTTTTTTTTTTCTATATATTCGGCGTCCAATATGCTTCTGTTTAAAAGTCATTGTCGTGTTCGCTTGCGCGGGTGCATGT
>NZ_JAELTU010000083.1 GCF_016429015.1 Rhizobium sp. ASV20
CATTGGCAGGCTCGACGAAGGTCAGGCCCGCCGCGGTGAACGGACCGCCGGTCGCACCGCGGTTGAGGTAGACGTTGCCCGGTGTCGAGCCGGCCGGCACGTCGACCACCTGGTCGGGCACGGTGACGGCACGGGTTGCGACCTTCAGCGTATAGGAGGCCGTCGCCGTCGCACCATTGCCGTCGCGCACCTGGATGGCAAAGCTGTAATCGCCCTCCGTTCCCGTTGCGAGCGGCCCGGTGAGCTGGCCCGTCGAGATGTTGAGCACCAAACCGTCCGGCAGGCTGCCGGAGGCAAGGCTGTAGATCTTCACAGCCGTGCCGCCGGTTGCGGAAACCTGCTGGCTGTAGGCCTCGCCTGCCATCGCCTGCGTCAGCGCACCGCCCGGCGGGGTAAACACGAAGCTGGTCGGCGGCGGCGAGATGGCGAGCGTATAGGCAGCCGACGTCGCCGCATTGTTGGCATCGGTGGCGCTGATCTGGAAGCTGTAGCTGCCCGCCGACGTCGGCGTGCCGGTGATCGCGCCGGTCGCATGGTTGAGCGTCAGTCCGGCCGGCAGGGTGCCGGTTGCGGCATAGCCATAGGGGCCGGTGCCGCCGGAGGCTGTCACCGTCTGGCTATAGGCTGTGTTCATCTGGCCGGCCGGCAAGGCACCGGCAGCCGGTGTGAACACCAGCGTCGGCGCCGTGACGGTCAGCGTCACCGTCGCCGGCGCAGAGGTGCCGGTCGTGTTGGTCGCCGTATAGGCAAAGCTGTCCGTCCCCGAATAGCCCGGGGCCGGCGTATAGCTGATCGACGTGCCCGACACGGTCGCTGCGCCGTGCGTTGGGTTCGAGGCAACGGCAATCGATGCGGCCGCACCGCCCGACAGGCTCAGCGTGATCGGATTGGCCGACGAGTTGGCCGCAACCGTTGCTGCAACACGACCGGCGATCGGTGCCTGGATGTTGGTCGACAGCGTATAGGCCTGCGACTTGCTGAAGGGTCCGGTGCCCGTCGAGCTGTCGGTCGCGGTGATGGTGAAGCTGAACGAGCCCTCTGCCGTCGGCGTGCCGGCAAGCACACCGTCCGACGACAGCGCCAGACCGGCAGGAAGCGTACCCGAGACCACATAGCCATAGGGCGCCGTGCCGCCCGAGGCGGTGATCGTCTCGCGATAGGCCGTGGCAACCGTCGCGGCCGGCAGCGTCGATGTCGCCGGCGATATCGCAAGCGTCGGGGCATTGATAGCCAGAGTATAGGCCTGAGCGCCTGTAAAGGACCGGCTATCGGTGGCCGTGACAGTAAAATTGAAGGTGCCGCCCGCCGTTGGCGTGCCGGAGATGACACCGGTCGACGATTCAAGCGACAACCCAGCCGGCAACGAGCCTCCAGTTATGCTGTAACCATAGGGAGCTGAGCCGCCCGAGGCGCCCAGTGTTTGGCTGTAAACCGAAGCCACCGTACCGGATACCAGGGTCGACGGCGTGAGGGTGATTGACGGGGGCGTGACCGTCAGCGTTACCGTTGCAGGCGCCGAGGTGCCGGAGGCATTGGTGGCAGTATAGGTGAAACTGTCCGACCCGCTATAACCGCTTGTCGGCGTGTAGGTGATCGAAATGCCATCTGCACTGGCAGTTCCGTGGCTCGCAGCCCTTGCGACCGCAACCGAAGTCGCAACCCCGCCCGACAGGCTCAACATGATCGGATTGGCCGAAGAATTGGCCGCAACCATCGCTGCGACATTGCCGGCAACAGGAGCACTGACGTAGGTATAACCACCGGAAAAGGTTGCCGAGCCGCCGATCGTGGTGACCACGACATCGGCCGCACCGGCGGCATGCGCTGCCGTCGTCGCAGTGATTTGTGTGGCGCTGTTGACCGTATAGCTGGATGCCGCGGTGCCACCGAACGTAACCGCCGTTGCACTGCTCAGATTGGTGCCTGTAATGGTGACGGACGTGCCGCCTGCCGTCGAACCGGTCGCCGGGCTGATGACCGACACGGTCGGGCCTGGGACATAGGTGAACACATCGGCAGCGGATGTCGCGCTGGTGCCGCCCGGCGTCGTCACGGCAACATCAACCGATCCCGTACCGAGAGGTGCCGTCGCGGTAATCGACGTCGCCGAAACAACCGTTACGCCCGAAGCCGCAGTCGCTCCGAACGTCACCGCCGTCGCACCCGTGAAATTCGTGCCTGTGATCGTAACCTGCGTGCCGCCGGCGCCAGGGCCCGATCTCGGAGATACACTCGTTACTGTCGGCGCATTTGGTGTGCCTGAGCAGGAAAGCGTTACCGGACCGACGGAGCCCCGGTTCGTGTCGACTCCAATATAAAGCCCATAGGTTTGAATAAACGATGCCGAAGCCGTCAACGAGTGATTGCCGACCGTCCCTGAGATCGAATAGTAGAAATATGTGTTTTGATAATTGGCCTTATTCAAATAAATCGTATCGAAGTCGTCCATCATCCCGCCCGACGAGCCGGAATCATAGAAGGTCGCCGTAACACTTTCATTGGGTTCAAACGTTGAGGCGGCAAAAACCTGATGATAACTTGTGACGCTGCCGATGGCATTGATCGTCGCGCAGGATGCCGACATTGCCCGGGCCTCGCCCGATACCGAGACGAGCGCCAGAATAGCGAAGAATGTCGCTAGGATCGCGCGTCCCACCGAAACCATGGAATGATCTCGCCTCGTGTGGGAAGTCGCCGCCACGACCTCGGATCGACCCAAAATTGAAAATGCTGCCAGCAGCCGCGCCCGCATAGCCCGCGCCATTGCGTGAAAGCCGGTCCTAGTTTCCGCCATGATTTGCCCCATAGATCCGCAGCCGATGCCCCCCGTGGCACTCGGCGCGATATCCATAGGTCGCACATAATGTGTCGACTAGGACGCAACTGGAACGGTTTGAAACGGTTTGGAACGGAAAGCGTGCCTGCCTAGCAACACAGGTTTACAATCGACGGACCACACGCCCGCGCGCATGTATCCCGATCACACATTTGCCGATCCAGCCCGCTCATCGAGCCGCTTTTTCTGAGAATCCGATGCACGACCGCGAATCATTTGCCCCCGTAAAGAGCGGAGCTCGATCAATTGCCTGCGAGTTGGCCGGAGAACCGAAACCCCAACCCATGAACGGCGTGGACAGGCATTTCCGTACCAATCTGGCGAGCTTTCTGGCGCAAACGCCGTAAAATCGCATCGAGGCTCCGGCTCTCCGCGCCCAGATCCTCACTGCCGACGGCCGCAGCAAGGTCATATCGCGACACCACCTCTCCCTTCGCCTCGACAAGGCTCCGGATGAGCCGCGCCTCGCGGCCCGACAAGCCGATTTTCGTCCCGTCCGGCGCAAAAAGGCATTGGCCGACCGAATCAAAGCGCCAGGGTGCGGGTTGGCCGCTGGCTGGCTCAGAACGATCGATTGATCCGAGCTTGCTCAAACGACGATGGAGATTGCGGATGGCCGCAACAAGCTCTTCTCCGTCAACAGGTTTTGTGAAATAGAGATCGGCACCGTCCTCATAACCTCTAATGCGATCGGCTCTTTCAGCCCGCGCCGTCAGGACGATGACGCCAAGCTGGTGATGCGCGGAGAGGTCGCGGGCAATCTCGAATCCATTGGCGTCCGGCAGGTTTACATCAAGGATCGCGATATCGTAGGGCTCTTTCGCAAAGACATGCTTGAAGTCAGCCCAGGTTGCGACATCGGTCACGGCAAAGGCATTGAGCCGAAGGAAGTCGGCCAGCCCGAGGCGGAGCTGATGATCATCCTCGAGAAAGACTACTTTTGGACGGCCAGGCTCTGAGGCAGCCATCGCCGGATGCTCTGAATTTATTCTATAAACCATCGACTCAAACGATAGAGACTTTCATGCAACGCACTGCCGGGATCAAATCGAGGCAACTTTTAGTCCTTCGCACCCATTTAGCAATCGCATTCCGGCTCCTACCTGCCCTGATCCTGTTGATAGCCATCGCGATAAACCTGCCTGCAAGGCAGGCGAAGGCTGGCGAAACCACCAGATTGACCACCCAAAGCGCCATCGTTGTACCGGCAAATCTGCAGGGTTCCTTATCGCTAGACGGCTTCCTGCAAATTGCCATTGATCCAACTGGAAACGCGTCGCTAGCCGAAATGTTCGATCGGCACGATGCCGAATTTAGCGATATCAGAGGACACGACCTGAATCTCGGCTACGCCAGCTCCGCCGGCTGGATGCGCCTTATTCTAGAGCGACCGCCAGGCGCAGCCGGCGACGCAACCCTCCTGCTTTCGCTGACGCCGAACTTTTCCGATATCGTTGACGTCTATGTCGCGCAGGATCGGCCGGGCCTGACAGCCGCGGATTTTTCCCGCACCGAAATGGGAGATCACGCGGCGCTCGTCCGTTCTTCTTTTACCGGCCTTGAGAACGTGTTGCCGATCCAGCTCCCCTCCAGCGGACGACTTATCGTCTATATCCGCGGAGCCAGCAGCAATTCCTCGCTCAATCTGTCTGTTTCAGCCTATTCACCCACCGATTTCGGCTTCATGACCACGCTTGCCAATCTCGCCCGCGGCCTGTGGTTCGGCGGCATGGCGATCCTGATGATCGTTCAGATCGTCTTCTTCTGCTTCGACAGGAGAGCATTCTATCCGCTTCTGGCAGTTAATATCCTCGGCGCGACGCTCGTCTACTTCGGCAACCTTGGGCTCTCCCGTCTCCTGCTTTTCCCGCAGGGCGGACTTGGAAACGACTATTTCACCGCATCGGCAGCATGGCTCGGATTAACGGCCGGAGCTCTGTCGGTCGCAAGTGTGCTTGAGCTACGTCGCAGGCACCCGTGGCTCAATCGGCTCTTCCTGGCAAGTGCCGTGATCGGGATTACCGGCGTCCTGTTTGCGTTTGCTGGCGAGAACCGGATCTTCGCGCCGCTTGCCAGCCTCATCATTCTCATCGTCACGACGGCTGCCATGGCCGTTTCCGCACAAGATCTCATCATGTTGAAAGATGCAGAATCCGGTCTGAAAGCGGCGGCCTTCATCTTGATCTGGTGCGGGCTCATCCTGACGAGCGCACAGCGCCTCGGCGTCCTCCCCTTGCCGAACTGGGTTGCCCACTCCTATGCGATTGCCAGCATCTGCCACTTCATTTTGCTGACGGGTTCGCTTGCCGTGCGCCTGCGCAAGGCCGAAGCCATCAACAGAGACAACGACAAACGCGCTGTGGCAGCGGCTCATGCCGCCGAGCGGCACGCCAACGAGCTTGTTATCTCGCGCACGCGCGAGCTTGCAGATGCAAAGAAGACCGCCGAAGACGCCTTGCGGGCCGAGTTGCAGGCCCAGGTCCGACAGATTCGCTTCATGGAGGTCATTTCCCACCAATATCGAACTCCGCTTGCCGCCATTCGATCGAATATCGATAGCGTCCGTATCAGCCTTCCCAAAGAAGACCAGGCAAATCGCGACAGGCTTGATCGCGGTCGCCAGGCAATCGTCAGATTGGTGGAGGTTCTGGAGGTGAACCTGATCCGCAGCAGGCTGCAGGGCGCATCTTTCGAGCCGCACTTCACCTGCACACCAATCGCCGATATCATGACTGCCGCTTACGCCAAGGCTGAGGATCTCTTGCAGGGAACCAATATTCAACTCGATATTGCCCCGGCAGCACGGCCCGGATTGGTCATGGCAGACGCCGAAATGCTTGGCATTGCGTTGATCAACCTGCTGGAGAATGCCGCCAAGTTTTCCGCCGGCGCCCAAAGTCCGAAAGTCTCGCTCGGAGCCAGAATGGTCGATGGCAGCACCATTGCCATATCGGTCAGCGACAACGGCATCGGCATTCCGCCTTCGGAGATCGAAACCGTCCTTTCGCATTCGGCTCGGGGGTCAAACGCCAAGCACGTCGCGGGGACGGGCGTGGGCCTTTCACTCGTCTCGCGCATTGCCGCTGCTCATGGCGGCTCTGTCTCGCTTGCATCGCCGCGAAAAGGTCCCGGGACGATCGCGACAATTACCCTGCCATCTGTCAGATCAAGCGTGCTGGCGGCCAAGTCATGATGTGAATGGCGCTTGTCCTATACCGGTTTATGCCGAATTCACGGCGCAACGAATCCAGACAGCGAGATGAATAAGGCTTGAGACGCATCATCAGGAAGCTGCCGGACCCATTCCGATCAGTGTTTGCGGGCATAGTGGGATTTCGAACAGCCGGAAGACCCAACTTTCAGGAAGCCACGAGACAGTTCCCTGTTCTCGACCTATGGGCCAACAGTTCACGTCTGCCTTGCAGCCAGCTGCAAACTCATGGTCGGAAAATCACTCGCGTCTAAAACGCAGAATGGCTCTTCCTATTGGATTTCCCGAGACTAGCGGATTCGGCATCCAGGCCGTCGAGACCTCGAGCGTGTCGTCATCAAGCTTGTAGAATCGCTCCTGCTCGGTGCCGTTCCAGGCTTCATTCCAAGATGAGTCGATCTTTGTGATGAACCTACCCCCTTCTGTCCGATACCGTCCGGTATAGGCCATCGCAGTGCGGAAAAGGGCCACCAGTTTCTCATCTGTATTGCCTGGCTCCCGCGCCTTTGCAGTAACGAGTACCATCATTCGCCCATCAGAGCCGAAAATGAGGTACCCGCTGGGATCGGCGCCCCAGGGCAGACTGCGCTCCTTTGTCACCTGAAGCTCAGTATCAAAGGAAATCAACCGCCAGCTACCGTAGAGCCTGGTATCGTGCTCAGACATGAGTGCCCTCTGATCGTTTGCTCAAAAGTACTGACCTGTCGATTGTAGGGTCCATTGCCGTGGAATACCTCCCGGCAGTCGGCCCTACAAACGATAGTGCCTTATAAACACGGAAAATGCTTCGCTCACCTGCTGCAACAACGGTCTCTAATTCGCAATCAAGTGCCGCCATTAGAGGCCTCTTTCCCTGACCTGGCAAGCTTTCCGAGAGCGGCGACGCGCCGCAGTCGATCAACAAGCGAGCCTGCTGCCACGCCAACCAATCGTGCTATCACTTGACGACATTCATACTTGATAGCCTATGGATATGGGCCGGGATTACCCAGCGATGAGTTGGAATTTATCGAGCCTTGCGTTTAGGTGCCGGATTGTAACGACATCTGCATTCGCGAAAGCAAAGCGAAGATAGGCATCATTGCCCTCCCCGAAATATGCGCCAGGAATGGAGATGACGCCAACAGTGGATGCCAAGCGTTCGGCGACCTCCGCCGACGCTTGCCCTTCAAAGGGATGCTTGATGAAGGCGAAATAAGCGCCGATCGCAGCAATGCTCCACCCGGGCGTTGCGGCAAAAACCTCCGTGAGTGCCTTGGCGCGTAGGGCGATTTCGGCGCGATTGCCGGCACGCCAGTTCGCAAGTTTCGGAAGGGCCTCAGCAACGGCATGCTGCGCCGCGCGAGGCGCGCAAATCTGCATGTTGTCCATAACCTTGGCAACCTCTCGAACAACCTCTGGTGATGCCGTGATCACGCCCAAGCGATGACCGGGAATGCAAAATGATTTGGAAAAGCTGTAGAGAAGGATGAGTGTCTCGTTCCAGTCCGGTTGCGAGAGCAGATCGTGCGGTCGTGTCGAGCCCTCGTTCAGGAAATCGCGATAGGTCTCGTCCAGCACCAGCCAGGCACCATGATTTCGGCAGAGGGCATAAAGCCTGTTCAAGAGGTCGGGTGGATATATCGCTCCCGTCGGATTGTTGGGACTGACGATGGCAAGCGCTTTCACACCATCGGCTAAAGCCGCTTCCACGGACGCAATCTTCGGCAGGAAGCCATTTTCGGCATCGCATTCCACAAGGACACTCCCGATCCCCAGCATGGAGAGCGTCGTTTCATGGTTGAAATAGAACGGGTTGGTAATTGCCACCCGGTCTCCCGCCCGCGCAAGCGCGATCATTGTCGCCATGAAGGCCTGGTTGCAGCCTGCGGTGATCAGGATGTTCTCCACGCATATTCGACTGCCATAGATATCGGACATGTGCGCCGCATAGGATTGACGCAGGGCGCTTTCGCCTTCGATCGGTCCATAGCCCGTCATTGCCTGCAAGCCTGCGGCGTCTCCAAGGAGCCGCAGCATTTCGGGATGCGTGGGATATCCCGGCACGGCCTGCGAAAGATCGATCAGTGGGCCACGCAGCCCGTCATATGCTCGCGCCCAAGCCATGACGGCAGGGATCGGTGGCTCTGGCAATCGAGACACGAGGCTATTTGGTGTGGCTTTCATACTTGTGCAGACCTCATGATGAACCTTGGTTCGTTTAAGAAACGACGTTTCGCACGAACCGCGTGATTTCCGTGCCCCTGTTGGCATAGGAATAATTCTGGGCCGAGCCATAGATCGCAAAGGCGCCCTTCGGATATTCCTTTTCCTCGCCGCTCAGGATCAGCGTCAGAGTTCCTTCCATGACGACGATCATTTCATGCCAGCCTTGCGGATCAGGCTCGGCATCATAACGCTCTCCCGGCTCAAGCGACCACATCCACAATTGTGTCTCTTGACCGGAAGGTGCCGTTCCCAGAAGCACCCCCTTGCTTTCCTCGCCCTTGCCGCGCCATGTCACCTCGTTAATGTCGGACGATGAGTGACGATCGGGATTTCGGACAAGATCAACGAAGCCGACGCCCATCGCCACGGCCAGCTTATCCAGGCTCGAGAGGCTGATATTGGCATCGCCGGCTTCGACCGCGATGATCATTCGCCGGCTGATGCCGGACGCCTCGGCGAGCGCGACTTGACTGAGACCGGCTGCTTGTCGGAGCCTTCGAAGATTTCCGGAGACGTGCGCCAAAACATCCCCCCGCTCTTGACTGTGCAATATATTGCTCATAGGGTCCTTCTACTCTTAACGGGCAGACTGATCAACAGCGAATTCCACCGTGCGTCCATCACGACGCGCGAGCGATCATTCGCGTCATCATCCTGCTCATCTAGCCGGGAGGTACTTGATGACGCAACCGATCGTGCTCGGCGAGACCGAGATCAATCAACTCTTGCCGAAGGTCGACATCCGATCCGTACTGGAGCGCATGTTCCGCTCGCTCGCAGACGGCAATGCGGTCCAACCGCCACAGACATTAACCCTCTTTCCGAAAGATGCCGGAGACTTCATCACATATTTGGGCGTGCTTGCCGATGAAAAGGTCTTCGGCGCAAAACTGTCGCCTTATATCCCCGGTCATGGCCAGGCACTGGTGACTGCCTGGACCCTCTTGATGTCGATGGAGAGCGGCAGACCCATCCTGCTGTGCGATTCAAAGGCCCTGACGACGGAACGCACCGCCGCCACCTCAATTATCGCCGCAGACGCGCTGACACCGCAAGATGCCTCGGTCCTGACCATCGTCGGTTCTGGTCCGGTCGGACTGGCGCATCTGCGCCATGCGGAGCGCATCCGGCAGTGGAGAGAGATCAGGCTTGCTTCGCCGAGCATCCATGCCCGACGCGACGTACCTTCAACGACCTCGAGCGGCGCGCTCATCTCCAAGTGGACGGACGCCAACGAAGCGATTGCCGATGCCGACCTGGTGCTTCTCTGCACGTCGTCTGGAAAACCTGTCATCGACGCTTCAAAACTGTCGAAAGCAGCGGTCGTGACGTCGATCAGCACGAACGTCGCAGATGCGCATGAGATCGATCCGGCCGCGCTTCAAGGCTTTGATGTCTATTGCGACTATCGCGCCACGACACCTTCTTCTGCCGGAGACATGAGGCTTGCCATCGCAGCGGGCACGTGGGCATCCGAGCGCCTTCTTGGCGATCTACCCGATCTTCTTTCAGGCCGCGCGACGCATCCGAGCCGTGAACGACCGGCGTTCTTCCGCTCCATCGGCCTTGGTCTCGAAGATGTTGCGGCATCCTTGGCCTTGCTCGTCGCCGCCCGCAGCTGAACGATGAAATATCTAGGAGAATGAAATGAAGATACGTGACTTCGGCGTTGAGATCTGGATGAACAAGTACGAGACCCAGTGCGAGCTCAACCTGGCCGAGACCTGCGTTGAATCCCTGACGGTTGCCGAACTGCTCGATATGTCCGGCATCAACGACATAGGAGAGCAGCTCAAGCCGCTAAAACTCACCTATGGCGAGATCGAGGGCAGCGTGCGCCTGCGCTCCCTTGTGGCCGCGCTCTACGAGAAGCAGAAACTCGACAATGTCGTCATTACCCATGGTGCGATCGGCGCCAACGCACTCGTACACCTGACACTGGTCGAGCGTGGCGACCGTGTCATCTCGGTCCTTCCCACATACCAGCAACACTACTCCATCCCGGAAAGCATTGGAGCCGACACCCAGATCCTCAAATTGACCGAGAAAACCGGGTTCCTGCCTGACCTCGAGGAGCTGAAAAGGCTCGCCACGCCCGGCACGAAACTGATCGCGATCAACAATCCGAACAACCCGACCGGCTCGTTGATGGACAGGGACTATCTTCTCAAGATCGTCGAGATCGCCCGTGCATGCGGCGCCTGGATCCTTTGCGACGAAGTCTATCGCGGCACCGACCAGGAGGGTGACCTCGGGATGACCGCCTCCATTGCGGACCTCTATGAGAAGGGAATCAGCACCGGCAGCATGTCAAAAACATACTCGCTGGCAGGCCTTCGCCTGGGCTGGATCGCAGCACCCGTTGACCTTATCCAAGCGGTCTCCATCCATCGTGACTACAACACGATTTCCGTCGGCATGCTCGACGACCATTTTGCCGCCATCGCACTTGAGAACAAGGACAAGATCCTTGAGCGCAGCCACAAGATTACCCGGACGAATTTAGCGATCCTGTCGGATTGGGTGGAGAAGGAGCCGCTGATTTCATGGATCAAGCCAAAATCCGGAACTACCGCCCTTCTCAAATATGATCTGCCGATTTCTTCGGAGGAGTTCTGCCTGCGGCTGCTCGAGGAGACGGGTGTCATGCTCACTCCGGGCAGTGCAATGGACATGGAGGGATATCTTCGCATCGGCTACACGAATGGCGAAGATGTTCTTCACGAGGGGCTTGGCCGCATCTCCCGCTTCCTCAAGCAGGCCTTCACCCAAGCGGCCTGATGTACTCCCGTATCAAGAATTCCCTCGCGCTGACCTGAGCGCGCGGGATTTGTTCGTTTCCAACAAAGGGGAATCTTCATGAAGCGAATGACTATTGCAATTGGACTGACACTGTTCGCCAGTATTGCATCCGCGGACGAGCTGCGCATCGGCACCAGTGCCGACTACCCTCCTTGGGAATCCGTTGATGGCAGCGGCAAAATCATCGGCTTCGACAAGGATGTCGGCGACGAGATCTGCAAGCGCATCGCCGCGACCTGCGCCTGGCAAAACCAGGCCTATGACGGTCTCCTGCCTGGACTGCAGATCGGCAAGTTCGATCTCGTCATCTCAGGTGTCTCGATCAACGACGAGCGCTCGCAAAAAGTCGACTTCTCGGCAGCCTACGCGGATGCTCCAAATGCGATCGTGGTGGCGCCCACGAGCGATGCGGCATCGGCGAAATCTGCAGCTGACCTGAGCAAGGCGCTCGCCAAGGCATCGATCGGCGTACAGAGCGGGACAACCCACGAGCAGGTGATCCGCGCACATTTTCCGGACGCGGACGTCCATGTCTACGATCGCCCCGACCAGGTCGCCGACGATCTCATTGCAGGCCGGATCGATGCCGGCTTGATGGAGCGCTCGGCATGGGAGCCGCTCGTCAAGGAGCGTGGAAAGGACAAGCTGGTCTATGCAGGCCCGTTGTTGACCGGCGCGGACTTCGCCGAATTCGGCAAGGGCCAGGGCGTCGCGATGGCCAAGGGCAAGTCCGAGCTCAAGACCAAGGTAGACGGCGCAGTCGAAGCCATGCTCAAGGATGGAACGGTCAAAACGATCGCTGAGAAGTGGTTCGGCTACGACGTGTCGAAGAAGTGAGACCCCGAGGGAGGCGGCCTGCCGCCTCCCATTTATGGAGGAACCATGCACATTCGTTCCGAAATCCTGACCACCGCGAAAGAAGATCTCGCCACCCTCGTCGCGATTCCATCGGTAAGCGCGCGTGCCGAAGGTCTCAAGGTCTGCGCAGACAAGGTCGAAGGCCTGCTCAAGGATGCCGGTTTCCTGACCGAACAGCATCCCGGAGACGTTGGACCGTTCGTGGTTGGCGAGACAGGCGACGGCCCCTTCACGCTTCTCATCTATAATCACTATGACGTCCAACCCGAAGATCCGGTTGATCTGTGGACAGAGGCGCCATTTGTCCTTTCCGAGCGTGACGGTCGTCTTTACGGCCGCGGCGCGGCTGACGACAAGGGTGAATTTGTCAGTCGCCTGGCAGGATGGCGCGCGTTCCGCGCAAATCGACCCGACGCCCTTCCCTTCAAGCTGATATGGATCGTCGAAGGCGAAGAAGAGATCGGCAGCCCGTCGCTGACGCGCTTTCTCGAAAACAGGTTCTCAAATTCCAAAGCAGATATCTGCTGGTGGGAGTATGGCGAGGTCGACAAGTCGGGGCGACCGATCATCCTCATGGGCTTCAAGGGCATACTTGCAGTCGAACTCCAGTGCCGGACCGCACAGGCTGACCTGCATTCCAGCCTTGGCGCGATTTTCGACAATCCGCTCTGGCGGCTTGCCGCGTCGGTATCGTCCCTGCGCGACGCCTCCGGACGAATTCTGATCGACGGATTTTACGACGATATCATCGAACCGGATGAGCGCAGCAAAGAGCTTGCGGCGACGCCGCCATTTCCGTTGGCCGACCTTCAGGCCGAAACAGGCGGCCATCGCCTTCTCGGCGGCGTTGGGCCGGGCAATTTCTACACGCATCTCAACTTCGAGCCCTGCCTCAACGTCAATGGCTTCCACGGCGGTTATGGCGGCCAGGGCGCCAAAACCGTCTTGCCTTGCTTTGGTCAGGTAAAGCTCGACTTCCGTCTCGCGCCGGGGCAACACCCGCTGCGCATTGCCGAACTGTTGCGCAAGCATCTGGACAGGTGCGATTTCGGAGATATAGAGCTAACCATCCTCGATGCCGAGGTGCTCGGTGTCAGGAGCGATCCGGCTCACTTTGTCGTTGAAATGGGTGCCGCATTGCTTGAGAAATGGTTCGAGCGCCCGGCAATCATTCAGCCCAGTTCCGCAGCGTCGGGGCTTGCTCATCCGTTTGTGCACAAGTTCGGCGCAACCCTGTTTGGTGCAGGCCTCACCCACCACGGCGCAATGCTTCACTCGCCCGACGAGAACATCCTGATTGCGCAGTTCGAGAAGATGATCGGCTTTGCTGCCGAATTCTTCGCGTTGCTTTCCGATACCGTCGAAGACAGAGCGCAGGAGAGCCCGCATGCTTGACGCAGTCCAGCAATATCAGGGCCAATTGCTGCAAGGGCTTTTGATGACCCTCGCGGTTGCGGTCGGAAGCTTCATCATCGGTTTTATGATCGCCGCAATCCTTGCGCCGCTTACAGTCTACGGACCTCCTGCAATACGCCGGGTCATCATGGGTTATGTCGGGCTCATACGGGGCCTTCCCGAACTGCTCGTCATATTTCTCATATTCTACGGCGGCACGGTACTGCTTACAAAACTGGCTGGCAAATATGTCGAGGTTGACGGATTGAGCGCCGGCATCGCTTCGCTTTCCATCGTCGCAGCGGCCTACCTTACCGAGATCCTACGAGGCGCGCTGCTAAGCGTGGCTGCCGGCCAATGGGAAGCAGCTCTTTCTCTGGGATTGCGGCGGCCTCGCGCCTTTCGCCTCATCGTCATGCCCCAGATGATGACACGCGCCCTTCCGGGGCTTGGAAATCAGTGGCTGGTCATCCTGAAGGAGAGTGCTCTTGTGTCCGTCGTCGGGCTCGAGGAACTCATGCGGAAATCCGTCGTGGCAGCCGGTGCGACCCATCAGCCGCTCGCCTTCTATCTTGCCGCCGCGGCTCTCTACGTGCTGATCACGGCTATCTCGACGCTTTTTCTCAAAATGTACGAATCGCGCCTGACTCCGCATCTGAGGTAACGCCATGTTGTCATTCGAGCTCTTCGCCCCCGCATTCCTGGCCGTCAAGAACGGGTTCGCTCTCACTGTCATGATTACGATCGTGAGCTTCGTGGTCGGTCAAATTCTGGCTCTGCCTCTTGCGCTCGCTCTGACATCCACAAACCGGCTCTTACGACTTTCCGTTTCCACCTATACGTTCCTCATTCGAGGAAGCCCGCTGCTCGTCCAGCTATTCATTGTGTATTACGGGCTGGGACAGATCGAGGCGGTGCGCCATAGCTTTCTCTGGCCGCTTCTTCGCAGCCCGGTCTATTGCGCGATCCTCGCCATTGGCCTCAACTCGGCCGCCTATTCAGCCGAGTTGCTTGCTGGCGCAATGCGGCAGATCCCGCCGGGGCAATCCGAAGCCGGAAGCGCTCTTGGACTGCATCGAGGCGTGCTTCTGCTTAAGATCCTCCTTCCGCAGGCTTACCGGGCAATACTTCCGCCCATCGGTAATGAACTCGTTCTGGTCATGAAGGGGTCTACCCTGGCAAGCGCAGTAACGGTCATGGAAATGACCGGGGCCGCCCGTGTCTTTGTTGCTCGTAGCTATGCTCCGTTTGAAACCTTCCTCATAGCCGGAGCAATCTATCTGTTGATGGGCGCAGTCCTAGGCCGGGTATTCAGATTCATCGAGATGCGTGTTGCCATCCCGGGTCGATGAGCTTCGCGTCAAGGTTTCCCGCCGGTGCGGGCCCTAATGTTTCTATCTGGTCTCTTCTGCCTGCGCAGAACGCAGAGCAATCTCAATCCGAGTGGACGAGGGCCACGTCGGCCTCCCTCGCATGTCGCACCCGCTCTTAAAGGCCCTCCGTTCGCGACGATCACCCGAATGAGGCAACATCGTCGACTCCAGCCTCACTCTCAGCACACGCCACCTGGAGCAGATTCCGCAAATCGGAATTTTATACCGTCCGGCTTTTGTTGTGCTCTCGGTCTATTGACTTGTCACAGCTCGCCTTACTATTCTCGAATTATGATTATCATTCCATAATAATGGTATTTCTCGGGAGGAGAACGCCGTGAATTTCCTGAAACTTGCCTATGTTGCGACCTCGCTTCTGGCCTTTTCGGCGCCCGCCGCTTTCGCGCAGCAACAAGGCGGGGTGATCAATGTCGCGACCATCGGTGAGCCGGCATCGCTCGACCCGATGGTGAGTGCGACCGATCTGGTTGGCATGATCTCGCAGCACATTTTCGAAACGCTGTTCACCTTCGACAGCAAATGGAACGTCACGCCGCTTCTCGCACAATCCATGCCCGAGGTGAGCGGAGACGGCACGGTCTATACGATCAAGCTGCGCCAAGGCATCAAGTTTCACAATGGGCGCGAGATGACGGCGGAGGACGTTGTCGCCTCGCTGAAGCGCTGGCTCGACGTGGCCTCGCGTGGCAAGCAAACGGCCGTCTATATCAAGTCGGTCGAGAAGACGGCCGACGATACGGTGACGATCACCCTCACCCAGCCCTATGCGCCGCTCCTTTCGCTTCTCGCCTTCAACAATTCCGCCGCCGTGATCATGCCGGCCGATGCCCTGGCCATGCCGTTGAAGGACGTGATCGGCACCGGCCCCTATAAGCTCAAGGAACACAAGCCGGACCAATATATCCAGCTCGTGCGCTTCGACGATTACAAGCCCCGCACAGAAAAGGCTGATGGTTTCGGTGGCGCACGCATCGCCGAGGCGAACGAAATCCGCTTCGCGCCGCTTCCCGATGCCAACACACGCGTCGAAGCCGCAATTTCCGGCCAATATGATTATGTCGACTCTCTTCCGGTGGAATCCTATCAGCGCCTGGAACAGGGCGCGGACAAGCCAGTCCTGCTCGATCATTTCGGCTGGCCGATCTTCGTCATGAACAACAAGGAAGGCCCGCTCAAGAATCCGAAGATCCGCAAGGCCGTGCAGATGGCGCTGAGCGAGTCGGACATGTTGGCTGCAGGTTTCGGCGACCCGAAATTCTATGCCGTCGAGGCGGCCATGTATCCGAAGAACTATGTCTGGCACACGGATATCGGCACCGAGAACTACAACATCGCCGACCCGGAAAAGGCAAAAGCGCTTCTGGACGAAGCCGGTTACGACGGGACGCCGCTGCGAATCCTGACCAGCCGCCAGTACGAATTCCACTACAAGATGGCGCAAGTCGCGCAGATGTATCTGGAGCAGGCCGGCTTCAAGGTCGATCTTCAGGTCAGCGACTGGGCGACCATGATCCAGCGCAACAAGAAGCCGGAATTGTGGGACGTGTTCATCACCCACAGCCCCTTCCTGCCGGAACCGGCACTGAACTTCATCCTGTCCAAGACCGCCGGCGGCTGGTGGGACACGCCGGAGAAGGAAAAGGCGCTCGATGCTTTTAATCGCGCGACATCGCAGGAAGAACGCGTGAAATTGTGGGCTGAATTGCAGAGACTGATCTTCGAACAGGCACCCATCGTCAAGATTGGTGACTTCAGCGCCTTGTCGGCGGCATCGCCGAAACTCGGTGGCTTCAACCCGTCGCCATGGCCATACTTCTGGAACGTAGGGGTCAAGAACTGACGAAGTCTCGCGCCGCATTTCAAAACGAGATGCGGCACTTTCCGTTCCAATCGCATTTCGAAGGCAAATCATGACCGCAAGCTTCCCCATTCTCGAAGCCGGCACCCTCGCCGATCGCATCGACCCCTATTTCCGCACATGGAGCGGCGAACATTCACCGGGCGTCATGCTGGCCGTCTTGTCTGGCGGCAAGGTGGTGCACGAGGCAAGCTACGGCATGGCCGACATCGCCAACGGATTGCCCCTGTCGAACCGCTCCGTGGTGCGTATCGCCTCGCAGAGCAAACAGTTCACCACCTGCCTGCTTCTGATGCTGGAGCGCGAGGGCCTGGTGTCGATGCAGGACGCGGTTCAAAAGCATCTGCCGTGGCTGCCACACTTTGAGCGGCCCGTAAACTTGCATCATCTCGCGTCCAACACCAGCGGCCTGCGTGACATTCTGGAGATGATGACGATCGGCGGCGTACCAATCCTCGCCCCCTCCTCGCGCGCCTATGCCTGCGGCGTCGTCGGTCGCCAAAGCGCGCTGAATTTCGACCCCGGACACGATCTCTTGTACAGCAACAGCAATTTCCTGCTGCTGTCGGAAATTCTCGAACAGGTATCGGGCAAGAGTTTCAACGATCTCCTGCACGAGCGCATCACCGGCCCGCTTGGCATGGAAGACACCCGGTTGATGCCACGCGACGACGACATCGTGCCGCACCTTGCCGTGCATCATCGGCGGGGGCCGGACGGCAAATGGCTCAAATCCGGCTGGGGCATCGCCATCGGCGGCGAAGGCGGCATGGTTTCCAGCCTGCGCGATATGGTCGTCTGGCAGCAGAACCTGCGCGATCCAAAGGTTGGCGACAGAGCCCTGTTCGCACGCATGGCCGATGCCGGTGTCACGATCAACGGCCACGCCTCCCCCTACGGTTACGGTCTCGTGCGGGATACGGGCGGCCCGCTCACATCGGTCGGTCATGGCGGCTGGATTGCCGGTGCACGCTCGGAATCAGTTCGTTTCGAGGAAGCCGATCTCGGAATCGTCATGCTGTCCAATCATGACGATTTCGCGCCCTATGTGCTGGCGCGCACCATCGCCTACGATCTTCTGGAGGTTTCGGCTGGAAGGCCCGACGCCGATTTCGATATCGCTCCCGGCTCCTATCGCGCGGAAGGCGGCGATGATGTTTTCGCGATCGAAACGGGCAACGGCCAGCCGCGCCTGATCATGAATATGGGAGGCGCGCCCCTTCTCGCCATGGACGATGGCAAATGGCAACCGCAGGCCTCCATTCCCGCCTTCGCGCTGAAAGCCGCAGCCGATGGCGTCATTCTTGCCGAACGTTTCGGCCGAGTGCGCCGTTTCGTCCCCATCGCGCCCACGACCATCCCGCTGGAAGCGTTTGCGAACCGCGCTTTCCACGCGCAAGCGGGTGATTTTCACGGCGAAACCCGGATGGTCGGCAGCGACCTGCAACTGAGCCTTTCCTCAACCGAAGGCATGCAGCGTGTCAGGCTCGTCGCTTATGGCGAGGATTTCTTTTTCGCCCACCCGATGAGCATGGACGTGCACGACCAGTGGCGGGTCTGCCCATGGGTTCTGCCATGGCTCTTTACAGTACGCTTCGCGCAAGGCGGGATGATCATCAACAGCGATCGCACCAAGCAACTGATATTCGAGGAAGTCTGACGCCATCGCGTCGAAAGCGAGACTGGCACCCGGCTTCGACGATGACAGGGCGTCGCGACAGGTTCGGAATTGAAGTGGAGCCGGCAACCGATGAAGGCGGCAGATCGCATCAATCGTCATCGGTGGAGGAACCTGTCACCGCTTCGAATTACAAGGGCCCAAGCCACAGATGAGTGTGCCCGGCACGCAAGGGCGGCAACGCCGGCCCCCAAGACTAATGACTATTGCCTCTCGTTCCCGGCCGGTTCAGCCCCTATCAAAGCCGGCGGAAATGGAGCGACGAGATGGCGAGCAGGCGATACTGCGCTTGAGCCAGCTTGGATTTTCGGCCGGTTGGTTGATCGATGCCAATCTGGATATGCTCTCGGCTCCGTTTTAACGCGAGCATTTTGATAGGACGGTGGCTTCAGTCGAGATTTCCGACACACCATTCGCATTCCGTCGGTGGCAAGGCGGGCAATGGTGACCGGCTTTTGCGAATTGGCTTCTCATCGACAAGGCGAGTTTTCCGACAGGTCCGGGTTCGTGCCGAAGGCGGGATGCTGGCCATCAGCCACCATCCCGCGGACAGGAGCACGTTAACCCTGATTGTGCCCCATGCGCGCGAAACGAGCCGGATCGGCGCGCTCAAGACGCATTGCGAGCAAATAGCCAATGATCGCCGCAATCGGGATGAGCGAAGGAAGGACGATGCCGAGCGCTCCTCCTGTCGTGCCGGTCAGATCACCGAAATGCAGGAAGATATAGATAAACAGCGCCGCCATTATCAGACCCGACAGCAATGGCAGAATGAGTGTCGTCCAAACCGACGCACTATGCCCTTCCCTGCGGAAGAAGGCGATCACCGCGACCGAGGTTACCGTCATCATGCCGAGCACGCCGAGCGTCCCGATCTGGCTGATCCAGGTGAACATGTTGAGGACAGGATCCAAGCCGGATCCCGCGAAGAACGCGAGAACAATCAGGGCACCGGCGGTCTGCGTCACCGAGCCGACATGTGGGCTCTGATGGGTATCGTGCGTCCGCCCGAAAACATCGGGCAGCAATCCTTCGCGACCCGCAACATAGCTGTACCGCGCGATATAGTTGTGAAAGGCCGAAAGTGCTGCAAAAAGGCTGGAGACCAGAAGGATGCCAGCAATGTTGGCAATCGTGCCACCCGCATAGCGCCCCGCCAGGTCGAAGAAGAACGTCGACGGATCCGACAGTCCCTGGATCGTCGGAACCAACTTGTCGGCCCCGATGCCGACGATCATCAGCCAGGTGGTGAAGATAAAGAAGATCCCGATCATCAGCACCGAGAGATAAGTAGCGCGCGGAATGGTCTTTTCGGGGTCACGCGCTTCCTCGGCATAGATCGTCGTCGCTTCGAAGCCGATGAAGCAGCCCATGCAAAAGAGGATCGCCGCCGTCAGCGAGCCCGAGAAGGCGACGTTCGCGTCGAAGAAGTTCAACGCGAGACCGCTCGCGCCGCCTTTGCCGAGAATGGCGAAATCGACGACAAGCACCACCAGATATTCGAGCGCAACGACGAAGACGAGCACCTTGGCCGACAAGTCGACCTGTCGATAGCCAAGAAAGCCGACCAGCAGGATTGCAAGAAGGCTCCAGACCCACCACGGAAGTGCCAATCCGAACGATCCAAAGATACCGGAGGCAATGCCACCAAAGAGGCCGATAAGCCCGAATTGCATCGCATTATAGGCGACAAGCGCGGTCACTGCGACCGCGCCCGCAACACGGCCGCCAAGCCCCCGCGCCGCATAGGCGTAGAAGGCGCCGGCATTGGTGACGTAACGCGACATGGTGACATAGCCGGCTGCAAAGGCAAGCATCACCAGTGTCACGAAGACGAAGGTCGCCGGAATGCCCGCGCCATTCCCCAGCATGAATGCCAGCGGCATCGCGCCGGCAACACCCGTCAGGGGTGCTGCCGCCGAGATCACCATGAAGGTGACGGCGATCAGGCCGAGCGAGTTCTTGCGAAGTTGGTTACTCCCTGTACCACTTATGTCGATAGCTTCATCTTGAGCCATATTCCCCTCCCGTTTTGCCGCCGATCGCGGCGTTTTTGCTGTGATAGTCTCCCATTCATTCCAACGTCGGCGCGCCGTCCCCCCGTCAGGTGCGCTTGAACGATGTCCTGCACTTTTCGATGAAGTCCCTGGCCACGCTGCCCTGGCGTTCCTGTTTTCGTGTGACGGCGATGAGCGCGCCTTCCGGAAAGTCTTCGCTGAGCGGCACGGCTCGAATTTCCCGCCCGTCGGGGCCTGTTCTGTTGTGCGGCCTTTGCGGAACGATCGAATATCCCAGGCCCTGCGCCACAAGGCCTCTCACCATCGCAAGCGACGGCGATTGCAGCCGTATGAGCGGTTTCAGATCGCTGCGCTTGAAGAGGTCCGCGATGGCGCTGCGGACAGAGGGATAGTCGAGCAGGATCATCGGCCGTCCGGCCAGGTCGGCAAGGCGAAGGCTGGATCTGGCGGCAAGCGGGTCATCGGCAGCCAGCAAGACATGCGGTGCGGGCGGACACAGAAGCTCGCTTTCGAGTTCCGGTTCATCGACGGATCCGAAGGTGATTGCCGCGTCGATTTTGCCGGCGCGCATTTGTTCGACCAGATCGTCATGGTCCGCCTCCAGAAGGCTGAGGTCGACGGCCGGCGTCTGGCTGGCGAAATCCGCAACGAGTGGCGGCACGAATTCCGGCCCGAGGGTGATGAAGAAACCGACCCGCAGCTGGCTTTCCGGCTGATGGGGCCGGTCGTCATCCGGAGCGATCGGTATGGCGCGCCGGTAGCCTCGATTGGCGTAGACGAGTGGCGAACGTTGCTGCGACAGCGCGATCTGCTCGACCTCCCCTATCAGAATGAAGTGGGTGCCCCACAACAGGGCCGTCTTCAATTCGCAATCGAGAGAAACGATGGCGCCGTCAATGACAGGCGATCCGGCTGTACTGCTGTGCCAGTTGATCGCCGCGAACCGATCGTCGGCCAGGTGCTTGAGCCGCCCCGAGAAGAGATCCGAAACAAAGCTCTGGTTGCCGCTGAGCACATTGGCACAAAACCGCTTGTTCTTCCTGATCGCTTCGCCCGCCGGACTCAAATGGTGAATGCTGACCAGCAGGGACGGCCGACTGGTGTCGGCCGAAACCGATGTCATGGAAGAGACGGTGACGCCGAAGCGCCCCGCCTCGCCATCTGTCGTCACCACGGTGACGGCCGATGCGACCCGGCTCATGCTCTCAAGGAAGAGGCCACGAAGATCTGCGTCCATGTGCGTTCACCCCAAATCGAAAAAGCGTTCCAATTCCACGTCCGGAATCTTGCGGCGGAACTCGTTGTGCTGGGTTTCTCTTGTCGAGGCGAAGGCCTCCACGAACCGGGCTCCAAGCCAATCCTTGGCGAAGTCCGAACCACGCAACCGCTCGATCGCCTCAGGCATCGAACGGGCAAAGTCTCGCGCCGGCTCCTGCGCATAGCCGTTGCCGATGGTCTCCGGCTCCGGTTCGATCTGCTCGACTATGCCGGCAATGCCGGCAGCGATGGTAGCAGCGACGGTCAGGTAGGGATTGGTGTCGGCGCCCGGCAGACGGTTTTCGACGCGCAATGAGCCGGCGTCATGACCGACAATGCGGAAGCAGGTCGTGCGGTTTTCATACCCCCAGCTGAGGCCGGGCGGTGCAAAGGTTCCCGGTGCAAACCGCCGATAGGAATTGACAGTCGGCTGGAAGAGCAGCGTCAAATCACCGACATACGTCTGCAGCCCGCCAATGAAATGGCGGAATGTCTGCGACACGCCGTTTTTCTGCGTGGGGTCGTAAAAGACTGTCCGACCATCGCGATCCTTGAGTGAAATATGCACATGGATCGATTGGCTGTCGGCCGCCTCCGTCCAGCGCGGCATGAAGGTGACGCATTTGCCTTGTCTCTGCGCCAGCGAGCGCAGGAAGTTCTTGAGGAGAATAAGCTGGTCGGCCGGTTCCAGCCCCTCTCCCGCCGCGATGCAGGCCTCGAGAAAGCCACCGCCGATCTCCTCGTGCATCTTGGCAAGATTGACCCTCAAAGGCTCGCACATGGCAGCGACAGCCTCGTACCACTCGGTCTGCTGGACCTGGTAAAGCACGAGATCGTGGCTGTTGTGCTGTGTCGCGGTCTTGAGATTGCGATAACCCTTGGCACGCGCGCTTTCCGGCGTTTCGTCGAATAGCGTATACTCGAGCTCCATACCGTAGCGGGGCACATAGCCGGCATTGCCGACACGCTCGAGGACACGTTTCAGGATGGAGCGCGGGCAAAGCTCGGAGGTGCCGCCCGAATAGTCCGAGAGGACCAGGAGATCGTGGCCGGGTTTCGACCATGGCAGCTGGCGAACGGTCGCGGGATCAAGGATCAGCGGATCGTCGTGGAAGTCCGACGTGCCATCGGAGACGCCGGGAATTGCCAGGACCACGTCGGTCGGATCGAGTGCCAGCGTCACGGGAGACATGCCCATGCCGCTTTTGGCAATTCCCCTGAGGCTGCCGACAGATACCATCTGCCCGCGCAACAACCCGTTCGTATCGGTCATCGCGACCGTCGCAAATCGACTGGCCGGATCGGCCAGATAGTCTTCAATCGTCATGTTCCACCTGCTGAAGGGAATGGGCGTTTATCAGCGCCTCTAATTTGGCCAGATCCTCCTCTGGCTGGGTCGAATAGGCCTTCAGAAATACTTTGAGGCCGTTGTTCAGATATCGCGCGATGACGCTGCGACTTGGCGGGCTGTCCGGCATGTAGAGCGCCTGCGTTCGGGGCGCCGACAGAATGAGGCCCCAGAGGTCCTGCGCGGCCAGTTCCGCATCGTCAAAGGCAAGCCGCTTGCCGGCCCGCTGTTCCTCCAGATAGTCCATGATCCCGCGCAGCAGCCGATCAGGTCCGGATTCCTGATAGGCGCGGCCGATCTCGGGAAAGCGCTGCACTTCGCCGATGATCAGACGGGCGAGCGACAAGAGGTCAGGTCGCATCACCGTATCGGCATAGTCCCAGGCAAAGCCGTGGAGGTCGGCGACCATTCCCTCGCCGGACGGATACTGGAAGAACTCGAGCATCTGGTCGCGCTCGCCGATCATCATGGCCGAGAAGAGCGCCTCCTTGGACGAGAAATACTGGTAAAGCGTCGGCTTGGAGAGACCGGCCTCGATGGCGACCGCATCCATGGTCGCGCCCGAATAGCCGGTCTCGGCAAACACCTTCAAGCCGGCATCGAGGATGCGCCGCTCGCGAATGATCCGGTTCTGCTGGCGGCGGGGAAGAGTGTTCATGTCGAAAGCTTTCCAAGGAAATCAAGAAGTATGCGGTTGTAGCTCTCGGGCTGTTCCACGTTGCAGACATGGCCCGCATCCGAGATCGTCTCGTAGCGCACGTCGGGTAAGACGGCGTCACCATGGATGCGTCCTGCCACACCACGGATTTCGCCCGGCGTTGCGAGGCGGTCGAATTCGCCTGTCATCATCAGCACGGGCATGGCGAGGCGTGAGAAATCGAAACGCTCCGGCGGATTGGTGAAACACATCAAGGCGTCGCGATAGGTCCGCGCCGGGATTGCCGCCATCGACCGCAACAATTGATCCGTGACTGCCTCAGAAGCGCCGGGGCCGGCCAGGATCTTCACGACATCTGGGGCGAAATCCGCAGGCGTCAATCCGGCATCGAGTGGTACCTGGCGGCTGACACGAAACGCTTCACGCTCCTCGAGCGAGGCCTCCGACATCCCGGTGCAACCGCCCGACAGAACCAGTCCGGCGAGGAGATCGGGATGGCGCATGGCAAAGGACGTCGCAATCCACGATCCGTAGGACAGGCCGACCAGGACAAGCTTTTGCGCGCCAAGCGTTTCGGCGACATGCAGGATGTCGTCGCAATAATCGTCGATCGTCGAAGCGCCGTCTCCAAGCAGACTGTCGCCATAACCGCGAAGATCAAGTGCCGCCGCGCGCATGACGCTACCGGTCGCTGCGACTTGCGCCAGCCAATTTGTCCGCCCGCCACCAATGCCATGCAGGAAAAGACAAAGCGGCCCCTCCCGGCTGGGCGTCACGGTCAGCGCCAGCCGAGATCGACTGTCGAGCGACATATCCTCGACCATCACCGGCTTTGGCAATGATTGCCGAAGGCTGGTTTCGTGACGGTACGCGGCCTGCTGCGCAAGCGCAGCGATGCCCGCTTCAAAGATTGCCTCGGTGCCCCGGCAGACCTCCGCGAGACGGCCGGCATCGGCAGCCACGACGTCGGCGGTCCATTCGATGGTGCTGCCTGCGGCGCCATTGCCGGAAACAGCTATTCGGGCATCATAGCGCTCGACACCGGAAATGCCCTCGAGATGCGTGTAGCCGAGCGAGCGATCACTGTCGCTGAACCAGGTTAGTTGTTCGCGGTAAAGCGTCTCCTCGCCACTAACGGTGAAGGCGCGAACGAGGCTGCCGCGGCGATCGCGCTCTGCACGAATACCGGCAATGGCCGGATGCCATTTTCCGCAGAAATCACCGACGACGGCCCAGACCGCCTCGGGAGAGGCTGGGCAATGCCCGATGATCCGAACCCGTTCGCGCGGCATCGGCGTTACCTCACGCCTCGCGCGCCGGCGGTATCACCGCGCCAGAGCGACGTGCGGGCACCGCCTTCATCGCCCGGAGCATGATCGAGCTCGTCCATCTCGTAAAGGGCGAGAACGCCGAGATAATCCTCCATGATTTCCGAGGTAAAGGGCAGCATCAGCGCCCCGCAGCGGCTATCGCGATACATGCGTTCCAGCGGCAGCGACTTCAGCATCGACTGGCCGCCGCAGGTGCGGATGGCCATCGAGGTCATCTCGGCGGCACCCTCCATGACATTGTATTGCGCAGCGTACATGCGCAGCACTTCGGCCTTGGTCGGGAAGCCTTTGGCTTCGCTGAAAGCCTGCCACCACAAGGCGCGTATATTGGCCAGGCGAGCGTACATCTTGCCGACCGCGATGCGCTTGGTGGCATACATGCGCCGGTCGATCGGCGGCTGGCCGGGGATCTTGCCCTTCAAGTAATCAACCATGAAGTCGTAGGCACCCTGCGCAACGCCCATATAGGTCGGTGACAGCGTGATCATCATGTGTGGCCAGTTAGACAGCGTCTTGTTGAAAATACCGCGCGGCATCAGGAGATCATCGGCCTTGACGAAGACATCCTTCAGGATGAGGTCGCGGCTGTTGGTGCCCCGCATGCCGAGCGGGTCCCACTCGCCCTTGACGGTCAAGCCGGGCGTATCCTTGTGGACGACGAAGAGCATCGTGTCCTCGTGGCGTGGCGCCTCGCCCTCGAATGTCTCGGTGCAGACGATGGTGTAGTAGTCGCAGTAGCCTGCAAGCGAGGCGAATTTCTTGAAGCCGTTGATCAGCCAGCCGCCATCCACCTTGCGGCACTGGGTCTGGTTGGGCTTCGACGTCCAGTTCTGGCCGCCTTCGGAAATCGGCTGCGAAAAGATGGCGCGCTCGGCGATGGCACGGCGGAACTGACGCTCGCGCAAGGGAGCGAAGGTCGCCTTTTCCTCGAGCGTCAGGTTCGGCATTTCGAACATGAAACGCGACCAGGCCATGGACGAATTGTGCATGTTGAAGGTCAAAGCCGTGGCGCCGCAATATTTGCCGATCTCGGCCCCGACCATGGCATATTCGAACATCGAAAAGCCCCAGCCGCCAAATTCCTGCGGGATGCACAGGCCGAGAAAGCCCTCCTCGGCGAGATCCCTGTAGTTTTCGACGGGAAAGGAGGCATCGTCATCGACCGCCTTGGCGCGCGCCGCGAAGCGTTCGCGGCCAAGCTCGTTCACCCGATTGAGCACGTTCTGGACTTCCGGCCGGATGCGCGAGAGGTCGTAATAGTCGGCAATTTCGCTCATGCTTCTTCTCTCTTCGAAGGCGTCAAAGCGCCAGTTCACCCTGGAGGACGCCGTTTTTCACGACGACCTTTCCGTCGAGTTCGATCGTGCAATTGCGCATCGGCAGGTCGAAATGGCCGAGCGTGTAGCGCCCCGCATATTGGTTGGCCCCCGTGGACCACAGGAAGGAGCCGGCAAGAGCGCGGAATTCGACCGCCTGCATGTCGCGCTTGTCGTACATTACGGCCGAGACCCAGTGGGCGCGCGGATGCATGCCCCAGCCGACATGGCTCATGCCATACGCATTCCGATCGCCCCAAGCCTCCATATATTCGCGGAAATGGATGGCATCGATGCCGTCGCCTTTGATGGTCGTGACGAAATCGTTCTCGACGGTGAAATCGATGCGGCTGGTAAGCGCGGTCTTGAAGGTCAGGTTCATGTCGCCGACATCCATGACGATGCGGCCGTTGACTGCGTTCTGGCCGGGAAAGGCGAGGCAGAGACCGCCGGGCCAATGGGCGACATCGCCCGGCTTCGTGCCAAAGCCCGGGGTTCCGCCGCAGGGCGCGCCGCGAAGGTCGATCAGAAGATCGGTGCCCGCAGCCGAGCTGACCCGCATCATACTCGCCGCGCGCAGCATCTCGACGCCAAGCGCCACCTTGGCCCCCAGCTCGGCTGTCGGCTCAGTGCGTTCGAGGATTTCCGGATGTTCGTTGCAGACAACGAGCAGGCGAGTATTGCCGGAGGCTTCGATCTCGGGCCATTCCGGCGCATGGATCAGTCCTTCCACCGTGCAGTCGACAATGACCTCCACGCGCTTCAGGGCTTCGATGACGGCACGGTTCTGCTGGATCGCCCAGGACGTACCAGTTGACTTCAGCGGCACGGGCGCTGTCTGGCGCGGCGTCGGCATCTGAATCATGCAGTATTCCGCGCCGAGATCATGCAGCGCCAGATCGGCAAGATGAATGAGAACAGGTCTTGATTGAGTTTCGGACAAGATCGCGACCTGCGTGCCCCGCCCGATGCCGTTCAATTTGAAGACGCGGCGAAATGAATCCAGCCAGCGACCCTCGACGCGCTCCTGTAGCATCGCGTCGTTTCCTCCCCTGATGAACCACCAAATCGGTGAATTTCTTAACTCCCGAGTTAAGTTTCTTTCACTTCTTGCGACCTGTCAACGATGATTTTCGAAAATCTTCGGAATTATCGAAAGCAGCTCCGCCGACGCCTTTCACGAGGGACGGAAGCGATCATCTCGACGTTTGCCAAAAAAGCTGCGGGTGCCACTTGGCACGTGAGCGGCATATCCCTCACCTTGTGTAGAGATCGGCCAACCTGATCGGCAGCGATATGACCGTCTCCCCGCCATTGCTGATGTCAGGCCGCTGGCATTGTGGAGGGCTGCGATATCACCGGGAAGAATACGAGCAAGACGGGCCAAACAGGTGAAGCCGGAGTAGCGCTAGCCACATTACCGTGAGAAAGATCCAGATTGATGCAAACCGGCCTCAGGGGAAATCGCGGCTTTTGGCCGTCCGCGTGTCGACAAGAAGGTCAGGGGTTCATCAAGGGCCGGGCATGCTGATGAGCGATACGCAACGGCACTATTGTATTCCAATGGAACCGCCGCATTCCATCCCATGCAAGGAGTGGCTATCCGACATGCTACGATGATCGCCGGAGCCAACGGCCTGCTGTTCCCGGTAAATTTCGCTGACGATGTCACTCAAATCCCAATAAGCTCGCGTGATAACCTTGAGGACGCACCAGTCCCGATCCACGGCGTCGCAGCGCGTGCGCCCGACTGCCGATTGAACCGGCGGCCTCATCAGCCTTCATCGCTCCGGCGATGAAGCGCCCAGTGAAATGCTTCGTCGATGGCTGCAAACTTGGCCGCCTGCCAACGCCGATGATGGCGGACCAATGTTTCGGAAATCCAGAAGTCGCCAGCAGTGCCGGACTGCTCCCAACCGATAATATTCAGCGCTCGGGCACGAGCCAGAACCCGTTGCGCATGGCTGCGGGAAATAATGTAGCGCTTTGCAAGATCACCGACACGCAAAGGTCCAATCGACGCCTTGGTGTCTGGTACTTCCTCGGGCGGCAATCTTGACATCAGATCGTGAAGAATGTTGCTGCCGGACGCTGTCCGAACGAAAGCCTCGACAGTCTCCGGAGGAGCTGACCAGCTTGCATCTTGAAACAGGCGACGAGACATCCTTGGCTGCGCATGCCACAGCAATTGCTGATCGTTCGACGAACGTTCGAACCGTGAGCCGTGGTCAAGCATGTCGAGAGATTTCAAGTGTCCGTCAAACCACTCACGGATCAGTACCTCGGCTATATCCGCAAGTTTCAGCCGGCGAAGGCGCTTGTCTTCGGTCTGCTCGGTATCGAGCAAGAGACCATAGTGACGCATCTCTGCCAAATGCGCGACTGCCGTATTCTTGCTGACAATCTTGTTTTCGGCGATATAGGCAAGAAGGCTCGCAGCCGTTAGGCCCGGGCGGGTCGGAGCGGTGACGCGTTCGAAGTGAAAGGCCAATATGGCCTGCGTCAGCAACCATCGTTTCAGGTCCGCCGTATAGCGAACGATCCGCGGTGAAACATCGTGCATTGCGATAAGCGTCAGCGCGGCATCCCTTAAAGCCATACCATAACGCGGATTTTCCAAAATGGCTTCGACAGTGAGTATATTATACACTTTGCTTACGGAACACGCTGTTGTTTCGAGTAGCTTATGATCGACATGCGAGCGAGTTTTACTCTCACTATCCCGACTTTGCCCATCGGACCAATCGAACATTAGCACAATAATTGGCCTTCATCACTATATTTACCTCTAAAAATCAAGGGGCGCCCAGGTTTTCGTAGCAACAACTGCATCCCGCCAACGAAATTCGCTAGTGGGTAAAGCCATCGGCACGATGTCGGTCCGCGTCCGCCACGCCGCCCGACGCGATCGCTATTCGACCTGGAACTCTGGGCGCCTCAACGGAGGCTGGATGACTATCTGCCCCTGTCGACATTAGCGAGCATGCCATGGCGCAATGCGCGCTCGACACCGACCCTTATGGTTTCCAAGATCCAAACATATTGATCCGCCTTCTAACGCTTTAAGTATATTTGATTAACCTAGAACATCGACCAGTATTTTAACTCGCTCCCAATATAACCGAAGCAACAAGACGACAGGGAGCCACAAATGAAAAAGACAACTGCATTGACTTCGTTCTTCGCCGCTGTATTGCTTGCCAACACAAGCTTCGCCGCAGATACCTATCTTTCTTCACCTGCTTTTATTCAGCAGATTAGCGGGTCCGCTTCAGCGAGCATGAGCACTGCCGCAATCATGAAGCCGATGACGGATATGATGGCCAGCTTTCCAACCCTCAGCTCAACCCCATCGGCCGGCAATCTTGCAAATACCCTGCAGATCGGCGACGCGAACTTTGCGAACATCGACCAGCTGGGATCTGGCAACGTCGCGATGATCCAGCAGAATGGCTACATGAACACGGCATCGATCACGCAAAGAGGCGGAAACAACCAGGCCTTCATCGCGCAGCAAGGCAATCACAATGTCGCGATGATCCGCCAGCGCTAGAAAGGCAGGCAATGCCTAGCGGAGAGCGAGGATAGCGCAATAAGCACGACCTACATCACCGCTTAAAATCGCTCTTGCAGCCATATCAACGAATCTTCATATGCACATGCAAGGTCGACATGCCCACAACATGAATGGTGCGATCGCAAAAGATGCACCATTCATCACCGTTTCGATTACATCAAAGGTTACTGGGGTGTCGTCGTTCCAGACGTCGTTCCACCGGTATTGGTGTTGTTGTTAACATTCGGAAGCGTGGACGGATTTGCCGTCGGCTGCGTTACATTGCCGAAATTCGGAAAATCGATGGAGAAGCCCGGCGTCGACGAGCTGTCGGAACTCTTGCTCTGAGCATTCGCCTGGGACAGCAGCCAGTTTCCATTCTGCGGATCACCACCAAAAGACGGATTGATCGGCTTATAGACCAGCTGCGAAGCGGAAACGGAAGCAACTGCTCCCATGAAGAGCGAGGTTGAAAGCATGGCTATTGCAGTAAGACGCATCAGTTAGTTCCTCTCGTAATATGTAATTGATGTCAGTGCTTTGGAAAAACATACATTCTTCCGGGCACGACGACAACGGTTGCATTCTTGATGCCATTAAGACCGGTTGGCATCAGATAGTTGCCGCTTTGCGGCGTCTGGATTGCGACGACAGTTGCGTTCTGGGCATTGCGCACATCAAGCGCACCAGCCAGGTTATCGCCATTCTGGATGTAGGCGACTTTGTTGTCGCGCCCGGAGACCCCCACAAGCTGAAAATCATTGTCGCCCTTTGCGGCCTGGAATACCGAATTATTAGAACCACCCTGAACGAGCAAAAGAGCCGAATTGTTGCCGTCGATGTGCTGAGACGCGCGGTTATTGATACCGGACTGCTGGATCACCGAGAGGCTTCCGTTGCCGGCAACGTCGGAGCTCGCATGATTGCTGTCGCCGAACTGCAGGATCGATGTGGTTGAGCCGCTCTTGCCTCCGGTAAAGGGCGCGATTGGCTCCATCAACGCACCGACGATCGGGGCTGCGGCATTCTGATCCAGAAGATAGGGCTCTGCCGCAGATGCGCAAGTGGCGGCCGAGATCCCGGCTGCGATGCAAATAGCAGCGAGACCTCTGGTAAAATTCCGGAATGACCGTTCCATGGCGTTTCCCACCTATCCTATCCTTGTTCTTCGAAATTCAGAGGCTCTGCGGCCGATCAGGGAAATCGAGCGTTTCAGTCAATTGACAGGCAATCTTGCCGTCGTCTGCCATCACATTCATGCGGATTTCGATGCGCGAGGCACTATCGAACCGAATTCGGGAGGGAGCAGGTCCGCCGCTGCGAACCGGGCTGCCCTGCCGCGAAAGAGCGGTACCGGATTTCGAAATCTTGCGAACATCAATCTCGTAGCTGCCTGCAAAGTCCCACGTAGCCTTGATGAACGGCACAAGCTCGATCCAATCACGGATGGCAATCTCGACGCCGCATCCTTGAATGCGGGGATCGTGGATTGTTCCCAGGATGGTCTTGTCGCTCATCGAAGTTCCTTGCGCATTGCCAGCCGCCCCTGCGGTGATGAGAGATAGAAAAACCACGGCCGCTTTTCCAATGGACGACATGATGGCTCCTTTCCCCCGTAGTCGCGGAGCGCCCGCCGGGCGCTCCGCTATTTTCTTCAGACGATTAGTGCTGGTGAACGAACGCGACGTTGCCGCGTCCTGCCTGCACGACCACCGAGCTGTTTCCGGTGCCGGACTGGGACACGACCGCAGCGTTGGCGTCCGTGCCGCTACCGAGGCCGTACTGGAACACGCCAGACGAGTTGCCCGAGCCTGACTGGCTGATCCAGGCGTTCGAATAGTCGCCAGCCTGAGCGACCAGCGAAGTCTGGGTGAAGCCCGTCTGCAAGACGTCCGCAAACGAGTTGTCCGCCTTCTGGATGATCAGCGACTTCTGGGAGCGGCCCGACTGCGTGGTGTAGGCCTTGTTCTGCTTGCCGCTCTGAACCGTCAGGGCCAGATTTCCGGTGCCAACCAGGCTGTCAACCTGCGCGGTTGATGCAGTGTTGTCGTCGCCAACCTGGATGATGCCGGCTGCCGAC
>NZ_JAELTU010000791.1 GCF_016429015.1 Rhizobium sp. ASV20
GGTAGAAGGCAGATCTTTGCCTATCTTATCCCAGGCGATTTCTGCGATCTGCACATTACTCTTTTGAAGAAGATGGATCACAGTATTGGTACACTCAGCCCATGCCGTGTCGTTTACCTGTCACCCAATACCATTTTGGAGTTTGCGGAACGTAGGCCATCACTCCTTAGATCACTCTGGATGTGTTCGTTGGTTGATGGGGCGACTTTGCGTGAGTGGCTCCTCAACATAGGACAACGATCCGCGCTGCACCGAATCTCCCATTTATTTTGTGAACTGCACGAAAGGATGCGAGCTGTTGGCTTAACAGAAAAAGGCTCGTTCGAACTTCCACTCACACAATCAGAATTGAGTGACACTATGGGATTGTCAGTTGTGCACGCGAATAGAAGTTT
>NZ_JAELTU010000792.1 GCF_016429015.1 Rhizobium sp. ASV20
GGATGGACAGGCTCCATGGGAAAGCTTTACGACACTGAACCAACGCTGCAATTGGCATCACTGGCTATGAGTGCTTCTGTTCTGGGTGGCCAGCATAACGATCCGCATTTACGGGTCAAAGGCTTGCAGACATATGGCCGTGCCATCCAGGAGATGGGTATAGCCGTCAAAGACCCTCGTCGGCAAGTCGGTGATGGTCTGCTTGCTGCATCTCGCCTGATGGAGTTTTATGAGGTGCGCCAAGGAAAAAAATAGCCTAATACACACGTTGGTTGACGATGAGCTAATGAAAATGTTACAGATCTTGTTTGGGATGGATGCAGAAAAATACCCAGATGCTAGAACTCATGTTACAGGATGGAGGGGTCATAACGATGGCCAAATGGCACTGGTAT
>NZ_JAELTU010000793.1 GCF_016429015.1 Rhizobium sp. ASV20
GGACACACAACAGGGGAGGGGGAGGGCGAAAGAGGCGGATAACAGGGGGGGAGGATGTGGTAGAAGAGAGCGAGGCCCGTGGGGAGAGTGGTCGGTGGAGTTGTGCAACAGGATGTGCAGATTACAGGAACAATGGCCGCCTGGGGAGGTACCTGAGCACGGGTACCTGGGCTCGGGCGGCGGTGCGGGTGGGTTGCTTCAGGTACCGGTCGGGCTGATTTTAGCGGTCCAGGCGCCAGAATTGGCTGTGTTTGGATACTGGGGCTGTGGTGATGTAAAGTGTGCGGGAGCAAGTACCTCCTCCGGCAAAGCGACTGCGACGGAAGGGTTAGTAAGGTAGAGGCAAACAATTGTTAGGGTACGAATAATACGGCACGGGCCTGATTGCTACAGGC
>NZ_JAELTU010000794.1 GCF_016429015.1 Rhizobium sp. ASV20
CTGGTACACCGGTCGCGTCCTTCGAACGACGCCTACGTCAAAGTGTTTCCCGGCTTGCCGCGGCATGTGTTTCACCAACGCAGACGACCACTACTTAAAGCCGTGCAGTCTGTTGCCTTAGAGATGCAGGCCCGTCGGTTCCAAAGCTGATAAAAACATAGCAGTTGAATCCTGTATCGACTCCAACCACCCACCTGCTGCACCGTCATATATCTATGTACAAGATGACCACAGCTGGCTTGGTCCTCGTTCTTTCTGGCGCAGTTGTTACTGCTCTAGGACCAGCCGAGCTACTTGGACAGTGGGCTTTACAAGCCGTCGAAGGGGGTGGGAAAGCCATTGCAGAGGGAGGACAACTTAAATGCGCTATTTGTAAGGATATGTCGAGTGTAAGT
>NZ_JAELTU010000795.1 GCF_016429015.1 Rhizobium sp. ASV20
GGTCCAGTCGGCCTGCGAATCAAACGAGTCAGCATGAACGGTTTTGTATGGCTGGCAGCATTGCAATGTCCTTACCTGTGAAAAGTTCTTGCCCGCAAGATGCTGGCCAGACGTATAATACTTGCTCCACTCCCTCGCTTTATCCGCGTCTGGAGTCTCAAGCAGAATAGTCTTGAGTTCCTCGTAGGTCAAGGCCTTTCCATCGCGATCTGGTCCCGAATATCGGCCGTTGTGGGTTCTGTGATAGTGGTAGGGCCAGACGAAGAGGACGTTGAAGAAGAAGGAACACAGAGCCCAGAGAAGGATGCATGTGGCGGAGATTGTAAAGAAGCGGCGGCAGGTACGATTCTGGTGTCGATGCCGCTGCCAGGCCGGCTGGCTATATGGTGCAGGGC
>NZ_JAELTU010000796.1 GCF_016429015.1 Rhizobium sp. ASV20
CCCGTCCGGAGCTGGCGCGATGCCAAGGCTGCAAGGCGTTTGACGCGAAAGCTCTCATGACGGCACCAGGCCGTTCGCCGCCTGTGGTGATCACCGACACGCTTCGATCCTGTAACGCGGCGAAGCGGGAGATCATGTCTGGCGTCGAGCATCGCTCACGCAAAAGCCTGACCAATCGGGCTGAACACTCAGATCAGCCGACGCCGAGGCGAGAAAGGATCATGAAGCGCTGCCACGGTAGCGAGGTTGTTCAACGCTTCGCTTCCATCCTCGATCCGATTGCCAACCTCTCTCATATCCCGCGACACGACGTCCTATCCATCGATCATCGCCGGCTACGGACAGGCGTGATGGACCCATGGCATCAGATCGCACGCCGTCGTCCCGCCTCAAT
>NZ_JAELTU010000797.1 GCF_016429015.1 Rhizobium sp. ASV20
CCAAGGCGCTGACGGCGGCTGCCAAGATCGGCGGCGACGTGCATGTGCTCGTGGCAGGCGCGGGCGCCAAGGCTGCGGCCGAACAGGCTGCAAAACTGTCGGGCGTTTCCAAGGTGCTGGTTGCCGACGACGCAAGCCTTGCCAACAATCTCGCCGAGCCTTTGGCAGCGCTGATTGTTTCGCTCGCCGGTTCCTATGACACCATCATCGGTGCTGCGACTTCGGTCGGCAAGAACGTGCTGCCACGCGTCGCAGCCCTTCTCGACGTCGCGCAGATCTCCGAGATCATCGAAGTGGTTTCGGCCGATACCTTCAAGCGCCCGATCTATGCCGGCAATGCCATCCAGACCGTGCAGTCGACCGACGCGAAGAAGGTCATTACCGTACGCACGGC
>NZ_JAELTU010000084.1 GCF_016429015.1 Rhizobium sp. ASV20
GCCATTGCCTCAACGACCTGCTCTATCGCTGGAAGATCGGCGCACTGCCGATCGACATCGTCGGTGTCGTCTCCAACCATTTCGAATATCAGAAGGTCGTGGTCAATCACGACATTCCCTTCCACCATATTCCGGTGACCAAGGCGAACAAGCCCGAGGCGGAAGCTCGGATCATGGATGTTGTGGAACAGACCGGCACGGAGCTGATCGTGCTTGCCCGCTACATGCAGATCCTGTCGGATTCGATGTGCCAGAAGATGTCGGGCCGGATCATCAACATCCACCATTCCTTCCTGCCGTCCTTCAAGGGGGCGAACCCTTACAAGCAGGCCTATGAGCGCGGGGTGAAGCTGATCGGTGCGACGGCGCATTACGTCACCGCCGATCTCGACGAAGGTCCGATCATCGAGCAGGACACGGCGCGCATCACGCATGCGCAGTCGGCTGACGACTACGTCTCGATCGGCCGCGATGTGGAAAGCCAGGTGCTGGCGCGCGCCATCCATGCGCATATCCATTTCCGCACCTTCCTCAATGGCAACCGCACCGTCGTCTTCCCGGCGAGCCCCGGAAGCTACGCCTCCGAGCGCATGGGGTGAGTGATGGCGCTTGCAACAGTGATCGACGGCAAGATTGCAGCAGCTTCGGTGATCGAGGCGGTAAAGGCTGCGGCGGCGGGGCTTGAGGCTGAGGCCGGCGTCAAGACCGGGCTCGCGGTCGTCATCGTCGGTGACGATCCGGCCAGCCACACCTATGTCGGCGCCAAGGGCCGCATGGCCAAGGAATGCGGCTTCAACTCCATCCAGCACACGCTGCCGGCGGAGACGACGCAAGGCGAGCTCGCAAGCCTGGTGCAGTCGCTGAACGACGATCCTTCCATTCACGGCATTCTGGTGCAGCTACCACTGCCGAAACATCTGGATTCGGATGCGATCATCCAGTCGATCAAGCCGGAGAAGGATGTCGACGGCCTGCATGTCGTCAATGCCGGCAAGCTTGCAACCGGCGATCTCGAAACCGGGCTGATCTCCTGCACGCCGGCCGGCGCCATGCTGCTGGTGCGCTCGATTCATGGCGAGGATCTGTCGGGCCTGAATGCGGTGGTCATCGGCCGCTCCAACCTGTTCGGCAAGCCGATGGCGCAACTGCTGCTGAACGCCAATGCGACGGTCACGATCGCGCATTCACGCACCAAGGATCTGGCATCCGTGGCGCGCGGCGCCGATATTCTGGTGGCAGCAGTCGGTCGTCTGGAGATGGTCAAGGCCGCCTGGATCAAGCCGGGGGCGACCGTTATCGATGTCGGCATCAACCGCATCGATGCGCCGGAGCGCGGTGAGGGCAAGAGCCGTCTGGTGGGCGATGTCGCCTTTGCCGAGGCATCCGAAGTCGCACGAGCGATCACGCCGGTTCCAGGCGGCGTCGGGCCGATGACGATTGCCATGCTGATGGCCAATACCGTCATCGCGGCCCATCGCGCCGCCGGCAGAAAGCCGCCGAAGTTTTGAAGGAAATGCCGTCCGGACGGTCAAGAAAAAACCTTCGGATCGGCTTGCCAAGGCGTGAAAGACGATTATAGTCAGGAAATAAATATTCCATAGAAGAAAATGAGGGAACGAAATGGCATTATCATGGCGTTTCTCCGCCTTGGCGGACCGGCACCGTGCTCTCGGATCGAAACTCGAAGACTGGAGCGGCATGGGAACCGCCTGGACCTACGACAAGGACATGTCGGATGAACATGTCGCGATCCGCACCAAGGCCGGGCTGATGGATGTTTCCGGCCTCAAGAAGGTGCATCTTGTCGGACCGCACGCTATTGCCGTGCTCGACTATATCACCACCCGCGACATGTCCAAGATCTATCCCGGCCGTTCGGTCTATGCGGCGATGCTGAACGATCGCGGCTATTTCACCGATGACTGCATCGTCTACCGCACCGGCCCGAATTCCTGGATGCTGGTGCATGGCTCTGGCTCCGGCCACGAGGAACTGGTCAAGCAGGCCGCCGGCCGCAACTGCGCCGTCCTCTTTGATGACGATCTGCACGACCTGTCGCTGCAGGGGCCGGCCGCGGTGGATTATCTGGCCAAATACGTGCCCGGCATCCGCGATCTCAAATATTTTCACCACATGCAGACGACGCTGTTCGGCGTGCCCGTGATGATCTCGCGCACCGGCTACACTGGCGAGCGCGGCTATGAAATCTTCGTGCGCGGCCAGGACGCGCCCATGGTCTGGGATCGCATCGTCGCGGAAGGCGAGGAGATGGGGATCATTCCCTGCTGTTTCAGCGTTCTCGACATGCTGCGCGTCGAAAGCTATCTGCTGTTCTATCCCTATGATAACTCGCAGATGTATCCCTTTGCCGACCAGCCGCCCGGCGACAGCCTCTGGGAACTCGGTCTCGACTTCACAGTCAGCCCCGGCAAAACCGGTTTCCGGGGTGCCGAGGAACATGCACGCCTCAAGGGCAAGGAACGCTTCAAGATCTTCGGCATGCTGATCGATGCCGATGGTCCGGCCGATCTCGGCGACGAGGTCTTTGCAGATGGCAAAAAGGTCGGCGTCATTACCTGCCCGTGCTATTCTGCGCTGACGAAGAAATCGATGGCGATCGCCCGTCTGGATGTCGACAAGGCAGTGCAGGGCACGAAACTCGAAGTGCGCGGCAAGAGCCTCAAGGCGAGTGCGATTGCCCATACGCTGCCATTCGACGATCCGGAAAAGAAGAAGAGGACGGCCATCGGCTAAGGAGGCGCTCATGCTTGTTGAAGGCATCAAGAGCCGACCGGTATACCATGGTCTCGCAATCCAGCCGCATGCCCGTCGGCACCTGTTCGTTCTTGAAGGGGAGGGCGCCCTTGCTCTCCTCGATCAAGGCTCCATGCTTGATGAAACAACGCTGTCGCGCAGCGAAATCCTCTATGTCGCGCGCGGCTCACGGGGCAAGGGTCACGATGAGACCTTGCGCAAGCTCGGCGCCGACATGTTCTTCACGGCACCAACCATCGCAACGTTGATCTTTCGCTTGAAAGGATCACTTTCAACGGCCCATATGGGTACCCGGCTTTATGTCAGCGGCACCGAAGGCTTCATCGGCCACGCGATGATGGTGGCACTCGACTATGGCATGGATCACGCCTCGATCGTGACAGAGCATCGCGGGTCTCTCGCCCGCCGCGTGCAATGCGTTCATTGCAAGGGCGTCACCGAGGATGTCACGCATAGTCCCTTTCCCTGCAGCCATTGCGGGCTTCCGCTTCTGGTACGCGATCATTATTCGCGCCGCCTTGGTGCCTTCCAGGGCGTCAATATCGATGCGGAAGAGCCTGGCAGCGCGCCCGATCCCGAGGGGTTGTTCCTATGAGCGGTGGTACGGAAATACCGGTTCGCGTCGCGAAGGTCACTCCGGTTGCGGACCGTATCAAGCGCTTTCGCTTCGAGCGTCTCGACGGCAAGCCGATGCCTTATTTCTCCGGCGGCGCGCATGTGATCGTTTCGATGAACGACGAAGGACACATGCGCCGCAACGCCTATTCGCTGATGTCGCCGCCGCATGATTGTTCGGCCTATGAGATCAGCGTGCTGCGCGTCGAGGAGTCGCGCGGCGGCTCCGCCTTCATGCATGAGAAGGTGAGGGAGGGCGACGAGCTCAAGGTCAGCTACCCTGTCAATCTCTTCCAGCCTGATTGGCGTGGCCGCAAGCATCTCTTGATCGCCGGCGGCATCGGCATCACCCCTTTCATTGCGATGATGCAGCAGTTTGTCCGCGATGGCGCCAATTTCGAACTGCATTACGCCGTACGCTCGCTGGATCGTGCCGCCTATTGTCGTGAACTTATCGCGCAATATGGCCCGCAACGGGTGAAGATCTATTGTGACGCCGACCGCAATTTCATGCCCGTCGCCCGTCTGCTCGAAAGCCAGCCGCTCGGCACGCATCTCTATGTTTGCGGCCCAGCTGGCATGATCAACGGCGTGCTGAAAGCCGGTCTGGAAGCTGGTTGGCCGGAACAGAACCTGCATTCCGAACGCTTCCTGTCGTCGCAGCCCGGCAAGCCTTTCTCCATCGTGCTCACCCGATCGGGCAAGACAGTGCATGTCGGCCATCACGAAAGCATGCTGGAGGCGATCGAGGCCGCCGGCGTCGATGCGCCCTTCCTCTGTCGTGGCGGCGCCTGCGGACAATGCGAGACCGGGGTTACCGTCTGCGACGGCAAGCTTCTGCACAATGACGTCTATCTGACCGACGAAGAAAAGGCTTCCGGCCGGAAGGTCATGATCTGCGTCTCCCGTTTCGAGGGAAGCGCGCTGCATCTCGACCTTTAGGCATCCGGCCGATACCCAGGAGAACGGACATGGCAATCGCTTTCAAGCACGAAACGTTCCGGGACGATTTCAGCTATCGCAACAGTCCTGAAAATATCCGGCGCTTTCCGTTCCCGTTCGAGCGCGACGAATACATGTATTCCGTCAACATGGAACCGCATGTGAAGGGGCAGAAGAATACCGTCTTCGAGAGCCTCATCGACGTCGACGAGCACTATGTCGCCGAGATGCGCGATCGGGCACTGGTGCTGAAGGAGGACCCCCTCCGATATCAGGCGCTGCCGCACATGATGACGGCGCAATGGGATACGCTGGAACTCCTGATGGAGGAGCAGGCCGCAGGCTATCCCGAGCATTTCACCCTCACCAAGAACGGCGATCAGTGGCGCTGGATCAATCGCCCTCTCGGCATCGACGACACCTTCACCTTCGGCGATGCGTCGACGCTGCCTTACGAACCCTTTGAATACATCACCCGCCAGGCGCAGGGCGATTTCTGCATCGTCGACCAGCGCGACGGCAATCTCTGGATGGATGCCGGCATGGTGACGACCCAGGCGGACTGGTCGCTCGATTTCGATATCGGCATGAACTTCATGGAATGGCATGGGCCTGTGCCGCTGGCGCATCAGAAAGGCATCTTCGACCGCGCGTTGAAATTCCTTTTGAACCTGCAGCAGGGCAAACCGACACGCCGTCTGAACTGGACGATGACGATCAATCCCCGCCTCGACACCAGCCCTGAAAACTATCCGAAATGGGGTCCGGATCGCACCACCATCACACCGGACAATGTCGGCGAGAAGGTACATCTTCGCGTGGAGTTGCAGAGCCTGTGGCGCCTGCCGCGCTCGAACGCCATCCTCTTCGTCATCCGCTGTTATCTGATGAACATGAACGAACTCGCGACCGTGCCGAAATGGGGGCGCCGCTTCCCGCGCGTGCTGCGCACGCTGCCGCCAGAACTCATCGATTACAAGGGCCTGACACGCTTCCGCCAGACCACCATCGACTGGCTTTCGACCTACGACGACGGGGCGCCGACCAGTCCCGGCATCTTCCCGGACTGACGCCAGACATCGGGACAGACGACTGCATGCAATAAGAATTTCGATAGAATCGAGAAGGGGAATGCAACATGACACGAGTTGCCGTTATCGGTGCCGGCCCTTCGGGCCTTGCCCAGTTGAGGGCCTTTCAATCGGCCGCAAAGAAGGGTGCTGATATCCCGGAAGTCGTCTGCTTCGAAAAGCAGGCGGATTGGGGCGGCCTTTGGAACTATACCTGGCGCACGGGCCTCGATGAACATGGCGAACCCGTCCATGGCAGCATGTATCGCTATCTCTGGTCGAACGGCCCGAAGGAATGCCTGGAATTTGCCGATTATTCTTTCGAGGAGCATTTCGGCAAGCCGATCGCCTCCTATCCCCCGCGCGCCGTGCTCTGGGACTATATCAAGGGCCGCGTCGAAAAGGCCGATGTGCGCAAATGGGTGCGCTTTTGCACGCCGGTGCGCATGGTGCGTTTCGACGATACCAAGAAGAAATTCACGGTGACGGCGCATGACCGTACCCAGGACCGGATGTACGACGAGGAATTCGACTATGTCGTCGTGGCATCGGGTCACTTCTCGACGCCGAACGTGCCTTATTTCGAGGGCGTGAAGACCTTCAACGGTCGCGTCCTGCACGCTCATGATTTCCGCGATGCAGTCGAGTTCAGGGGCAAGGACGTGCTGCTCGTCGGTCGCAGCTATTCGGCCGAGGATATCGGCTCGCAATGCTGGAAATACGGGGCCAAGTCCGTGACGACGAGCTACCGTTCGAAACCTATGGGTTTCAAATGGCCCGCGAATTTCGAGGAGCGGCCGCTCTTGACGCGCCTTGAAAACAAGACGGCCTATTTTAGCGACGGCTCATCGAAGGATGTCGATGCGCTGATCCTCTGCACCGGCTATCAGCATCACTTCCCCTTCCTGCCGGATGAACTGCGCTTGAAGACGGCCAACCGCCTTTGGGCCGACCACCTCTACAAGGGCGTCGTCTTCGACAAGAACCAGCAGCTCTTCTATATCGGCATGCAAGATCAGTTCTATACGTTCAACATGTTCGACGTGCAGGCCTGGTGGGCGCGCGATGTCATCATGGGCCGCATCACGCTGCCGCCGGAAGCAGAGCTGCAAGCGAATTTCGACCAGTGGCGCGCCCGCGAGGAAACGCTCGAGGATGCCGAGCAGATGATCTGGTATCAGGGCGACTATGTGAAGGAGCTGCTCGCCGAGACCGATTATCCGAGCTTCGATATCGAAGGGACCAACAAGACCTTCATGGAATGGGAGCACCACAAGGCGGAAAACATCATGGGCTTCCGTGATCACGCCTACCGCTCGCTGATGACCGGAAACATGTCGCCAAAGCACCATACGCCATGGGTCGATGCGCTTGATGACTCGATGGAGGAATATCTGCGCAACTGATGCGCCAGGCACATTTCCGCGTAAACCGGCAGGGGAGGCAAAAGCCCGCCCCTGCCGGTCTGTTTGAGTTGAGACGAAGTGATTTGATCGGCAACTTTTTCACCGGATATGGTCTTCATGGATTTTCAAACCAGTGTTCTCGGCCGTATGAGCGGCTTTCTCTATCGCTGTCGCGCTGACGAAAACTATACGATGCTTGACATGACCGACGGCATCGAACGCATCTTTGGCTATACTGCCGACGAGATCATCGGAAACCGAACTCGGACCTTCACCTCGATCATGTATGAGGAGGATGTTCCGCTGATGGATGAGGTGGTCGGGCAAGCGCTTGAAGGGCGAACCGACTGGACGATGGAATACCGGATCCGACATCGCGCCGGCCATCTCGTCTGGGTGACAGAGACAGGCGGCGGCGTCTGGGATGCTTCCGGCACGCTGGTTTATCTCGAAGGCAGCATCATCAATATCGAATCGCTTTATCAGCGCATCGATGAGCAGACCGCCGGCATGCGGGTAACGGCTTCGAAAACCAACGAGATCCTGCAGTCGCTCCGCTATTTGAAGTTGCTTGCCGTCAACGCGGGCATCGAGGCGGCGAGAGCAGGCACGGCAGGGTTAGGATTTGCCGTACTGGCCGCGGAAATGCGCACGCTTGCCAATTCGTCGGAAGAGGCTGCGCGCGCAATCTCCAACGCGCAAAGGAAGGCCGACTAAGAGCGCGGCCGCGTCTTCTGCGGGTCGTAGTGGGATAGCGGCACGATGACGGCCGGAAGCCGCTTCTGATGGCCGTCGAGCTTGCCGATCTCGACCTTGGTGCCAACGGCTGCATGCGTGACGTCGACACGCGCAAGCGCGATCGTCTTGCCAAGGATCGGCGAGCGGGTGGCGCTGGTGATCACGCCGATCTGCGCGCGGCCGATATGAATGCAATCGCCGTGTCCCACGGCGTCGTTGGCCTCAATATCGAGGCCGACCATCAGGTGACGCGGATGCTCCTTGCGTTTGATCAACGCCTCCCGGCCGATGAAATCATCCTGCTTGGATTTCAATGGTACGCTGAAGCCAATGCCTGCTTCGAAAGGATCCGTCTGATCGTCGAATTCGTGATGCGCGAAGATCAGGCCGGCCTCGATGCGCACCATGTCGAGTGCCTCCAAGCCCATCGGTTTCAGACCATAGGGCTCGCCAGCCTTCCATACGGCGTCGAAGACGGTTCCTGCGTCCTTCGGGTGGCAGAAGATCTCGAAGCCGAGTTCACCGGTATAGCCGGTGCGGGAGACGACGACCGGCGCGCCCTCGAAGGTGCCGATACGACCAACCGTAAAACGGAACCATTCCAGTTCGCCAATCGTCGGCTGGCGCGGTGCCGTCCAGATAATCTCCTTGAGGATATCTCTGCTTTTCGGACCCTGCAGCGCGATATTGTGCATCTGATCCGTTGACGAGCGGACCCAAGCCTTGAAGCCCTTCTTCTCGGCCTGCTCACGCAGCCAGATGCCGCTATAGTCATCGCCGCCGATCCAGCGGAAATTCTTGTCGCCGAGACGGAACAGCGTGCCGTCGTCTATCATGCCGCCATGCTCGTAACACATGGCCGAATAGACGACCTGGCCCGTCGACAGTTTGCGGACATCGCGGGTCAGGCAATATTGTAGAAGTTCTTCCGCATCCGGTCCGGTCACCTCGAACTTACGCAGCGGCGATAGGTCAATGACAACTGCGCGCTCGCGACACGCCCAATATTCCTCAACCGGTCCCTCTGAAGAGAAGCGGTTCGGCAGCCAGAAGCCGCGATATTCGGTGTAGTCGCGCGTCATAGCGGAAAGGCGTGGGTGAAATGCGGTTTCCCGCGTCAGTTCGGGATCAGCATCAGGGGTCATGCGATAGGCCACCGCTCGTGTGAATTTTTCTTTGCCGGAAAAGGTGCGCACGTGGATGTCAGTCGGGTCCCAGCCATTGGCCGCGTCGATATCGTCGGGGCAGGAGGAGGAGACGCAGACAAGATCGGTCAGTGCGCGCATCAGGACGTAGTCGCCCGGTCTTGACCAGGGTTCGTCGAGATAGAGCTGATTGTTGTGATCGATATTGGTGTTGTAGAAGTAGTTGAGCGCCTCCCACCCCTTGCGGCCGGCAATGCCATAGGGCGCGAGTGCTGCGTTGAAATTGTCGGTGCAATTCACGTGGCCCGGATAGCCCATGTCGTCATAGTAGCGGGAATTGCAGGCCGTGGCGAAGGCATCATGCCGGCCGACGGTATCCTGTACGATTTCCACGAGCGGCTCGAAATCACGGTCGAAGGCTTTGGACGGCAGGCCGGGTGTCGGATAGCTGCGGCCAAGCAGGGTGCGGGTGACGGTGGAGTCGAGCGCAAGGTCCAAGCCCTTGTCCACCTTACGGGCGGAAAAGGCCTGAAAATCCGTACATTGCCGTCCGTAGACATCGATGATCTGGATGAATTCTCCGGCGCGGACGAAATAGGCTGACGCGGTTGCCGCTCTGATGCGGATGTCCTCTATTGGGTCGGCGAGCGGTTCGGGCAGGGCGGAGGTATAGCCGCGCAGAATCGTGGCACGCCTGATCCTCACTTCAACCGTTGTTGCCGTGTCCTGTGCCTCCGGCGACATCGACGCCCCCGGAGCGCAGACGATCAGCAAACCCTTGAGAGCAATGGTGAACTCGGCCTGACTGCCCGGCGGAGATGCTTCGCCGAACAGGCGCAATGCTCCCGCAGCGGCGATATCCGCACCGCGTCGTTGCAGCGCCGCACGCACGCGTGAGGCGCTTTCCTCCCCGCAGGACAGGATGGATTTCAATCCCTCGGCCTCGCAATTGAAGCCTGTACCCAGTCCTTCGGACTGAAAGCGACCCTTATCGTCGAGGAAGGCGAGTTCGCACACCTGGCCACCCTCGCAGTCGCGCAGTGTTACGCGATCGCCGGGCTCTACACGCAAGACCAGCGTTCCACCCCCTCTGCAACGATAGCGTTCGCTATCGTGCGGCAGTGTCGAAATGCCCGGATAGCGGACAATGCTTGCCGACACGGGCCGGATTTCAGCGATCGGCGGATGGAGATCTCGCATATAGCCCTCTCGGGAAATTGATGTGCCTCGCAGCACCGGAAACATGCTGACAAAATGCCGTTCGAAAGTAAAGTGATGTTGACTAAAAAGAAAATATCTTCACTATGTATAAAGGGCATGCATCTGGAACCCGCGCACAGACTCGGCTCATGAAAACCTCCAGCAAGCCCCGCAATGCCATGGGAGGCACGTTCAGGGAGACGTACGAAGATACGTCCGGAACAAAGATGGGGAATATCACTGATGACGGATATTGTGGACGCCGGCGTTTCTGCTGGCACCGAAGGTAAGCTTATACGCGCGCTCGACTGGAAGGGCGCGTTCTGGGTGGCCGCAGGTGTGCCGCCGCTCGTTCTTTTCTCCATCGGCGGCATCGCCGGCACGACGGGCAAGCTCGCCTTCGTCGTCTGGATCATTTCGATGATCATGGGGTTTCTGCAATCGTTCACCTACGCGGAAATTGCCGGCATGTTCGCCAATAAGTCGGGCGGAGCCTCGGTTTATGGTGCGACCGCATGGCTGCGTTATTCGAAGTTCATCGCCCCGCTTTCGGTCTGGTGCAACTGGTTTGCGTGGTCGCCGGTCCTGTCGCTCGGTTGTGCTATCGCAGCTGGTTACATTCTCAATGCCTTCTTCCCCATTCCGGCCGCGGATTCGCAAGCCGTGTTGAGCTGGATCACCGCGCATGCAGCATCCATTGCGGTCGATAGCCCGCGCGTTGCCGAATATATTGCAGCCCATGCCGGTACATCGCCGCAGGACGCGGTGAAGGCTCTGCTCAGTGCCGATGGCGTGGCTGCTCTGACGCCTGCCGTTCGCAACTGGTCTCTCGTCAGCTTCAATATTCCATTCCTTGCAACGGCCAACATCAACGCCACGTTCTTCATCGGCGGTATCTTGATGCTGATCATATTTGCGATCCAGCATCGTGGTATCTCCGAGACGGCAAGTGTGCAGAAGTGGCTGGCGATCATTGTCCTCGTCCCGCTGCTTGTCATCGGCATTTATCCAATTGTCAGCGGACAGATCATCTCCAGTAACGTCACCGGTCTGGTGCCGCCGACGGCTGCCTATGCCGGGACAGACGGAACATGGAGCAATGGTGGGTGGACGCTTTTCCTTGGCGGTCTCTACATTGCCGCCTGGTCGACCTATGGGTTCGAAACGGCGGTCTGCTATACACGGGAACTGAAGAATCCGAAGACGGACACTTTCAAGGCGATCTTCTATTCCGGTCTTGCGTGCTGCATCTTCTTCTTCCTCGTGCCCTTTGCCTTCCAGGGCGTGCTCGGCCACGCCGGCATGCTGGCACCCGGCATCGTCGACGGCACCGGTGTTGCTGAAGCGCTCGGTGGCCTCATCGGCGCAGGTCGTATCGTCACCCAGCTCCTCGTTATCCTGATGATCATGGCCCTGTTCCTAGCCATCATGACCGCGATGGCCGGCTCTTCGCGTACGCTCTATCAGGGATCGAAGGACGGCTGGTTGCCGAAATATCTCGACCATGTAAACGAGCATGGCGCTCCGACCAGGGCTATGTGGACTGACTTCGCCTTCAACCTCTCCCTTCTCGCCATTGCATCCGACACCAGCGGCTATTTCTTCGTGCTCGCTGTCTCCAATGTCGGCTACATCATCTTCAACTTCCTCAATCTCAACTCCGGTTGGATCCACCGCATGGACTCAGGCCATGTCGAACGCCCGTGGAAGGCACCGTCCTGGCTGATCGGTCTCAACACCATTCTGGCCTTCGTCAACGCGCTGTTTCTCGGCGCCGGCGCCAAGGTTTGGGGCTATGCCAATGCGCTCTGGATCGGCTTTGCCTTCGCCGCGCTGATCCTGCCAGTTTTCGCATACCGGCACTACATCCGTGACGGCGGCAAGTTTCCGGCCGGAGCCATGGACGATCTGGGCCTGCTCGGTCAGGACCTTGGCGTGAAGAAAGCGGGAATTCTGCCATATCTCGCCTTGGTTGGCGGCCTCGCCATCGTGCTGATCGCCAACTGGGTATTTCAATTGCCGGCTTGAAATAATCAATGATGTCGACTGCCCCGCTGTGGCGCGCCACAGCGGGGCAGATCCATGGGATCCTAGATGTGGAGAGTGGGAGCCACCAAGATCTGGTGCATTCAAGCTGGCGAGTGGCGGGGTATCGACACGAATTTTACGCCAATGCCAGAGTGGCTCTGGGAGGCATCGTAAACGTAACGGAGGCGAGGCAGTCGTAGCCCGCTCGCGCCCTCTGGTTCATGCCAGAGCGATTTTCGCTCATAGGTTCAACGCCGCTGAACGCAATTGGCGATGATGGCCGCATGAGATGTCGCCGTGACTTGACGCGTTTCACGATCCGCTCTCGTCGCCGGATCGGCTGATGGGATTTTTCCGCCCGATGCTGCAAGCTCTTGTGGGAGCGATGCTCGACGCGCAGGCATGATGTTCTGCGTTGCGGCATCGCAGGAGCAAAGCATGTCGGTGACTATCACCCGCGGCGATCGGCCCCGGCCCCTCAATCGCTTGCGGATCAGGCGTTTGGCCGCCTTGGCATTGCGACGGCTTTGCACCAGAGCGTGCAGGACGATGCCGTCCTGATCGACGGCGCGTCAAAGCCGGTGCTTCTTGCCACGGATCCAAACGACGGCCTCGTCAAAATGCCATTTGTCACGGAACCGGTATTGTTTGCCTCTTGTCGCGCTGACGGGTCTTGAAGCTATCTTTTCGTGGGTGGGTTGCTTGATTTTTGGAGGATGTTTTCGCATTCAATTGCTGCTGGGAAGAGCATAACGGCTTACGACACGGGGATGGCGCATGATAATGGCTTCTAGATCACCGCTGCCAGCATATCGAGATATGCTAAACGACATGGGACTGCGATAAGTCTGTGGCAAACCCGACGACGACTTCCAGCAAACTAAATGTGCTTGTCATCGACGAAAACAGCATTCGCGCAGCGATTATTGAGCTAGGCCTGCGTGAAGCCGGCTACGATCATGTGACGATCATTCGTGACATGAACGGCCTCGCAAGGCGCATCATGGAAATCAATCCGGATATCATTGTCATAGATATCGAGAATCCAAACCGCGACATGCTGGAAAGCCTCTTTCAGATTTCACGGGCGGTGAAGCGTCCAATCGCGATGTTCGTCGACAAATCGGACGAGGCTTCCATAGAGGCCGCCGTTGAGGCTGGTGTTTCCGCCTACGTCGTCGACGGCCTCAAACAGGAACGCGTGCGACCGATCCTCAAGATGGCGATCAGCCGCTTCAACGCGTTTTCGCGACTAAATCGCGAACTGGAAGAGGCACGTAGCCAGCTTGAAAGTCGCAAATTGATCGACCGCGCCAAACACCTGCTGATGCGTTCGCGCGGATTATCGGAAGAAGAAGCCTATTCGCGACTGCGACAGGCGGCGATGCAAGAAAATCGAAAGATCGCCGAAATTGCGCAAAGCTTGCTGCTCGCCGCCAGCCTGCTTGATCCTGGAGTCGACGTATGAAAAACGGTTATGAGATCACGGCTGGTTTTCTGCCGCTTTTTGACAGCGCGCTGCTTGTCGTTGCCAAAGAGAAGGGATTTGCCGAGGAACAGTCGGTAAATCTCAATCTTGTTCGTGAGCGTTCATGGGCAACGGTGCGGGATCGGCTGGCCGTCAGACAATTCGACGTCGCCCACATACCTGCGCCATTGCCGATCGCATGCAATCTCGGGCTTATGGCACCGGCCCTTCAAATGATCGTCCCAATGGCGCTCGGCCTGGGTGGCAACGCGATTACTGTTGCCGCCGATCTGTGGCAGCAGATGGCCGATTGCGGCGCGACAGCCGACCTTGATGCCCGGCAAAATGGGGCGGCTCTGAGGCAGGTTATCGAGCGTCGTAAGCCGGACAGATTGCGCTTCGGCGTGGTCCATTCCTATTCTGGTCACAACTACGAACTGCGCTATTGGCTGTCGGCAAGTGGTATTGATCCTGATCGTGATGTTGAAATTGCGGTCTTGCCGCCGCCGGACATGGGCGACGCTCTCCTGTCCGGGGCGATAGACGGCTATTGCGCCGGGGAACCATGGAACAGCTTCGGTGTGCTTAAATGCGGCGGTCGACTTGCGACAATCAAGGCTGCTATTTGGAAATCCAGCCCCGAAAAGGTGCTCGGTGTTCACACGCGCTGGGCCGAGGCAAACCCAGAGGCCTTGGACGCCTCACGACTGACCGTGATCACGCCAATGCCAGCCACTTCGCTGCCGCCTTTCGACGCCAGCTCGGCATATCGTCACGGAAGGGTCGACGCGAATGGTGTTGACGTCCAGCGTCCCAACTCTCAATTCGCTGTCGCGTGCGGAAAGGACAGCAGCGCTTAAACCCATCCCGGATTGGAAGCGGCAGGCAGGCAATCCGAAATGTATGCTAACCTCGTTACGATACCTTCTGCAGGTTCGAAGACACCCTAGCCTGACACCGTTTGTCGCATTGAGAGCAACGGGAAATGTCGATATGGCATCTTTGTCGCCTTTTTGGCGGGGGGATTGATTGCAGCAGCTGGGACAGCAGATCGAACAGTGGATTGTGCGTACTCTATGTGCGCTCGCTTTGCTTTTGGTTGGATTTGCACACCAGGTTCCTGCTGTGCCGGCAAACCAGCTCTCGCCGGCAGAACTCGCACAATTTGTCCTTCCCGATGGCACGCTCCCGACACTCTGCGTCACGGTCATCGACGGTGCGGGAAAGGAACACGGTAAGGTCGGCCATCTGACTGGTTGCGACGCGTGCCGTATCAGCGCGTCTGTCGTGCTGCCGACCCCCGCAGACATCGTCGGCGCACCAATAGGCTTTGCGTTCGCGGTGGAATTGCCCCGTCGTGCTGAAGCCGTTCATCGCCAGCTTTACCCGCCGAACACCGGCCCCAGGGCGCCGCCCGCCGATCCGATCCTTAGCTGAACCAGCGTTACGGCAGTCGCCATAGCGCGCCTTTACAATGTTGGCCTGGCTGCCTGCACGCAGTCGGCTGTGGATTCGGATCAATTGTCATGTCTACCATTACGACCACCTACTCGGCAGCGCGCGCGCTATCCCGCATGTCGCTCTATTCCGTCATCACGCGCCATGCTCCCTTCATGGCGGCGGCGCATAGGACCAAGAGGGCCGTGGCATCCTTTCTCTTTGCCCTGCTGGTTGCAGCAACTGCGGCAGCGGAGGACAAAGTCCCCGGCAGTATTCGGATTGATCATGCAGCCTCACACGCCATGGTGCCAGGTGCAAAGGTCGGTGACGGCTATCTGACGATCACCAATACGGGCAGCGAGCCCGACCGGCTGGTTGGTGCAAGCTCTGCACGCGCGAAGACCGTGCAACTGCACCAGATGAGCATGGACAACGGTATCATGATCATGCGCGAGCTGAAGGGCGGCCTCGTCATTCCGGCCGGTCAGACTATAAAGCTGGAGCCGAACTACCACCTGATGTTCCAGGACATCGCCAAACCCTTCAAGCAGGGTGAGACGATCAAAGCGATATTGAGCTTCGAAAAGGCGGGTCAAGTCGATGTCGATTTTACCGTCGGCAAGATTGCCGGACCGCTCGATGATGTCGGTGGTGCGGACAGCGGCATGGATCATGGCGCCATGGATCATGGGGCAATGGTCATGCCTGGTATGGACATGACCAACGAGACCGACGGCAGCGCGCATGACGTCCATGAAGGGCACGCACAATGAAACCGAAAACCCTTGCGATCGTGGCTGCGTCCGCTGCCATGCTGTTCGTCGGAGCTCTCCTCGCGCTGATGTTTTCGATCTATATCGAAACACCGAGAGCCGTTCCATTCGACGCGAATTTTTCATTGATCGACGACCAGGGACGACCTGTCGATCAGTCGATCTTCAAAGGGCATCCGGCTCTTGTTTACTTCGGGTACACCCATTGCCCGGAGGCGTGCCCGACCACCCTTTATGAGGTCGCCGACTGGATGAATACTCTTGGGGAAGAGGGCAAGGCCCTTAGGGCCTATTTTTTCTCGATTGATCCAGAGCGCGATACTCGAGAGGTCATGCATGAATACGTCAATGCTTTCAGCAGCCGTATCACCGGCATTACTGGGAAGCCGGAAGAGATGAAGAAAGTCGCAGATGGCTGGATCATCCACGCAGAAAAGCTTCCAAGCGAAAACAATGACTATCACATGAGCCATACAGTCTCCTTGTTGCTGATCGGTGCCGACGGGAGACTGAAGGGCTTGATTCCGTACGGCATGGATCGTGCACAGGCACTGGCCAAGATTCGTGATGTCCTGTTGAAACACTCGGATGGGGCGTAAGATGAAGCGCAGAGACTTCAACGCGCTGGTTGCGCTCACATCCCTCGGACTGGCCACCCGATCGGCGAGCGCCGGCAGCGAAGCGGAAAAACGCCTCACCGTCGTCGCGCTCGTCCATCCAGGTATGATCCTGCTCGATCTGGTTGGGCCATTGACATGTTTCAATATGATGATGGCCGACGTTCATCTCGCCTGGAAGACAATGGATCCGGTAAGGACCGATAGCGGTGTCACCGTTGCGCCAACAACGACCTTTGCCGAATGCCCGCCAGAGGCCGATGTCCTGTTTGTGCCGGGCGGTCTTAGCGGCACGACTGCGATGATGGAAGATGACGATGTGGTCGGCTTCGTGCGTTCTCGCGGGACCCGTTCCGGCTGGGTGACGAGCGTCTGCACGGGATCGCTTCTGCTTGGCGCGGCCGGACTATTGAAGGGCAAGCGCGCGACGTCGCACTGGTACACGCGCGACCTCCTGGCCTTGTTCGGTGCAACGCCGACCAAGGCGCGGGTGGTTGCCGACGGCAACGTGATCACCGGTGGCGGCGTCACGGCCGGGATTGATTTTGGCCTTACACTTGCAGCTAGGCTTCGCGGCGAGGACACGGCCAAGTTCATACAATTGCTACTGGAATACGATCCGCAACCACCCTTCCATGCGGGCTCACCGGAAGAGGCGGGGCAAGCGCTTGCAACTTCCGTTCTGGCCCGTCGCGCTCCGGCGCTCGAGGCCGCGAAGGCTGCAGCGCGACGGGTAGCGGCCAAGATCTGACTGCATGCGCGGATGCAAAGTCAATCCGCGCATGTCCACCATAGACATGCCGTCCATTTGGTGTCGTCGTTCACAGATTCGCTTCGGCCTCCCGCCCAAAGCATGCAAAATAACTATCGGCTATTTTTCAGTGCGTGCGTCGACTATGATCCGCGCGGGTGGCGGGCGAGAAAAATAGGTGCATATTCAAGCTCTCTCAGCAAATCCAAAAGGCCGGGGAATTGCGCCTCAACAGCATCGCATCGCAAGGATATGCCCTGCCGACTGCCGTAATTGAACTGCTTGATCAGTCCGGTCGAGAGCAAAATCTTGAAATGGTGCGACACCGTCTGCTTCGACAAGGGTAACTCAAATGAGTTGCAAGTGCGTTCAGCGTCTGACGGATCTGCAGCAAGCTCGACACCGACCCAATCAGCTCAGGTCGACTGCAACTCGGGATCAGCCGGGGATATCAGGAAACAGCCGAGCGCGGCTATGAGACAGGTAGCTTCATACCGGGAGATGGACGCAATGATGTTGAGATGGCGCAGGCCCACGCGATGCGCTTTCGAAAGGCGATTGGCGGTCAGCCGAGCGCGCGCTCCCATCATCTGACGGAAGGCGCCGCCCCCAACTTGGCAATCCAGCCACAATCAAAGGGCCTCTCTGACCGCATCTGGTGGGGCTCGGCGACAAGAGCCTCTGCGGTATGGGCAGCGCAGCAAGGCATGAGCCTTATGACCAGCACGCTATGTCGGAGAATACCGGGACACCATTCCATGAACTCCAGGGGAACAGATCGACGTTTTCCGCAAGACCTGGAAAGATGCTGGCCACGCGCGTACGCCGCGCGTGGCTGTTGCGCGCAGTATTTTGCCCGTCACAACGGACATAGACCGCCGGTATTTCGATCGCGCACGAGGTTCGCGAGATGAAATTGGGGTCCTCAATGGATCCCTGTCGCGCTTTGGCAAGGTTTATGCGGGAGAGCCAGACCAACTCGTTGATGATCTTAAAAGTGACACAGCTGTCAGTGCTGCCGATACACTCACCGTCACGATCTCAAATCGGTTAGGGGTGGACCCTAATATTCATCTACTCGAGGCAATTACGTCTCAAATCGCTCCCGCGCTCGGTTGGCGCACATGCCAACACCCAAGCCAGGCGTCACAAAGCTGATTGGTTTGGCGGGAAGGCGCTGTCCTTTGCGAGGAAAGCGATACCAAGGGCGAGCAACAACAGCGCTAGAACCGACCACGAGAGCCATCCGACACCAGAGTGTTCGAGCAGCAGGCCGCCGACGATACCGCCGCCCGCAATCGCCAAATTCCAGGCGGTCACGATCATCGATTGCGCGACATCCGAAGCCTGCCCTGATGTGTTCGCGGCCGCCGTCTGAAACAGGGTGGCCGCGCCTCCGAACGCCAGTCCCCACGCGCCAGTTGCCAGCCAGAATAGTTGCGGCACCTCGCCTCCGATGGCCAGCAGTAACGCAGCCATTGCGAACAGCATGATACATGCGAGGGTCAGCGCTCGCAGCCATCGGCCGATCAGGTAACCGACGATGACGATCCCCGCTATAGCCATTCCCCCGAACACCAGCAGAACGATGTCGAGTTTCCGGATTAACCCCGCTGGCACCACGAGCGGCGCGATGTAGGTATAAAGGATGTTGTGCGCCAGAACGAAGAGCAGAGTCACCATCAATACCGATTTGATTCCGCTGATTGCCAACGTGCCCCTGATCGAAGCCCGGCCACTGATTGTGGTGCCCGGATAATCGGGTACCTTCGCCCAGACCCACCCAACCAAAACCACGGTCAGTGCGGTCATGATCGAAAATGTAATTCGCCAGCCGATGACTGTCCCCGTCAGTGTCCCGGCAGGAATACCGATCGACAACGCCAACGGCGTACCCACCATCGCAATAGCGATCGCACGTCCTTTGAGCTGATCGGGAACCATGCGTGCCGCATATCCGGCAATCATCGCCCAGAGCAGGCCTGCTGAAACGCCTGCAACGAAGCGTGCCAGAAGCATGATTGCGAAACTTTCTGTGAGCGCTGTTATTGTGTTGACGACGGCAAAACCGGCGATAGCGCAAAGGAGAAGCGGTTTACGGCGGAAATGCTGGGTAGCGGCGGTGAGCGGAATGGCCGCCACCAGTGAACCGATGGCGTATACCGTTATGAGTTGGCCGATAGCAGAGTGGCTGACAGCCAACTCCGCGCTCATTTGTGGGAGAAGCCCTGCTGGCTGGGCCTCTGTCAGGATAGTGATGAACCCGGACATGGCAAGTGCAAGCAAGGCTGCCAGCGGCAACCGAGGGTGATCCGGCCTTTTGCTCACCGCTCGTTTTTGAGGGGTCGACATGGTGTTCAATCTGCCTGTGCGAGTTTGGGCAGAACCAGATCGCCAACAGTGTACGTATGGAATTTGCTGGTAGAGACAGTGTCCAGCTTACGGAATTTTTCAACGAAAACAGGATCGGAGAAGAACTCGTCGACATTGCCTGCGCCCTGGATTGCCTCAATGTTGACCACGGTCAGCCCGTCGGTGCTTTTGGCCAGATTGCTCCAGAGAAATCCCGCCTTTCGCTCTGCCACGTAGTGGACGACGTCCTGAATAATCTGAAACGCTTCATCCTGCTTGCCGGGATGGGCATGAATAACGTTGACGATGAAAGTGGTTGGCTCCGGTGAGATGGCAAATCCGGCGGTGAATTTCGTATCCATTGCGTATTCCCTCTGATGAAAATCGGCATCGTTTGCCGTGCGGCACTGGATATCGGCTGCGTGATACGCGATAAACGGTCGCGTATTCCAATCAGATCGGAAATTTATTCCTGAATAGGAGAAGCATGGATAGGCTTGGTACGCTGGGTATTTTCGTTCAAACTGCGGAAGGCGGCAGCTTTGTCGCAGCCTCGCAACGCCTGGGCCTCTCAAGCTCCGCGGTTGGCAAGGCAGTCGCGCGTCTTGAACAGGAGATGGGCGTGCGTCTATTCCACCGCTCGACCCGAAGCATGACCTTGACGGAGGAAGGCGGCTACTTTCTCGATACTTGCCGACGCATCCTGTCCGAGCTGGATGCGGCACAGGCGCAGCTTTCAAGGTCCCACAGCACGCCTCACGGCCTGTTGCGTGTCAGTTTTCCGCTGACGGGAATGTTGCTGATGCCGACGATATCGGCTTTCATGAAAGCCTATCCGGAAATCAGGCTCGACCTGGATTTTACCGACCGCCTGGTTGATGTGATCGAAGAAGGCTTCGATGCCGTCGTCCGCACGGGCGAGGTGCGAGACACGCGGCTGATGAGCCGGAAGCTTGGTGCTTTCCGACACCGAATAGTCGCCTCGCCCGACTATCTCGGAACAGAAGGCGTGCCGCAACTCCCTGAGGACCTGCTGGGTCATCGGTGTATGCATCACAGATATGCAAACTCAGGCAAGTTGGAACCGTGGCCGCTGGCCAGGGACGGTAAAGACCTGCGCATCGCGCTCCCGACGACAACAGTAGCCAGCACACTTGAGCCGCTCATTCACCTTGCCGAGAATGGCTTTGGCATAACATGTCTGCCGCATTTCGCAGTGGCTCAGCAGATAGGAGAAGGCAAGCTGATCTCGATACTCGATGATTTTACAGCAGAAGCAGGTGTTTTCCGCGTTCTTTGGCCGACGAGCCGTTATCTATCGCCCAAGATTCGCGTGTTCGTGGACTTCATGGCTGACAATTTATTCGCGTTTGAGAGCGGACCAGCTAATGTTGGTGGCAAAAAAGCTGGCTAGAGTTCTGCCATCGCAATGTCTCCAGTCGGCGCAAACAGCCCAAGCACATCTTGATGCTTGCCGCAGAGTTCACCGGATAGCTTGAGTAAAATGAGGCCAGGTCGGCATCACCGCGGATCTGGGACAACTGCCCACCCTGCGCGTCGATACGCTCAGGGTGATGGATTATCGTTTCCATTCGAAGCATGTGAGCTTTGGACCTCAATGGGCCAAATTCGTTTCAGAGCGAGGCCGTTTTCAAGACAGGTTCCAACGCGTCGAGCAGGGCTTTCGGAGACACAGGCGGGCTGTCGACTGCCCAGGAAACCTGAAACTCGGCAATTTCGATCCCAACGAAATCATGCTCTGCGATCACCTCGCAGCACGCGCACAAATCCTCCAGAGAAAGACCTCCTTCGTTCTTGTAGTCGGTTGGCACAATGCCTGGTTCCAAGACATCGCAATCCAAATGAACGTAAACCGGACGGCCGGCGATTGCAGCTTTTAACTTTGTCGCAAGGTCCGGTCCCTGCTTCATATGCGGGATGCTGTGCTGCTTGATGAGATCCAGCTCGTAAGGATCAAGGTCGCGTTGACCGACGAGAACGACTTGGCCCAGGCTTAAACCCGCTCCAAGCCCGGAATCCCAAAGACCAAGGGGTCCTGCCAGAGCCAGTCCACCAAGATAACCCGTGATACTCGCCGCCGGTGGGTTGAGATCTCCGTGTGCATCGAACCAGACGATACATACCGAAGGATGATGCCTGGCGACCGCCGGAAGCGTTGCAAGCGAGACGGCACAACGGCTTGTGGCGGCGACAGATGCAGCACCTCCAGCAAATACTTCATCAAACCGGGACTTTATGTCCTTGAGTGCCGGAAGTGCTGCATCCAGTTCCTGGCGCCAGCCGATGTTCAGAGCAGGTTGCGGACGTCCGATCACCGTTGGAGAAATGCCGGTTCGCCGATACAACTCTTCCCCGATCGCCGCGGCACCTGGCATCGCCAAATCGTTATGGTCTCCCGCACGTCCCTGGAACACTGTGTACTCGACATTTCTTGTCATGTCGTTCCCCCTGCGCTTGGTCATAGCGGCGGCGTGTAGCTGAATATCGTCATGAGCGCGAGGCGGTCATTTCAGTCCGCGCGGTCGCTGTCTGTGTTACCGCAACTTGGTTTGAAAGCTCGACTATATCATCAGTTTAAAAGGTGCTGATCAAAACATCAGTATGGCAATTCGCCTCATCTCGCGTAGATCATCGAACAAGCGTGTCTTTGGGGAAGTTGATGGCGAGGCTGTCGATGAGTTTTCGGACGGCCGGTGGAAGACCGCGACGGGTGGTGAATACCAGGTGGACGAGACCCTGCACGCCATGCCAGGCGGGAAGCACCCGAACCAGTTTTCCCTCATTCAGCGCCTGTCTGCATGTGTGATCAGGCAGCAAAGCGACGCCGAGGCCAGCCAGCGCCGCGGCCCTTACGGCCGTGAAGTCTGCACACCCCATCCTCGGTTGGTGGCTAACCGCATGGGTTCGACCGTCATCGGTCTCAAGAAACCAGTTCACCTCACCATGATCATCCGTGGTCGAGAGAGTTGGCTCTCTGACCAAGCCATCGATGTCTCCAATGCGGCTGGCGATTTGCGGGCTTGCGACAAGAATGCGGACCGAATTGCCAAGCGATCGCATCGTCAACGACGCGTCGCCCTCCATTGAGGTTCGCACGCGCAACGCGACGTCGATACGCTCATCGATAAGATTGACCGGGCGGTCAAGCGCGACGAGTTGCAGGCGGACCTTTGGATATTGTGCCAGGAAGCCCGTCAAAACAGAGGAGATGGGTTCCACCAACCCTGTCGGGCAACTCATGCGGATCAGACCGTGCGGCTCCGATTGCGCCTCGGCCACCAGGGCTTCGGCCCGCTCGGCCTCCGAAAGCATTGCCTTGCAGCGCTCATAGAAGGATTGGCCGACATCAGTCACGCGAAAGCGTCGACTCGAACGCTCGATCAGCCGCACTCCGAGCCGAGCCTCCAGCCCGGCAACCCGCCGACTGAGTTTGGACTTTGGTTCACGCAATGCGCGCCCCGCGGCCGCGAACCCGCCATGGGCGACGACCTCTGCAAAGTAGAAAAGGTCATTCAGGTCAGCTCTCATCATCGTTCTCCATTTGGAACGCTGAATAGCAAATTTGCCGTCTATATACAGCATCGTTCTGCAGGCATGTTCCTCTCACCGGCAAGGGGCCGTCACAAAAGGAGCAATACAGTGAGCAGAAAGTTCGAAAACAAGGTCGTCATCGTAACCGGCGGTACGAGCGGAATTGGTCTTGCAACGGCAAAGGCCTTCTCGGACGAAGGCGCGTCCGTATTCGTTACCGGTCGCCGCAAGGAGGCGCTCGATGCTGCCATCCAGCAGATCGGTGGCCATGTCACGGGCGTGCAGGCTGACATGAGCAAGCTTGTCGATATCGACCGTCTCTATGACGCGGTTCAGCAGAAGCACTCGCATATCGATGTGGTCTTTGCCAATGCCGGCGGCGGCGAGATGGCACCCCTCGGTTCGATTACGGAGGAACACTATCAGAAGACATTCGATACCAACGTGAAAGGCACGCTATTCACCGTGCAGAAGGCGCTTCCGCTTCTGCGTGACGGTGGCTCGATCATCCTCACATCGTCGACCTCCAGCATTTCTGGCACTCCGGCCTTTAGCGTCTACTCGGCAACCAAGGCCGCCATTCGCAATTTCGCACGCAACTGGATTCTGGACCTGAAAGATCGTCGTATTCGCGTCAATGCCATCAGCCCCGGCGTGACCGAAACAGCCGGCCTCAACGAACTCTTTGGCAATGGCGAGAACGCACAAAACACGAAAAGCTATCTCGCGAGCCTCATTCCAGCAGGCCGTATCGGGCAGCCGGAGGAGATTGCCAAGGCCGTCCTCTTCCTCGCGTCTGACGACGCTTCCTTCATCAACGGCGTCGAACTTTTCGTCGACGGCGGTCAGGCTCAAATCTAACCCCAGGGACAATGATGATGGCAGACATAGCAACGCTGCTTGAGCAGAATTTACACGGGATCTTCGGGGAGGGCGACCAAGCCCTCCGCCTGAAGCTTGCAGAGGAAATCCTTCATGAGGATGCCATATTCGTCGAGCCGCATCGGATCTACTCCGGCCGCGACGAAATCGTACGCATCGCCGGGATCATTCGCGCCACCCATCCGACATTCGCATATACCACGATCGCCCCGGCGGAGGTTCTCCACGAGCGGGCAGGGCGAGTGAAATGGGTGGCTGGAGCACCCGGCGAACCACCGGCTTATGCAGGCACGGATTTCATCGTCGCGAAGGACGGCAAGATCGCCGCGATCTACCTTTTCTTCGATGGTGATCCGGACTTGACCAGCCAGCCGATCGCGGGCTGATGGTTTCGAACGGCAGGGCCAGATCGCCGGGCGACTGCTTGGCGATTACTTCATACTCTCACATCTTCGAATTGGAATGTGGTGCTTAACCGCCGTCGGCGATGCGAGTATGCTAATCCTGCAGTATTTGATCGGGTCAAACGCGTGCATTACGAGGCTCGACATAGCTCATTCGCGGTTAAGGGGTTTGCGGCGTCACCGTCATTTCAAAGTTCTCCAATCGTCGCCTCGCTCTCAACCAATGCCGCTCTTTTAGACGGAGGTTTCAAGCGCGATTGCCCAATGGCAGCAGCATTCAAAGTGCGCCGCTGCGGTTGAGCGCGACTGAATAGACGCTGGTGGTCGCCGTTATGAAGAGCTTATGCTTGCCGCGGCCGCCGAAGCAGAGATTGGATACCGTCTCCGGCACCAGGATCTTGCCCATCAGATGCCCGTCGGGCGCGATGCAGTGCACGCCATCGGCCGCCGACGACCACAGATTGCCGTCGGTATCAACGCGCATGCCGTCAGCGCAGCCGGGCGCAATGACATGAAACACCTCGCCACCGGATAGCCGCCAGTTATCGCCGACATTGAAAACGCGGATATGCTGTGGGTCGTTGCCATGCATGCGGCCGGTGTCGGCGACATAAAGCCGCTTCTCGTCCGGGCTGAAGGCGAGCCCGTTCGGGCAGTTGAAGTCGGTCAGCACCGCCTGCATCGCGCCGGACGGGTCGACGCGGTAAACATTGCAAGGCAGTTCCTGCTCGCTGCGATGCCCTTCGTAATCGGTGGCGATGCCATAGTGCGGATCGCTGAACCAGATGGCGCCGTCCGAGGTGACCACGACGTCGTTGGGCGAATTCAGTCGCTTGCCCTCGTAGTGATCGGCGATCACCGTGATCGATCCGTCATATTCGGTGCGCGTCACGCGTCTTGCGCCATGCTCGCAACTGACGAGCCGACCTTGCCGGTCGCGCGTGTGCCCATTGGAAAAATTGGATGGCTCACGAAACACGCTGATGCCGATACCTGGTACCCAGCGCATGATGCGATTGTTGGGGATGTCGGAAAACAGCAGACAATTGAGATCCCCGAACCAGACAGGTCCTTCGACCCAATCGAAGCCGGTTGCAAGCTGTTTGGCAGGCGCATTGCCGAGAACGAATGTTCCGAAGGCAGGGTCCATGGTCTCAAAGAACGACATCGCGGCAATAGCTCCCGTTGGGTTGCATCAGGGTATCGATGTGTTATCGATAACATATTCAATTCAGTCCGCAAGCGGGAGAGCCTTTCATGAACTATGTTTTGACGCAGAGTGTGCTTAGCGATCAAGGCGTGATGACGTTGCTGAGTGCTGCCGTTTCGGCAGCAGTTGCAATGGATCAGCCGCAATGCATTGTCGTCGTCGACCATTCCGGTGTGACGCTTGGATCCTTCCGCATGCGTGGCTCGCGCTTTCAGTCGCTGAAAAGCGCAACTGCAAAGGCACAGACGGCTGCTTCCATTGGCGCCCCAAGCCATACCTTGCCGGAGCATGCGAGAGTGCCCTTGGCGGTCGCCACGCACGGAGGCATGACGGGTTTGCGCGGCGGTCTGCCGATCCGGGTGGCCGGCGAGGTTGTCGGCGGGATCGGAATAGGATCGGGCTCCGGCGAGCAGGACGAGCAGGTGGCCCGCGCCGCACTCAAGGCGATCGGCGCGGATTCAGACTAGAAACCAGCTGGCGTGACGTCCGCCGGCGCTGCTGCGGGGCGAACGTCAGATAAATTTGCTTGAGATCAGGCAAAAACGATCTGTGCTTTCATCGCCTTGCTTCGATCCGAGGCGATTTCGAAGGCGCTTATCGCATCGGAAAGTGGTACCGTATGTGTGATAAGCGGCCGCACATCGATAAGGCGCTTGCGCATCAGGTCGACGCCGACGGCAAATTCCTCGTGGAAGCGAAACGAGCCGCGCAGTTCCAGCTCCTTGGCGGTGATCGCCAGCATCGGCAGGCTCATGTCGCCGCCAATGCCAAGCTGGACGATGATCCCTCGTGGTCTCAGTGCAGCAATGCCGCCGATGAGGGCAGCAGCAGCACCCGAGCACTCGTAGAGCACATCGAAAGTGCCCTTATCCGCGGAATAGGCTGCAAGCGCTTCGGGCTCGTTCTTGGTATTGATGACCCTGTCGGCGCCCGCTTCCCTGGCGAGCGACAGAGTGAAATCCGAAAGATCTGTCGCCACGATTTCTGTTGCACCCGCCCGGCGTGCCGCCAGGATCGACAGGACGCCGATCGGACCGCAGCCGGTCACGAGGACGCGCTTGCCAAGCATTTCGCCGGCCCGCCTCGTTGCATGCAAGGTTACCGCCAGCGGTTCTGCCATCGCTGCTTCGCCCGGGGTTAGGCCATCAGCGGGCACGCACTGGATCGCATCGGCGACCAGCGTCTCGCGAAACGCACCCTGAATATGCGGGAAGGGCATGGCGCTGCCATAGAAGCGCATGTTGAGGCATTGATTGGGCAGACCCTGCAGGCAGTAACGGCATGTCCGACAGGGCCGGGAGGGGGAAACAGCAACGAGTTGGCCGATCTCGAGACCTTGGACGCCTGCGCCAAGGGCGATCACGGTCGCGCTGACCTCATGGCCAAGGATCATCGGCTCCTTCAAGCGCACTGTGCCGAAGCCGCCGTGATGGTAGTAATGCAGATCGCTGCCACACACCCCGCCGGTCGCAAGCTTCAGCTTGACTTCTCCCTCACCCGGGTCTTCCTCTGGACGATCCTCGATCCGCACATCCTTGGCGGCGTGAGCGACGATGGCTTTCATGTCTTGCTCCTCAGAGAACGGGTGTCGGCAGCGCTTGGCCGGCGAAATGGGCAATGAGATTGTCGCGCACGAGCTGGCCCATGGCTTTGCGCGTTTCGATCGTGCCGGATGCATGATGAGGTTGCAGAAGCACATTGTCGAGCGCAAGAAAGCGCGGATTGAGCTTCGGCTCGCCTTCGAAGACGTCGAGTGCCGCGGTTCCGAGCTTGCCTGCCTCCAGCGCCTCCAGCAGCGCCTCTTCGTCGATATTGGACGCGCGGGATATGTTGATCAGCATACCGTCAGGCCCAAGCGCTTCGATGACCTTTCGCCCGACGATATGACGCGTTGCGGCTGACGCGGCGAGCGTCACAAAGAGAAAATCCGATTGTGTCGCGAGCTCGACGGGATCGGCGACGAAAGCCATGTCGGATGCGTATGGCTTTGCCTCAACATCGGAATAGGCGATCTCCATGTCGAAGCCTTTCAGGCGCTTGGCGACTTCGAAGCCGATACGGCCGAGGCCAAGCACGCCGGCACGCCGTCCCCAGACGCGGCGCTTGAGTGGGTAAAGGCCCTTTTGAGCCCAGCTGCCGTCACGCACCCAGGTTTCGGCGCCAATCATGCCGCGCGATAGGCACAGCATCATGGCGATCCCGAGATCCGCGACATCGTTGGTCAAGACGTCGGGAGTGTTGGTGACCCGGATGCCGCGCTCGCGGCAGGCTTGAAGGTCGACCGCGTCGAAACCGACGCCATAGACCGAGATTATTTCGAGATTGGGGCAGGCCTCGATCATAGTGCGGTTTGCGCCAAGCTCGCCCCGCGTTGCAATCGCCCTGATCGACGGTCCGACCTCGGCGAGCAGCTTTTTCTTGTCGATCGCCTCGAAATAGCGATGAACCTCAAACGCTGCTTCGAGCGGGTCCTGGTCCCATTGCGGGTAAGGGCCGATCTGCAGGATCGTTGGCTTGCCCATCTTTCACGTCCTCCCTTGACATGGAATGTTATCGATAACATAAACAGGGGGCGCAACTATTGTCGAGACAAAAAACGGAGGAAACGATGTCGCTTGGTCTTTTCGATCTCAAGGGGCGGCGGGCGCTGGTGACGGGTTCCTCGCAAGGCATCGGTCTGGCTCTCGCCAAAGGTCTGGCGGCGGCCGGCGCAACGCTCGTGCTCAATGGTCGTGACAGGGAAAAGCTTGCCAAGGCAGCCGAAGGCTTCGGCACTGAGGTGGACATATTGGCATTCGATGCCACCGACCATGAAGCCGTGCGCCGGGCCGTCGATACATTCGAGGCGGAAACGGGTGCGATCCACATCCTCGTCAACAATGCGGGCATGCAGTTTCGCTCGCCGCTCGAGGAGTTTCCAGCGGATGCTTTCGAACAGCTCTTGCGTACGAACATATCGAGCGTCTTCAATGTCGGTCAGGCCGTTGCCCGTCACATGATCAAGCGGGGTGCTGGCAAGATCATCAACATCGCCAGCGTGCAGACGGCGCTCGCACGGCCGTCGATCGCGCCGTATACGGCGACAAAGGGCGCCGTTGGCAACCTGACAAAAGGTATGGCGACAGATTGGGCCAGGCATGGATTGCAGTGCAATGCCATCGCGCCCGGCTATTTCGACACTCCATTGAACGCCGCGCTGGTTGCCGACGCCGATTTTTCGGCATGGCTGGAAAAGCGCACGCCTGCCGGGCGCTGGGGGCGCGTTGAGGAATTGGTTGGCGCCTGCATTTTCCTTGCCTCCGACGCCTCCTCCTTTGTCAACGGTCACGTGCTCTATGTCGATGGCGGCATCACAGCTTCGCTCTGACGGCAAAGAACCGCGCCGCTTCGTTGTCATGGGGGTCAGTGGTTGCGGCAAATCCTCGGTCGGCCTGGCGCTCGCGCAGCACCTTGGCGGCATCTATGTCGACGGCGATGATCTTCATCCTGCGACCAATGTCGTCAAGATGAGTGCAGGCATACCGTTGACCGACAGCGATCGTTGGCCTTGGCTCGACAAGATCGGTCGATGCCTGGCTTCGGCGGATGATACCGCATTGATTGGGTGCTCGGCGCTGAAACGGATCTACCGCGATCACATTCGCGAGGTCGTCGGCGCGCGGGTTTCGTTCATTCATCTTGCCGGCACGCCGGAAACCATTCTGAGACGTCTTCAGGCAAGGCGGGACCACTTCATGCCCCCCGCCTTGCTCGACAGTCAATTTGCCGCGCTCGAACCGCCTGGTGCTGACGAAGAAGCGATCACCGTCGATATCGATCAGCCGTTGGACAAGGTCGTTGCGGCCATTATTGCAAGCCTGGAGGAGGTGCAATCATGAGCAATAAGGTGGCGCTGATCGGTGCCGGCGCAATGGGCGGTGCGATCGGTACTCGGCTGGTCGAGACCGGAAATCGCTTAACGGTTTTTGATCTCGACAAGGACAAAGTGGCCGCACTGACCGCAAGGGGTGCCACGCCGGCCGCCACTGCAGCCGCAGCGGCAGCCGTTTCCGATTTTATAATTCTTAGTCTCAATTCACCGAAGATCGTCCATGCAGCGGTGTTTGGGCAAGACGGCGTCGCCGCCGGCGCAAGACCAGGGGCGCTGATCATCGATATGTCGTCGATTGATCCCGACGCGACCAAGGCGCTTGCCGCGGAAGCGTCAGACAAGGGACTGCGCTGGGTGGACAGTCCGCTTTCCGGTGGCGCGCCGAAGGCCCTGATCGGGCAGTTGACGTTGATGGCCGGCGGACGCGAACAAGATGTCACGGACGCACACCAAGTTCTGCGACATGTGGCCTCGAACTATACGCATATGGGTCCTGTCGGTGCGGGTCAGACCACCAAGCTCATCAATCAGGTTCTCTGCGCGTTGAATTTCCTCGCGGTTGCCGAAGCCACGCAACTGGCGCTCGACGCCGGCGTTGATGCCGCGAAAATCCCGCAGGCGTTAAAGGGTGGACGGGCCGACAGCGCAATTCTGCAGGAATATATGCCGCGCTATGTCGCGAAAGATTATCGCCGTACCGGCCGGATCGACAATATGGTCAAGGATCTAAGCGGCGCTCAGGATCTGGCCCGCAGAACCAATACCGCAATGCCGCTGACGGCCGTCTGTGCCGAGATACACCGCATGCTCACGGCATCCGGGCTGGGTGGCGAAGATCAGGCGGCGCTGATGGAATTCTTCAAAGGGCCGAATAAGGAGATCGCCGGATGATTACACGATACGCATTATTCGAGGGCAAGATCAGGGAAGGGGAGGCAGAGGCGTTTCGAGCGGCTGTCATGGAAACCATTCTGCCGAAGTGGAAGCAATTCCCCGGTGCTCTCGACGTACGCGTTACCTTTGCCGAGGCCCGCGACGAGGGCGCGCCGGAATATCCGATGATCCTGGCCGTCAACTATCCCGATATGGCTGCCGTGGACAATGCACTGTCAAGCCCGGTGCGGGCCGAGGCGCGGGCGGCTACCGAAGCGGTGCTGTCACGTTATTTCGAAGGGCGCATCCATCATCATGTGACGCTTGCGCATGAGTTCCCCCTATAGGATGCCCGCAGACATTGTTCGGTGCCGGGCCTCGAGGCCTGGTACTCGTCTTGCGCGACACCCGACTGCGCCCCTTGCCATTCATGGAGGCGGCATACTACTCTAATGGTAACGATAACATAGGCCATGGATGAGCAACGATCGAAAAAAGCCGATTATGGCAGATATCGCCCGCGTCATGGGGGTTTCCCCGATGACGGTGTCGCGTGCCTTCAAGGCAGACACGCTCGTCAGCCCCGAGACACGCCAAGCGATTCTCAGAACCGCTGAAGAGCTCGGCTATGTCTTCGACAGCACGGCTTCCAATCTGCGCTCGCAAAAGTCCGGTTTTGTCGCGGTCACCATCCCGTCCATCAACAATGCCAACTTCGCCGATACGGTCGGCGGCCTTTCGGATACTTTATCCAAGCGGGATATGCAGATTCTGCTTGGCTACACGAACTACAATGTCGAAGAAGAAGAGCGTCTGATCGAGCAGTTGCTCCGTCGCAAGCCGCAGGCGATCGTCGTGACTGGCGGTACACACACGCAGCGCGCTCGCAAGCTTCTGCAGACGGTCGCCATTCCAGTGATCGAGACCTGGGACATTCCGGGCGATCCCATCGGCCACTATGTCGGTTTCTCCAATAGCGCCGTCATGCGTGACATGGTCGATCATTTCGTCGCCCTCGGCTGTCGCCGCATCGCATTCATCGGCGGCGACGTCCAGCGAGATTCACGCGGCAGCGAGCGCAGGCTCGGTTTCGTCGCCGCCATGGAGGCGCATGGGCTCGACGCATCACGGCTGATCGCGGCGGGATCGCCTCCGATTTCGATGCGCGAAGGTGCCGATGCCATGGCAAAGTTGATCGAACTCTATCCGGATACGCAGGCTGTTGTCTGCGTCTCGGATCTGGCCGCCTATGGTGCGCTGACGGAATGTCGGCGGCTCGGAATTCCCGTGCCCGAGCGCTTTTCCATCGGCGGTTTCGGCAATTACGAAATCGGCGAGGTCTGTGTGCCGACGCTGACGACGATCAACGCCTTCGCGCGGGAAATCGGTGAACGAACCGCGCAACTGATCCTCGACATCCTTGATGGTGCCCAGCAGGCAGGCAATGTCCAAATCTCCCCGCAGCTGATTGCCCGCGACAGCAGCCGCGCGGTCTAGGCCCGCACCGGCGAAAACCGCCAAATCTCAAGCCTGCGTTATCGCAGATTGTGTCGCGATCCCCACGAGCGTCGATCGTCAAAAGCTGGATGCCGCAATTGCGGACACCACAGCTGATCG
>NZ_JAELTU010000798.1 GCF_016429015.1 Rhizobium sp. ASV20
GTCAGGTACCAGAGCCCAGCCACGACCAGCAGCGGGATCGGCATGTACAGACGGTTCGAAATCGTATTGGCGGCAAATGTCAGGTCGTAGGCAAAGGGGACGGCCAGAACCAGCGACGTGGTCTTCAACATGCCGATGGTCTCGTTGCCCGTTGGCGGAATGATCATTCGCATCGCCTGCGGAATAATGATGCGGAACATGATCTTCATGCGCCGCATTCCCAGAGCCTCCGCGGCCTCGGTCTGGCCGCCATCGACCGCCTTGAAACCCGCACGGAAGATCTCGGCAAGATAGGCCGATTCGTTAAAGGCGAGGCCGGCGATCGCCGCGAATGCGGGCGTAAGGACATCCTTGGTGCGAAAATCGAACAACTCCCCTGCCCCAGGCAAGGTCA
>NZ_JAELTU010000799.1 GCF_016429015.1 Rhizobium sp. ASV20
CTTCCAGACCAGGGCATGCTCTCGCCCGCCGCTGCCAACCACAAGCACTTTCATCTTCACGATTATAAAAGATTTTGTCGACATTGTGAAACTTTGTTGTGGTCATAGATTGTGTGACCCTGGCCTATAAGTTGTTACACATCATAGCAAATTCACACGAGGAATTTTCTAAAGAAGGTGGCTTTGGAATAATTAAATTGGAGTTTTTAAATTTCAGTTTAAACTTACAGTTACGCCTCTTGCTCACCTATCGCCTTGCGATTTAGAATTGTACCCTTGGAACTTTAAATAGCGTTGCTGCGATATATTACGAAGCTAGATCAAACAAACAGCAATACATTATATAATAGGTACTCATGTATTCCTCTTTAAAGAAGATTATGGAATTAGAAGG
>NZ_JAELTU010000800.1 GCF_016429015.1 Rhizobium sp. ASV20
TGAGGACTTAGGGCGACATTTCGAAAGCATTGGCAAACTCAACGAAGCTGCTGATGCGTATAGCCGTATGCGTCAGGACGTAAGCACAACAAAGCATATAATTGACTGCGGTATGCACCTCGTCAGTGTTTCGCTCCAGCGTCGCGATTGGGCCATGGCCCTCAGCAACATCGGCAAGATCACCGGCGTGCAAAACGGCGAAGACGACAAGACTCTACAAACATATTTCAAAGTGGTTTCTGGACTTTCATATCTCGGGCAAGGGAACTTTTTGGAGGCCGCACAGCATTTTTTGCTGGCGGATTTTGACGTCCCTCCATCCGAGTATAGTGACCTGGCCAGCCCCAACGACATTGCTGTTTACGGTGGCCTTCTTGCTCTCGCAACCATGGAT
>NZ_JAELTU010000801.1 GCF_016429015.1 Rhizobium sp. ASV20
TTTCCTAGCAGGAACTGCCCATACATTACATACTATACTACACAAAGTACAGCCATGTCCGAGATGGAGACACGCGAATACACCGATGCTGAGCTGGACCGCGACTGGCAGCCCAACGGCCGCCGTCCTCTGTCGTAAGTACCCAAACGATTTCTTCTGCATTTACTGCATTTCTCGACTTCTCCTCGGCATCTTGGTTCAATGCCGGCTTGCCTTGTCTCTCCTTCCCCCCAGTCGACGTGCCCACAAGTGTATCAGGTTTCCCGGTATTCCCCAGACGTGGCATTCCAAGCGCAATTTACGAGTACGCCTGCGCCAGCAACCAGCGTCTCGAGATGCATTTGGTGGAGAACCTAAAGTCAATCAATATCCAGTTTTCTGTATACGTATCTTT
>NZ_JAELTU010000802.1 GCF_016429015.1 Rhizobium sp. ASV20
GTGTCTTATTAGCGGTGACTAGCGGGCTGTGGCGGATGAGTCTGCACCCTGTCCTGACTCGCTTTCCTGCAGCTACTTGACACATGACATTGCCGACTATTCAAACAAAGTTCCGACTTACGAATAATGTACTCGTAGTACCCTAAGCCGAATAAATAAGTCCGAAAATCCCGAGGAAAATGCATTCAACCGACTTATCCCGTTGCAATACCCTCGCTTTGTGCGCCTGTACGACTGTGAACGTGACTCGTCAGCTTTGTCTTCCCTCATCGGCACACTCCTGATATCACCACAAGAAGACCCTGCAGAATGCCACTCACCCTGCAGCATCCTACCCCCCCATCCCTCACCCAATGGCGGCAGATTCTCGACGGCTGGGCAAACTGATTGGCAG
>NZ_JAELTU010000803.1 GCF_016429015.1 Rhizobium sp. ASV20
CATGGGGAATGGTATCCCGCGCCGCCTGCGCGATTTGTTCTTCGGTCGCCTGACGCGGGTCATTGACATACCGCTTGAGCAAGAGCGCGTAGCCCAGCTGATGCCCGATATCCTCGAAGGAAGTGCGAGCCTCCGCCGTGGCGACATCCTGGGAGGCATCGCCCGCCGCGACCGGCTTTGCCGCGCGGATCTTCGTCAGCGCATCATAAGCCTTGATACCCTGACGGATATTATCCTTGGCCTCCTGCTCGAGCTTGTCGATACCAGGGATCTCGGTTGTCAACGATCGCGTGCCGATCAGACCCATGACCCAGGGAATGTGCACGGCGTAATGGGTCTCGCGTGCTTCCTGATCCGGGAAGCCGAAAGCGGTGAAGGCGGCCGGTGCCGGCT
>NZ_JAELTU010000804.1 GCF_016429015.1 Rhizobium sp. ASV20
GTTCTGGACCCCTAGCGCCTTTGCAAATCTCCATTGTTCTTTTTTAGACTATCCCGCGCTGGGCTGGGGCTGACGAATAGAGAGACAAGGGTCTCTTGGCCTTGAGCCCTTTCCCTTTTTGTTAGTCTGGTGTCGCGTGCTCGCTTCCCCCTCCTGGGGGCGGGCTTCTTGGCCTTTTGCAGATTGATCATGTCTCGCATGCACATACCTACTCGGATTTATTAATGGTACTACGTCGTAGGTAGTACGTGGGTGGGCTGTGAGATTGGCTGATTGCAAGCCCACTGCTCTTGTAGCATTTTGCCGACTGGCTTGTCGCTTTATTAATTTGCTCTCCCGACAGGTGGCTCAACAAAATTTTCTCCTTTTTCAACCAAGGAGCCTAGTATTAAG
>NZ_JAELTU010000805.1 GCF_016429015.1 Rhizobium sp. ASV20
GTCCTTGGCAGTAACCAATCTTTGTATCAAAAAGGCTAAAACATTTGAGGACATGGCCGAGCATGCGCTGGCCATCACCGTCGGGGTCGCGAAACATGTCAACGCCTGGAAAACTTCGGCCCAAATCTTTCCCAATAAGCATTTCGTACGGGCTGGATTCGCCGCAGAGCTGGTCGAACCTCTCCTCGAGGTGGGCATCGCGGGCGCTAGACATGCTCTGCCAGATAACACCTCGAAGTGGTGGAGGAATGCCTTTCCTAATCTTGTTGGATAACAGTGTAGGTAAACGGGCTGCTGTTTGCTGGTAGTCTTTGACAAGTGCCGCATAGAATTCGAGGTCGGTCATGGGAGGTGGAGGAAGCATCGAATAACGGAGCTCGGTAGGTGTTGGTC
>NZ_JAELTU010000806.1 GCF_016429015.1 Rhizobium sp. ASV20
GTTATAAACCTGTGTTGAAGACGGAAAATCGGCCGTCTTATATATGTGCGTCGAGCGGGTGTTATGTGTCAATAGACCACATCTCTCTCACTCCATCGATGCATCGTTTATTGCGTGATTTCGAAAAACTTACCTAACTGAGACTCGCCTGACTGACTGCATACATAACGCGCTTTACCAAATTTAGTATGATCATCCCACTGTTTTTAAGTAAACGCACTTCACATCCACGTCGTGAAGTACCATGCTAGCAGGGGCATCGTAGGCATAGTTGCCAAGTTTTTGGCTTTTTTTGCCAGGTTTCTGCCACATCTTGTCGATCTTGTATCTTATGGAAAAATTTGCTGACTGGCATAAGACTCATAATAAGACTGACTTCAAAAGACTACAAAG
>NZ_JAELTU010000085.1 GCF_016429015.1 Rhizobium sp. ASV20
CATACCGCATGAGCGATAATTTCGGCAGGAAAGCGATGGCGCCTGTAGCGAGTGATCGGCACATTGGTCATGACCGTCCAATACCATTTCCATCGGCACCTTTCGGTTAAGGCGACGCTGTCGTTTGCTGTTTTGCGCAGCTTCGCCATGCGGTTCCGCGGCATACTTCGTGGCGGAACCTCTGCAAAACTCGAGCAATGGATCGACGATGCCATTCATTCTGGTCTCGCCTTCCTGGCCAGATTTGCCCGTCTACTTCGTCGTGATATCGACGCCGTCTGTAACGCTATCGACCTACCCTGGAGCAACGGTCAGGTAGAAGGCCAGATCAACCGACTGAAGACGATCAAGCGCGCAATGTACGGCAGAGCAGGCCAAGAGCTTCTCAGGGCGCGGATGATGCCGATCAAATTGGCGGAGCTCCACACAAAGTGAGGAAGACCCGTTTTAAGTCTCATTCGAGTGGCTAAGCCCGCACCTAGCCCTTGAAATACAGTGACGACGTCAGGCCGGCTTGAAAAGCGGCATTGCGGCGTCGAACACTGCTTTTGGTAAAACGCTAAGCTCGGCCGCCGCATATGGCAGATGTGGGAAATGCATGACCGTAAGTTCAGCGACGGCTTCGGCCTGTGCCCTGTCGCGCTGACGTTTGAGTGGCTCGCGATCTTCACGTTGAGACACCCAAAGTTTATGCGCGGCAAAAACGCGTGGGTCAGGGGAAACGATACGCAAAGGCTCGCCTTTTTCGTCGATCGAGATAGCCTCGAATTGACGCGCGTTTTCGAGCCATTCGAGACCAGCGATTGCGGCTGCGACGAGCTCGTCCGCATTTTCTCCGATACGTTCACGGCTCTCCTTCCAAACGGGTTTGGGAAGCGGCTTGATAAGATCGACCAGATAGCCATCACGGTTGATCGCTCGGAAGGTGGAGCGTGTTCGCTCGAACGATTTGTCAACCTTCCTCAGGACGTCGATAAGAGCGCCCTCCTTCAACTCGCCATCTGCCAGGATTTTCAGTGAGCGTCGGGCGTCCATGAGCAAGTCGATATCACCCGTGGTCGTAATGCCGGGATCCACAAAAACGCCGGCGGCGGCTTCATAAGCGTAGATGGCGTTGGTGCCTGCGACACGAATGCCCGTGCCAAGCAAGCCAGCATTGTCGATCGCACGGATAATTCGAGCCGTGAGAAGCGGTACGCGACCAAGACGCAGTGCTCGATTGACCGCAGCTTGCCGGTCCATCTGGACCTTTCGCGCAGCAAGCAGGTCCTGGGCGGCTTGCCGGCCCGCTTCCCATTCAGCTTTTATCACTTCGGCTTCGGGAGAACGGCGCCTTTCGACCTTCTGGCGCCGAGTTCCGGTCGAGGTGTAGTAGCTGCGCATGAGATGTTCGACATCGCCGACCTTGTGCCAGACGAGTGAGCCTCGGAAGCTCTTGGCTTTCGCGGAGGCCTGTCTGAGCGCTTCGTAGCGCTGGTCTGAATTGACCTTTTCTCGACGTTGGTCGTTATTTAGCTCAATAAAATCAGACATATCAACATAGACGCCAATTTTTTACTGGAACTGTTGCAAAGAGCTTATCCTGCAATTCGCCCTGTAGCAACAGTGTCATGCCATTTCGGTTTCATCTGTTGATGTTAATGATATTGCGTGTGAATTTACGATTGCGTGTCGAGGCTTGGGTTCCGATCTGTCACTTTTGAACCAGAACCCGTCATCAACGCCCCTACCCTTCGTCTGTGAACCGGCATGTAGATTAGAGGCAAGTCGACACCACACGCTGTTGATACCTTGACGATGAGCGGGGTCATTCGACGACGCCGATTCAAACGGATCGTCGGACGCGACACAGCTTCCGACATGCCCTCCGCGTTCAGGCCATTATTCTTCCGTACCTTCACATAAGATCGGACATGCTCTGGCGACATCAGTCGGACCTCTCGCCCTTGAGTGATGAAAAGCCGACAATCCCGCCTACTGCCGGGTTTTCGGCAGCTTTTAATGCGAACAGGAACCGTAACCCGCAGCTTCGCTCAATCGGGCTTATATGAGATCACTCGAGTTCGCCACTCCGACGAATGTGAGCTCATATAACCCTCCAGAGACGCCATTTTTGATGACCGGTGACGTATATTATCACTCGCTTTCCGGGCGATCCATTCTCCCATGATCGATCCGAAGAGGCAGATATGAGGCAGCAATCAAAGTGAGCCCGTGCAGGGCACACAACAGCACGAACGCACAGGCATAGGCATTTGCCTTCAGGTCGCCGGAGCCCGGAACTCCCAGTCGCCATTCGAGGACGCTCGAACAAAGCGTGGTAATTACCGGTCCTCCGAGCCGTTGCACGACGTTGAGCGAGGTGGTGGCCATCGGTAGGTCGCCCCGGTCGACCGAAGCATAGGCGGCTGAAATCGAAGGAACGCCGACGGCACTCTGGCCCATGCCTCGAAAGAAGAGCGCGGGCGCAAGCACAAGAAGATTGAGGCCCCGGCTCGCCAGGAGCACGAGCGGAAGCGTGGCTACCAGGGCCAGCAACGCGCCTCCGGCAGATACCCGGCGAATGCCGAACCGCATGGTCAAGGCGCCCATCGACGGATAAGTTACCAACATCCCCAGTCCGAGGGGCGCGAGCAACCAGCCCATTTCTCCCGGAGACCGGCCGCAAGCCTGGATAAGGTAAACCGGGATAAGCATCTGGCCGGCGAACAGAACACCGTTGGACAAGAATTGCGCGATCACGGCGACCGAAAAAACTCTACCCTTGAACAGCCGCAGATCGATGAGCGCGCGGCTGCCTTTCCGTGCCGCCGTCCAGAGGAAGACCGAAAGCAGGAGGATCCCTGCCGTCAACGTCAGACGGCCTACGGTTTGATCAAGACGTTCCGATCCATAGAGGAGAAGCACGAGCCCGGGAGACAACAGGGCCAAGCCTACCCAATCCAGCTCCCGCCGCTTTATTTCGTCCCGGTCTGGAGGCAGGAAGAGCGCGGCGAGAAGAAGGGCGAGTGCGCCGACTGGCAGATTGATCAGGAAGAGCCACCGCCAGGACGCATATTGTAGAATGGCGCCCGCGATCGCTGGCCCGAGGATCGGCGCGATCAGAACCGGCAATGCCGCAAAGCCCACGACGCGCGCCATGTGCTTGCCGGTCGTCCGCGCGAACATCATCCGCGCCATCGGTGCGATCAAGCCACCACTCATGCCCTGCAGCACGCGAAACGCGATCAGGGAATTTGCCGACCACGCCAGGCCGCATAGTACCGAAGTCAAGGTGAAAGCCGAGAAGCACCAAAGGTAGAGCGCCTTTGCCCCGATGCGATCCACCAGCCAGCCGCTCAGCGGCAGAACGAGCGTCAGAGCGAGAAGATAACCACTCGCCTCAAATTTTTCGATAGTATACATCGGCTTGACTTCGATAGAACGACCGTGAGGCCAACGGCAGACTGTCCGCTATGAAATGAAAAGACGCGGATAGCGGACTTTTCCTAAGCCAAAAAGCCCGCTATGCTGTGAACCGGCGTCGCCGAATGACCCCGCCCGTCTGCGAAAATTCAATAGGTTGTGGCGACGACTTCTCTCTAATCAGCGCGCCGATTCACACCACGGCAGACGCGAGCGATGCAGTTCAACAGTACACCGTCGGGACGCATCGGTTTGGTTGCCGATCTGGCCAATCCGCTTTCGGACCGGATTGCCGTCGATGCTCGCTAACACCTTCGTGGACGATAAATTTCCAAGTAGGCCAGCTTGCCAAGACCCCGCTTCAATCGCGGTCTTTGCAAGGCTTGAAATTGATAAGCAGCGACTTGAGCTCGATCTCGCGCACGCGTCGGGCAGCCTCGTCGGGGCTCACCCACTCCAGCCGGCGCTGTCCGCGTTCCTTGAAATTGATCTTGACCTGTTTAACCTCCAGCTGAAACACTTCCACCATGCACGGGACGACCCTGCCATCATCGAGATCCTTCAGATAGGTATATCGGCCAATTGGCGTCCTGCAGACCTTTCCGCAAACTCCAGCCTCTTGTAGGGCCTCGATCTCGGCAGCTTCATAGGGTTCCTTGCCCTTCATCGGCCACCCCTTGGGCAGAATCCAGCGTCCGCTGTCGCGCGATGTGACCACGAGTATTTCGAGCTCTTCACCGCCATTGATGTAACGAAAGCAAAGTGTACCGTACTGATTGCGGAACGCCCCGGCGAACAATTCTTCCGGCGCGCGCGCGAGTTGCTGCAGCAAGTGCGCTGGCTTTGATGATGCAAACTTGCCGGCATATTTTTTCGACTTCATTGTATTCAAGACTTTCACAATCTTGTCGGGACCTCAACCATGCTTGCGAATTTCCGTGATACCGCGCCAATCATACCCTAAAAAGGCGCGATAGCGGCGAGTGGCAGCCTAGGCGCCGCCGTCTCGAAGCGGCTTGAACACACGTCATACTATGCACCATGCCAAACTTTTAATTTCAACGTCAGTCCAGCCGAGGTGACAGCCTCGTTTACCAAACATGCTGGCCCCGCGAAAAAAGCCTACTCCAGCTCCGGCCGCAGCCTGCTCTCAACCAGCAGGCCGCTCTCATCGAGAATTGGATGAGCAACCGAGACAATATGAGCGTTAATACGCTTAAGGTCGCGCAGAATGTCGAGATGGAGCGAACTCGTCTGCAGACTTTCGACACGCCCGTCACGGAGCCGCTCGAGATGCCGGCCCGATGATCGCTTCTCCATGCGTCGCACCTCGACTTTCACCTCCATCATCTGTTTCGCAAGATTGAAATCGCGCGTGACAAAGATCGTCTGTGCCATTCTCAGATTATCGATCGTCAGATGGAACAGCATTGTGAGCTCTTCATAACCATCGTCGGAAAGCTTCAGGCCTTGACCGACCTTCTTAGCAACCTGAGGCATGAGACCCTTTTCGACAATGTCTCCGATATGCTCGAGATTGATGGCATAGTCGATAATGGCGATCGAACGATTTGCATTGTCTTGCGTCAGGCCCTGCCCGCCGAGTTTTGACAGATAGATCTTGATCTCCCGCTGAAGATTGTCGACCTCCTGTTCCAGTCCGACGACCTCCGCGATCTTGGCCAGGTCATTCCGCTCAAAAGCATCCGAAACGCGAATGAGCATTCGCTCGATGAGATCTCCGACGCCGAGCGTTTCACGCGTGGCGCTTGCGAGCGCGATAACCGGTGTCGAAAGCTCGCGTTGGTCAAGATACTTTGGACCCTTGTCTGCTACGGGCTCATCCGGAACCAGCCGGAACATGAGCATGGACAGCGGGTGTGAGAATGGCGATGCGAGACATGCCAGGATGAGATTGAATCCCAGATGAGCATCGACCGGTAACCGCATTGGCCCAAGCGGCAACATCGCCAGCAGTCCGCCGCTCCATCCGGCAAGTGGAAGAGCAATGGCGCAACCGACCGCACGCACGATCAGATTCCCCAAAGTGACACGCTTCGCCGACGGGGCGGCGCGCAACGATGCGATCACGGGTGGAATCGCTCCGCCTAGATTGGCACCAAGCACCAACACGACAATCAGCCCCATGGAGAGGATGCCGGTCGAGCTTAGCGACAGAATCAGCACGACCGCAGCCAGACTGGAGGACGAGATGAAGGCAACGGCAGCACTCAGCAAGAGGGCAACCGGCCAAGCGTTGTCAAGCAGACCAATGAAAGCGGCAAGAGCCGGCGACTGCCGCATCGGCTCTGTCGCATTGCCAAGAAGATGCAGCGAAAGCAACATCAGCCCAATGCCGATCAGGCCGAGACCGCCACCCTGCCGACTGCTCGAGCCTGCCTTGTAGTGCACGATACCGACGAGAATTACCAGCGGCGACAGCCAGTCGATCCCTGCTGCAACGATCCACGCGGTGACCGCGGTTCCCACATTGGCGCCCAGTAACACGATCTGGGCCATACGCGGCTCGATCAGTTGACGCTCTACGAAGGACGACGTCATCAACGCGGTGGCCGTCGAACTCTGCAGGGCGATCGTCGCGACGAAACCGGAGGCGAAAGAGCGCAACCCGTTACGGGTACCGGTTGCGAGACCGGTTCGCAACCTTGCCCCAAAGGCCCGCGATGTTCCTTCCTTGACCTGGGCAAGCCCGAATAGCAGCAGGGCAATCGCGCCAAACAGATTGATCATGACGATCGTGGAGGCCATCTTCTTTCCTCGATCCCGCTATCTTTCCCCGGAAGGGAACAGAGAGGGGACATTGTCATCGATGAACAGGGATGAACCGTGGCCCGATCAATCCAGGGCTTGCACCATGCCTATGATTTCAGGAGTACCGCAGACGAAATCGAGCTCCGCAGCAAGCCCCTCGACCTGCCAGTTGATCGTGGTTTCAATTCCGAGTTCTTGAAGGCAAGGCAGCATACCGAGAATGTCCCAGCTCGGAATCCCGCGACCGATATAGCCATCAACGGAGCCCTTCGCGATATCAATCAGGGATATCACCGACGAGCCGGTAACCCGGAAGGCGAGGTTCAGGTCGGCAACGATCTGTCCGATCAGTCTTAGTCCCTTCGCGTTTGGGACCTTCGGATGAATGCCCACGCCGACGGCGGCGCATCTTGGGTTGAATGGACGCAACCGGGGCAAGACTTCGCCATTCAGTGTTGCTGGATGCCCTTCCCCACCTGCAAATAGCTCCCCCCTCGCCGGCGTGTTGACGACACCGAATTTGGGAACGTTACCGTCAATCAGACCGATCGATATGCCCCATCCATCACTGCCACGCACGAAGTTGAACGTCCCGTCGATCGGGTCGATAACCCACACTCGCCCCGAGCGGCTCTCAACCGCACTGCCTTCTTCGCCAAACACGCCATCTTCCGGAAATTCCGCGGCAAGCCGCTCACAAATGAAGCGTTCCACATCGCGGTCAGCGGCGGTGACGAGATCGAGAGGGCCCTTGGCCTCGACATCAAGCGTGGACAGGCCGTTGAAGTGTCGCATGGCGATTTCACCCGCCTCGACAGCAATGGTCTTTACGCGCTCATATTCGTTATTCAATGTTTCATTCCTTTAGCGATCTAGAGGGACAAGACGGGAGTGAACCGTAAACTCGCCGTCCCGGCCGATGCGATAGACATAATAGGCGTAGGGTTGGGATATGCAGGCGAGCTCATGGCGATCCGCGGCCAGATCAAGCGCTACCTGAAAGGCCGGGCTTCCACCGACTGCACAATAGGCGCCTCTCCAGGAAGCTTGATACGGCCGATGAATGTGGCCAGCCAGAACGAACAATGGGTTCGTGTAGGCGCGCAACATCGCCGCTAGTTCCTCGCGCCCCGCCACCAGCGACGCATTATCGAGCGATGCCATTCCGGAAGGGAACGGCGGATGGTGAAGCAGGATGACTGTCGGTTCCGACGTGGCATGTGCAAGCTTTCCAGCAAGCCAGTTGAGGCTCTCCGGCGCCAAAGCCCCCTCGCCTCGCCCTTCGATCAGCGTGTCGAGCGCAAGCACTCTCAGGTTTCCGACACGGCTCTCATAGTTCAGGAAATCACCCTTCTCAAAAGGGAGCTTGTCGGAAAAAGCTGCGCGCAATGCCTGCCGTTTGTCGTGATTACCGGGAACCACAAGAACCGGGACCTGCAACGGCGAGAGTATTTCCTTTAATAGCGCGTAGTCTTCCGCCGAGCCGCCATCCGTCAAGTCTCCCGTGAAAGCAATCGCATCGAGCGCAGGTGCAAAACTCGCCAGATCCTCGACGACTCGGCGCGCCACCTCTGCAATATCCAGCCGAACCTGCTTTGTCTCTGGCCTGTCTGCAAAGACATGGAAATCGGAGATATGCGCTATCAACATCGCGAACGTTCCTTTCTGCGGACTTGCCGCATATGACTAGCGGATCCCTGCCCGCATGAAGCTCTGGACAAACTGCCTTTGGAAAATGATGAAGGCGACGAGAAGTGGGGCGACCGACAGGAGCGTCGCTGCCGTCACGCGGCTCCAGTCGACACCCTGCTCAACGGTGGCGAAAACCTGCAATCCGACAGTGATCGGCCGGGTCTCAACCGAGTTGGTAACCACAAGCGGCCAAAGGAAATTGTTCCAGTGATAGCTGACGGTTACAAGACCGAAGGCGACATAGGTCGGCTTGGCGAGCGGCACGAAAACTCGCCACAGGACCTGCAACGCGTTCGCGCCTTCAAGCCTGGCGGCCTCTTCGAGTTCCTTCGGGACGCTTTTAAACGTCTGGCGGAACAGAAAGATCCCGAATGCGGAGGCAAGATAGGGCATCCCCATTCCAACAATCGTATCGCGCAGGCCAAGGCTTGCGAGGGTGCGATAGTTCTCGACAAGCAGGATTTCCGGCATGATCATCAGCTGAACCAGCACCAGCATGAACAGAATGCCCGATCCGCGAAACGGAAAACATACGAACGCATAAGCGGCCAGAGTACACACAACGATCTGGCTGACCAGGATCAACGTCACGAGCATGAACGTGTTCAGGAAGTAGCGGGGAAAGGGTGCGGCGGAGAGCACCTGGCGAAAATTATCCAGGGTCAATGGCGCAGTCAGGTCAACGCTACTGGAACCTGTGGACGGATGAAATGCTGCCCAGACCGCAAACAACATCGGCGATATCCAGACAAAGGCGAGAAGCCATGCACCGACAGTTGTTACGCCGGAAGCGCGGGAAGTTATCGATTTTGTCATCGATAGTGAACCTTCTTGTCGAGATAGCCGAATTGGAAGAGGGCGATAATTGCAAGGAGAGCCAGCAAAAAGGCGGTGAGCGCTGCGGCATAACCCGTGTCCCAGTACTGGAATCCCACTTCGTATATGTAGTACAACAGCAACGTCGTCGCGTTATCGGGACCACCCTTGGTCAAAGCAATCACATGGTCGACGAGACGGAAGGCGCCGATCAACGCATTGACGAGAACGAAGAGCGTTGTCGGCATGATCAAGGGAACCGTCACGCGGCGAAAGATCTGTACCGGCGATGCACCTTCCAATCGCGCTGCCTCGACGAGCGTCGGGGATATCTGCTGCAGCGCTGCCAGATAGAAGATCATGAAGAAGCCCGCTTCTTTCCAGATCGTGATCACGATCAGTGCTCCAAGAGCAGTGCTTGGCGTGCCCAGCAGATTGTTATGGCCAAAGCCGATAAGCGAGAGCAGCTGATCGATCGGCCCATAACCCGGGGCATAGAAAAATAGCCAGATATTGGCGACGGCGACCATCGGCAGCACTGTCGGCGTGAAATATGCCATGCGAACAAGGCCCTGGCCCGTTATCTTGCTGTTGACAAAGAGGGCCATGGCAAGTGCAAGCGCCATAGACACGGGAATGGTCACCGCGGCATAGACGATGTTATTGACAAGAGCCTGCCAGAAGACAGGATCCGCCACCATGCGGGCATATTGATCAGCGCCGACGAAAACAGCTGCCCGCCGGCCTTTCGGGGTCGAGAAGACGCTGTGATAGAGGGTTGCCAAGATCGGCTGATATGTGAAGACCCATAAGAGAACCGCGGCCGGCAGCAGCAGCAAGCTCCCGATAAGGACATTTCGAGATTTGTTCATCGTAAATCCTTTCGGCCTCGAATTTCCCGTCGTCGAAGGGGATCGGACACGCCGTCTACTCCACGGCGTGCCATCGCGAGAGATCAGCGGTACTGCTTGAGAATAAGGTCGATTTCCTTCTGGGCGTCGGCCATTGCTGCCACAGGCGTCTTGCCACCGGTCAATGCCGCGGCAATCGCGTCGTTCAGGATCTTGGTCGTGCGCGCGTTTTCATGCGTGGAGAACTCAGGCACTGATGCCGGGATCTGCTTGAGCGCGACGAGGGCCTGCGGCGTATCGGCGACATATCTCTTCATCACCTCGGTCTCCCAGGAGCCCTCCCTTGGGGCGACATAACCCGTCTGGACCGCCCAATCGGCAAGAATGTCATCCGATGTCAGGAATTTGACGAATTTGAACGCGGCCGCCTTCTGTTCATCGGATGCATCCTTGAAAAGGTAGAGATTGCCACCGCCCAGAACCGAGGCTGGCGTCGGATGCCCCGGGAAGGGAGCAACACCGAAGTCAAACGTCGCATTCTTGCGGATGTTGGCGAGATTGCCGGTTGTGTGCCAGATCATGGCGACGCGGCCCGCCAGAAAATCTGCAGGCGCCGTGCCCCATTCGAAAATGCCGGGCGGATGGATGGCATCCTTCTTCGACAGATCGACCCAGTATTGCAGGGCTTCGACGACCTTCGGGTCCGTCAGATAGGTTTCAGTGCCCTCGTCGTTGACAAGTTTGGCACCGTTTTCGGCGACCAATGCGCCGAACAGCCATTGAGCGGAGCCGATATTACCTGCAATGCCGACTCCCCAGCGACTGACCTGGCCGGACGAATCCTTTGTTACGACTGCCTTGCCGGCGGCGACCATCTCTTCCCAGGTGGTCGGGTACTTATCCGGATCAAGGCCCGCATCCTTGAACGCCTTTTTGTTGTAGTACATGACGGCCGTCGAGCGCTGGAACGGTATCGACCAGAGATGCCCCTCGGTTTGGGCGCTCTTCAGAAATGCAGGCATGAAGCCCTTTACCCAAGCCTTGTCGTCGTCCGATTTGACGAAATCATCGACTGGCTCGACAACGTCCTCGTCTATCAGGGTAAAGACGTCCGTGGCCAGCAAGACGGCAACCGCGGGTGGCGTTCCCGCCTTTGCCGCCGTCAATGCCTTGGTGGTCGTGTCGTTATAATTGCCCGCATAGATCGGCGCGACGACGATATCCGGATTCGCCGCCATGAACTTTTGCACATAGCCGTCAATAATCTTGGTTACGGGGCCGCCGACCTGCACCGGATAGTAGAAATCGATGTTCGTCCGTGCCAATGCAATGCCGACGCCGAGCGCAAGATAGGAAAGTCCGGCGGCAGCTAGCTTCAAGGTCGTTCGTTTGCTGAAAAGTGTCATCTGCGTCCTCCACTAGATATTATTTGCGGGCGAGACATCTTCGCGCCTAAGCCCGCTCGTTTTGTCGAAAAAGTGCATGGCGCTCGCGTCCCAATCGAGGTTGACGACCGCCCCCTCCCGCAGCCCGGGCCTCCCCGGCACCTTTACCTGCAGCGTCTGACTACCAATGCGGCACAAAAGGATCGTGTCTGCTCCGAAATATTCGCTGGAAACCACCGTTACCGGCTCGCCATTGTCAACTAGCCGCAGATGCTCCGGCCGAATACCGAAGTGCAAATTATCCGAGGGCGCCTGCATCAATACTCTTGAGCCACCGGCAATAACGGAGCCATTTCCGGCACTCGCAATGTCGAGAATGTTCATCGGCGGAGTGCCGATGAATTGGGCGACAAAAATAGAGGCCGGCTTTTCGTAAAGCTCGGCTGGCGGGCCTGCGTGCTCCACCTGCCCCTTGTTGAGCAGGATGACCCGATCAGCCATGCTCATGGCCTCGGTCTGGTCATGTGTGACGTAAATCATCGTGATGCCAAGCCTTCTTTGGAGCGCGCGTATCTCGCTGCGCATGCCGGCTCGAAGCTTGGCATCAAGATTGGAAAGCGGCTCATCGAGCAGGCAGACCGGCGTTTCGGAGATCAGGGCGCGTCCGAGCGCAACCCGCTGCTGCTGGCCGCCAGACATCTGACTTGGCCTGCGATCGAGAAGATGCCCGAGACCCAGAAGATCGACGGTGCGCTTGAGCCGCGCTTGTTGCTGCGCCTTCGGCACCCCCCGCACGGACAGGCCAAAGAGAATATTATCTGCAACGTTAAGATGCGGGAACAGCGCGTAGGACTGGAAGACCATTGATAGATTGCGCTTGGCCGGCGCCAACACCGTCACATCGTGATCATCTATGCTGATGGTTCCCGACGTCACATCATCAAGACCGGCAATGAGCCTGAGGGTTGTCGACTTGCCGCAACCGGATGGGCCGAGAAGCGCTACGAACTCTGCTCTTTCCGTCTCAAAGCTCACATCATCGACGGCTTTGAAATCGCCCCAGTGCTTCACCAGGTTCTTGACTGAGATTCCGACCAAAACGACCCTCCCGCCGGGTAAATCTGACCAGGCGGTCAGACGAAGATGAATTTAGAACGCAGGTCAGCCGACAGCGAACGCGTAAGGGGGCGCGTCTCCTCATCGGTGACGATGTGATCGACATCGCGCAGCGGAGCGATGACCGAGAGCGCGCTGCGTTGAAACTTGGAATGATCGGCGACGACGATGACAGTCCTTGCCACCTCGATCATCGCCTGCTGGACCGCCCCGATCTGCGGATTAAGCGTGGCGATCAGGCCCCTCTCAAGATCGACGGCGGTAACGCTTAGGATTGCCTTGTCCACGCTGAAGCGGCGCACGACATCAACCGCCATCGGGCCGCCCAGCGAATGGTTGAGATCGATATATTCTCCGCCGATGAAATGCAGGCTGCGAGCTCCGCCAGCAACAAGCTGACCCAGCGTGTCGGTGCCATTCGTGACAAAGGTTAGCGACTGACGCCCCGCCAGGCGCTTGGCAGCCTGGAGGGAGGTCGTGCCGCTATCGATCATGACGGCGTCTCCCTCGACGACAAGCTCTGCCGCGGCCGCGCCAATCCGCGCCTTTTCCTCAGCGTTGGTCAACTCGCGAACGGGAGTCGTGTAGTCGCGCGTCGTTTGATTGATAAGCGCGGCGCCGCCATGCATGCGCTTCAAAAGGCCGCGCGTCTCAAGCTCGTTGAGGTCACGCCTGACCGTCGCAATCGACACGCCGAGCACATCCTTCAGCTTCTGCGCGTCGGCGAAAACCTCCTCGCGCAAGTGGTCGAGCAGCCGAGCTTGGCGCACGGCTGCGGACTTGAATTCGTTCTCGGACAAGATCTCACTCAACTGCAGGCCTCCTCCAGACGCCATAATTGATCCTTTGCGATCTTTTTATGATCTTTTTCGATCTTGTCAAGAAAAATTCGGCCGAAACGACTCGTCGTTCTGTTAGTCAAGCTCCAGAATAGCAGGCGCCGTGACCGATCCGAGTAACATTGATCGTTTTCGATCATGGCTCTTACTTGGCTCGAATCTAGGACTTGAAGGGAGCCGAGAAGCGATGGATCGTTAGATCGCAGGCCGAGTTTAGGAGTTCGGGCTTGAGATTCAGCTCTCGAAAATCGCCTGACAAAAGGAGCTTCCTGGCTTGATCGGGGCAGGAAGCTCGACCGGCTTTCGGGCTACCCAGATTGCTGAACATCAGCGACGCATTCGCGCCCTGGAGGGAAATCATAAGCTCCACGACGAAGATGGGGGAACGATCTCTGCGGCGGCTCCTGATCATGGGAGCCAATAGCGAGGTCGTGTGGCGCGCCCGCAAGGGAGCAGCGCCTGGATCATGGCTGGCCAGGATACTGGCGCGCAAACCACCGATGCTGGTGAGAGTGGCGCTTGCCAATAAGATTATACAGAGCTCCGGTTGCTGCGGCTTAACGCCAACGTAACCGAGGGGGACGTCGCGGCGAGAGAGGTCATTGGAAGTATGGCGCAACGGTCGTGAGACGGGATCAGGAAATCCAGCGCGCACCAAAGTGTCTCAAGAGCACGCGGCGTTGATTTGGACCTGACCTGCGAACACCATACGGGCCAGCGGCATATGAGAAAGCCGCACAACAGGCCGGACACATGTCAGCACCCGACAACGCGCAAATGCCGACCCAAAGATTCCTCTTGCCAACCGGGCGTCTACACATGGTGCGCGGATCGTTAATGGCGTTGGCGTAGGTGGTCGGCAATCGCAATAACCGGTCTTTGCAACGATGCCTTTCAAGCACAATGCCTCCCGCCGCCATCGTATTGGCAAGATGAAGTTCAAGGTCACGAACTGGGCGGAATACGAGGCAGGTCTTCGTCGACGCGGTAGTCTGACGCTTTGGATCTCGCCGGAGGCCCTGTCGTGCTGGCAGGCGCCGAAGCGCACGAGACGCGGTGGCCAGCCACGCTATTCCGATCTGGCGATTGAGACTGCGCTGACGCTGGGCCTCGTATTCGGCTTGGGGCTTCGGCAAACGGAGGGTCTTCTGGTATCGGTGCTGAAGCTGATCGGCCAGGATCTCGCTGTTCCCGATGACACGACGCTGAGCCGCCGGGCAAGCAAGCGACAATTGCCGAACAAGCGGCAAGATGATCGCGATCGCATCCCGGAGAAAGGAGCCGTCCACGTCCTCGTCGATAGCACAGGGTTGCAGATCTACGGCGCGGGCCAGTGGCTGGAAGAAAAGCAAGCAACCAAATCCCGTCGGGGATGGCGCAAACTGCACCTGGCGCTGGATGTCCACGCGACCGCTTGCGGTCGTCGTGCCAACAGCGGCGAGGTCATCGCTCAGATCTTGACCGACCAGGATGCTGGCGACCCCTCGCAGGTCGAGGCGCTGCTCGACCAGATTGAGGACCCCATCCGCCAATTCACGGCCGATGGCGCCTACGACGGCAAACCAACCTATGACGCCGCCATCAAACATAGCGCCGGCGCTCCGGTGGTCATTCCGCCACGCGCCAATGCGGTGGAACGGCCAGACACCGATCTCTCCTGCCAACGAGACGGTCATATCGCGGCTATTAACGCCGATGGGCGGATGAAATGGCAGGCCGCTACCGGCTACGGAAAACGATCCCTGGTCGAGACCGCGATCGGTCGTTACAAATCGATCATCGGACACGGGCTGCGGGTGCGCTCATTCGGAGCGCAGCGGACGGAAGTCGCCATCGGCTGCTCGGTCCTCAATAGAATGCTGGCATGCGCACGCCCGAAATCCGTCCGGTGCAAGACTGCAACGCCGTAGCAACAGCATCAAAGACGGAATTCCGTTCTTTCAACGACCCCCGCACCAATGCTATGTCCTGTAGATGAGATAGTGCTCAAAACAGCCGTTGTTGCATGGGTCACAACGGGAACGGCTTTCTGCCTTTGAAGCAGACGGTTCTGTAACATGCCGCCTTTATTTCCGATCTCTGGCAATGCGGCGAGCGGCATCTTTTTCGTTGAGGATGGCGCAGAAGACGCGCGCTTCCTTCTCTGGCAAGTTCTCAAGCCTCCAGTTTGACGGCTTCGCAGGCGCTCCGGTGAATACATCATAAACGGTCCAGGAGGAATCTATTTCCCGACGAACTGCATACCGTCTGGTTTCTGTTGCCATCGCATCCTCCTGAAGGATGGCAGCAGCCGAAATGCCTTTGCGTATATCGATCATTTCCACAATGCCATGTAACGGCCGCATAGTCTGCCATCGTAAGATTGATCGTTATCGTGCCGGAACGGTTGCGGACTGCACGGTTGTAGATTGGACAGTTGGAGTAGGCGTATAGGCTGATTGTATGATTGGCCAGAAATTCCACACGAGCGTCGCCAGGACGAGAACAACGAGCACTGGGAGTAATAAATCCAATTTTCGGCCAGACCTGGAAGTTGTCATTCGTGAGTCGCGGTTTGACTCGTCGACATCGTTACTCATACCATTTTTCTCCTGATATTGCCGCTGCAGATCTCATCAGGCTCTTTTCCGCATGCAGCGAGCGGGTCCATTACCGGACAGTCTGAGGACGTGTGGGCCGGCTCCTCTCTATCCTTAGAGCTTTAAGAAGTGCGGCCCTTTCGAGCCGACCGGCGACATCACCAGTGGTAATTTTCCTGAAGACCGTTTCGGTCTTCTCGCGGATCGGGCAGATGAACCGTTGTGGGCGCTTGGACATGATCATAACCAAAGATGAACTGGCGGAAGGCTGACGCTCAAAACGGCGGCGGCTCCGGCGATCAATACCGAGGTCTCAATTAGGATACGCGTCAACCGGCGCGATGCATCTGCATAGAGAACGTTTTTCATTTCGGATCTCCGTTAGAATTTTATTTTAGGTATTTTGCATGATAGCACGATTTTTTAGAAAAATTTCATAAATTTTATAAGGTGGTAATTTAGTTTGTGTTTGGTCTACGGCTGGGCCGCTGCGAAGGAAATTGACTGAGCCTTGCTTATGGGATGGCCCACCCTTCCGAAGATATCGAGTATGATGATCCGTCACTGACGGAAGCGGAGCCGACCCTTGACGATTTCGATTTCGGATATCGATATAGGCAAGAATAGCTAGAGCATTGTCGGTGTCGACAGCAAAGGTTCGGTGATTGTTCGCTGGACGACAACTGCGGTATCCTGCTCAGCAGGGAAGAGCAGATCTATGAAGAGCTGAGTTCTGCGGGGGGCGGCTGGAATGCCTGGTGCAGCTTCCACGTCGCATGCTAGCACCGCGAGAGTGGAAAGCGTTGTATTGATTATCGCACGAATTTGAGCCGGGTTAAAGCGTTGTGAAACTCGACACCCGATGCAACATCAGCACACTCTGTTGCTCCTCGGTCTTCATCGGCACAAAGCGCATCGTTGGCCGCTTCACGTAAGACGCGGGCATCAACTGAACCTCGTGACCGAATGCCATGAGAACCCAAGCCCAGCGGTGTCCGGTCGCGCAGACCTCGATTCCGATCAGGCACGGCGGCAATGCCTTGAAGAATCCAACGACATCGTCGCGGCGCAGCCTGCGGCGGCTCACGATTGCGCCACCACCCTTGACCCCATAAACCTGAAATGCCTGCTTAGCAATATCCAGATCAATTGCGGCAACCTTGCCCATGGACGGCTCTCCTCCTGTGACTTCGACAGCCACACTTGGCACATTGCGATGCGGGGGGAGCGGAGGCTGTCCACCACATCCGGGAACCCGAAAACAAAATTCCGCCTCGGCCTATTTTCCATTGAAGTCGAAGGGCGCGGGCACCACTTTAGATTCACTGGCGGCATCTGGAACGGGCACTGCCAAGTGCGGGCACATGATGATGTACCTCAGCCCCAAAGAAGGAGGACAGCATGTCTTCCGTTCAAGGCATCTACTCTTGGAAAAGTCTGCTGCAATCCGCTAGTCGGTTCCGGTACGTCGAATTTCTGAGCAAATCCACTCCGGTCATCAGCCTCGCATTTATCGCCTACGTAATCCTGAAGGGTCTCCTTTGGTGACACCGGATGATTGATCCCCGCCTCAAGCAGCCGCCATGTCTCGTTGCGTTGACGGGAACGGATAGAATTTCTCATCGAATTCGAGGTTATCCATCATGGAGCGCACGATAGGAACAGAGATCACCTTCAATCGTCCCTTTATGCTGAGCACATTGCTGCTGCCGCTCGAAGCCGGAGCTTATCGGCTGATTGTCGATGAGGAGGAAATCGAAGGGTTGTCATTCTCCGCATTTAGGCGAACATCAGCCCAGCTTGAGATACCGTCGATAGCAACAGCCATCGGCAGCCGGCAGCGCCTGCGAGTGTCCTCACAAGAGATCGAAACAGCCTTGGCCAAGGACGCGAGAGCCGGAGATTAACCCGACGGAACGGCTAAGCGGCTGCCCCGCGATCAAGGTCGCTCTGGCTCCGCCTATGAGACGCTGGCGTGATTGCCGGTTAGGGGTTCCGAGCAAGATTCTCGACGCAAGGATCGAGGCTGCACTTCGGCCATGTCACCTGCGATTGGGCAGCGAAGGCGTTTATCCGCGGTTCAGAAAGTCGCTGGTGAACGTCGTTCAATACCCGTTGCAGCAACAGCTCTGCCTATCTGTAGTCGACGACCACAATGCCAACCAAGTTTTCCAAGGAGAACCAGAATGGAATCCCCTTTTGCAAGAAGAGTGATGATGACAGCAATGGTTGTCGGCCTTGCTCTTTCCGTACTCTACGCGTCAAGCAGTTCACCCAAGCACCATGACCTGGCAGATAGTCATGCGGCGACTGATATTGCGAAGTAACCTCCTGTTTGGTAGCCGGCCGTTGACGGCTGAGACGGCAATGCTGTGTGCCGGTTTGGGTGTGAAATGATCCGGTAACTTAATACACTTCACCAGAAGCGGGACCAATTTCGCGGGCATCGACGTTGCTGGCCGCGTTCAAGGGAGCAGCTCTGCGTCTGATGCGCAAGCTGCTCAAGGGCCAGCGCACTACCCCGCGGGTATCTTCCTTCAGCCAGCGCAGCAGCACTTCCAGCCGGCCGGGAGTGCGAAAAAGGTGGGGGTAAGAAATTTCGGGTAAACAGGTGCCTTTTCTGAAGGGCCAGTCGTTGACGTCGCAATTGAAGATGATCATCTCGGTCGAGCTTGTGGGTGATGATGGCGTGTCGCAGCGTTGCGAAGTAGCCAAGATCGGCCGGCCTCTCGATGGGGCCTGTCTCAACGATTTTGGCCTTTCCCTCGAGGAAGCCAAGGAGATACAGCGGCGTCTACAACAGGAACTGACGCAGTTCCAGACGGATCAAGCCGCCCAACGAGATCGGAAGTGTCAAGGCTGTTACCGCCGTCGCTTGGTGCACGATAGTAGGTACCGTACGATCCATTCGCTCTTCGGATTGTCGTTTGGCACTTAAACTGCCAAGTGACAAGTCCCGTGCACACATGGGGGCTCAGCTCCGGGAGAGGATCGGTTTCAAAAGAGCTTCTGTGGCTGTCGCACGAAAGCTTGCGGTCATCGTGCACGCCGTGCTCCAGACCGGAGAGCCCTTCGATCTCACCACAGGAGTGACAGCGACCGGATAGCATCGAGTAGCGCTCAAAACTAAGCGCGTGAAGCGTTCCTGCCGGGACGTGAGCTGAGCCATTCCTTTGATGGGGTTGCATCGCTGTCTCAGTTGAATGCGTCGTCCATATTGAAGGCTCGTACCGCGAAGACAACATGCACCGCCTCAACAACTTAACGTTTGATGCCCCAGCTGCGACTAGACAACCCCATCAGTTCAATTCTTTTGGTGCATTGGGTCGAATGGGCAATTTGAGGTCGAAGCAAGCGATCACGCTCGATCCGTAAGGCTTTCAGAAGCGCGGCTCTATCCAGACGGCCGGCGACATCGCCGATTTGATTGGCCGGAAAACGGTTTGAGCTTTCTCACTGATCGGACATTTGAATTTTGGCGATCTCGTCATCGTCATGACCGAAGGTAAATTGACGCAAACTCAACGCCGAACATAGCCGCCGTAATGGCTATCAAAACGCTGCATTGGATCAAAAAAAATAGCGACCTACGAACGGCAGTTGCGAAAAGAATGTTTGTCATTGCGGCTCCTTGTTGTAATTATTTTCTATGGAGCAGGTATAGTATCACCCTTTCGGGGAAAAATTTCATAATAATTTAATTATTTTGGCGCCGGCTGTCTTCGTGGTGACTCAGGAGCTGATCGAGAGACCCACGTAACTCGCCAACAGTTACCCAAAAACTTACTACCCTCCGCCGACTTTGTTTGGTGCGCCTCTCTCTTTTGCTTGCATAGCTTGGAACCTTGGCCGCTGGTGGGATTTAGCCATCAGGGAGGACACCAGATGAGCAACGATAATAGACCAAAGCCAGACCTCAGGACGACTCCGGATCGCTACAACCCCTGGATCTCATGGATCGCGGTCCTTGCGATTATGGTGGTCACGCTGCTCGCTTGGGGTTTTTGGCCTTACACCAGCATGACGGACCTTAATGGCTCGGCGCAGATAACCGCACAACCATCAACCACCACCCCAGTGGTCGTTCCAGCTCAACAATAGAAAACCACCGTGGAGGGAACTAGTTATGGCAAAACATCTCAAGCAGCCCGCATCTGACACAAGGCATTCCATCCAGAGCAAAGCTGCAAATGCATATGAGCGTGGCACAGAAGCCGGCGCACAAAAGAACCAAGAAAATGGGAATCCTTATTCCGAAGGTTACTGCACCTCAAAAGGCGTTTGAGCACAGGCAGCTAGACACCCAAGACGTCAAAAGCAACGATAAGCCGCCAAGCCAGTGACGCGATCTGTTCATCGTTTTCATGCCGCCTCCGCGCGGTGCATCAAAACGAAAAGCCCCATCCGTTTTGGGGGATAGGGACTCTGGTATTATGTGCGTGCCCCGCGCCCAATAGTTCGCTCAAAGGCACCATAGCGACGCTACTGCAAGCCGTCGATGCAGTTCAAGGCCTTCGATGGCGCGAAGAAGCTGCGCGGTTTGTTCCTGCATGCCGGCCTTGATGGCGAACGTTTTGCGGGATGTGGCATAGGTGCATATTGCCAATTTTCGCATTGTCCATTGCCAAACCAGAAATTGCGCCTATATTGTAGTTATCGACCATTGCTTGTGACGTCGTTCAAGAGCACTACGCTCCCGTCGGATCTCCTCTCAAATAATCGATCTTATCCCGCAAGGCATCGCGGGAGCCACAACGATTGCTTTGAAAGGACATCGTTATGAACACTGGTACTGTAAAGTGGTTCAATTCCACAAAGGGCTTCGGCTTCATCCAGCCTGACAACGGCAGCACGGACGTCTTCGTGCATATCTCCGCAGTGGAGCGCGCCGGTTTCCGGTCACTCGCTGACGGCCAGAAGGTCAGCTACGACATCGTGCAAGACCGCAAGTCCGGCAAGAGTTCCGCTGACAACCTTCAGACGGCTTGAATTCGTCATTCGCTCCGCTGACCACGGATGTACTGGCAGCCAAGCTGAATGACTGTGAGAGGTCGGGTCATGCCCGGCCTTTTATTTTGCCCACCGGCCAACCGTATCTAGTGTTGGCGTTACCGGCTGAGTGAGGCAATCCTGCTAAAAGCCGGCTTTCTTAGAAGCTCGGCCCCTTTGAGCCGCATTCAGATTCTATACTGCTTGTCTGGTGCGGAAGATAGCGCGCAATATCGCGTTGGGTTCGAAACAAGGAGTTTGAACGTCCTCTCCGATTGGCATTGATGTCATCCGTTCTCATTACCAACGCAAGACGCGCTTTCTCCGCCAGATGGGAAGTTCTTAGGCTGGGTCAATTTAAACGCCGTCAGCCTCCGAAAGCGATAGTTGAAGGAGTAAGCTTGCTAGTAGATGTAAGAGACAACAACGTCGACCAGGCGCTTCGCGCTCTAAAAAAGAAGATGCAGCGCGAGGGCTTGTTTCGAGAAATGAAGGCTCGCCGCGCCTATGAAAAACCCTCTGAAAAGCGGGCGAGAGAGAAAGCTGATGCCATCCGCCGGAGCCGCAAACTCGCCCGCAAGCAGGCACAGCGAGAAGGCCTTCTTCCTGCGCCGAAAAAGAAAGCAATTAGAAGACAGCGGTGAGGATCACACTCTTGAGTTCTCCGTCAGTGTGTCGGGCTCGGCGTATCGTCTATCGCTTTGAGAGGTAAGGCATGAGTGCGAAAAAGGATCGTTTTTTCAAGCCGAGTCGAACATCGGCTGAATCAAAGCTTGCCCAGACAGACGCTGCGGCAAGGGATATCGTGGACGCTGAGGCTACGGTCAGAGAGAAGAAGACGGAGAGACTCCGCGCACTTCGGCTGGCTCAACCAGTGGCGGAGGCGCCCAAAAAGGCTACCCGTTCTAAAGCCAATTCTTCAAAAGCTCAAAAAGCATAGCAACCTTCGGCGCTTAGGACTTGTAGGCCGCAATACACAATTAGCAAACGAGAACGGCCATTGCAGCGGCAGCTTGGGATCGCTTCAGTTCGAATGTGAATGATTAAGGGAGCCGCATCCGCGTGTTCCCGCAGAGGCCTAGCTCATGAACACTCGCACCACGCAAACCGTCATTAGCTTTTCCTATCCGTTCCGGCTGCCAGGCTTCGAAGCGCCACAACCGGCCGGGGAATATCGTGTCGATTACGACGAGGAGCCTCTCGAAGGTGTCTTTCGGCTGGCATGGCGGCGTATTGCCGCCTTCATATACCTGCCGGCGATTGCAATGCAGGGTTCGGCGCAACAGATGGTGCCGATCAATATAGCGGACCTCGAAACCATCCTTGAAAAGGACCACCAGCAATCATGACCACACCAGCTACTCTACAGCGCAATGGCCACCCGATCCGTCGCACTCCAGCGACACATATCTTCGCGGTGGGACAATTGGTGCAACTCAAGAATGGTTTCCGCACATTTCCTTCCACATCGACGGACATCTATCGCGTCACTGGCACATTGCCTGCGAGGGGGGACATGCTGCAATACCGCATCCGCAACGAAGACGAGCGCTATGAACGCGTGACGACGGAGGATGCTCTGGAACTGGTTAGTCCATCGTCCGGCTTTGGCGCGACCCTCATCGAGAAGACATTCGGCGCCAGCTGAGGGAAACGCAAAAAGAGCAGTGTCGTTTGGCACTTAAACGGGGTCTTCCTCAATTTGTGTGGAGATCGGTCAACTTGATTGGCATCATCCGCGCCCTGAGAAGCTCTGGTCCCGCCCTGCCGTACATTGCGCGCTTGATCGTCTTCAGTCGGTTGATCTGGCCTTCCGCCTGACCGTTGCTCCAGGGCAGGTCGATGGCGTTACAGACGGCGTCGATATCACGGCGAAGTACACGGGCAAAACGGGCTAGGAAGGCGAGACCAGAATGAATGGCATCGTCGATCCACTGGTCCAGTTTTGCAGAGGTTCCGCCACGAAATATGCCGCGAAATCGCATGGCGAAGCTGCGCAAAACGGCATTGATGATGTAGACGCCCGCGACGATCCAGTGTGTGGCAAGGTGAGTTTGTTTGAAGCCACCATTGGAGGATGGGCATCATGATTGAAGTTCGTACGATTGGTCTGGATCTGGCCAAGACGGTATTTCAGGTCCATGGCGCGGATGCATCTGGGGTAACTGTGCTTCGCAAGCAGTTGCGGCGCGGACAGGTTTTGAAATTCTTTGGTGGCCTGCCACGGTGCCTGGTTGCGATGGAAGCCTGCGGAAGTTCTCATTTCTGGGCTCGCGAGATCGGCCGTCTGGGACACGAGGTCCGGATGATACCTCCGGCCTACGTGAAGCCGTTTGTGAAGCGTCAAAGGAACGACATGGCCGATGCCGAGGCGATCTGCGAGGCAGCGCAACGACCAACGATGCGCTTTGTTGCCGTGAAGAGCGAAGAGACACAAGGAGCAGCAGTGGTATTACGCACCCGCGATCTGCTGATTCGGCAACGAACGCAAACCATCAATGCGCTGCGTGGCCATCTGGCAGAATTCGGCGAGGTGGCACCGCAGGGCTTGGGCTACGGTCCGAAACTGTTCGCGATGGTCGAGGATCCGCAAACAGCGCTTCCGGAAACGGCACGGACTGCTCTGCGGTTTCTGACGGCGACCTTGTCGCAATTGAATGACCAGATCCGGGCGCTGGATGCGCAGATCGTGCGCCGGGCCCGTGAAGATGAGACAGCGCGTCGGTTGATGACAATTCCCGGAATTGGGCCGCTGATTGCCAGCGCACTGGTGGCGCTTGCACCATCGCCGGAAACTTTCAAACGTGAACGGGACTTTGCCGCATGGCTTGGGCTCGTGCCGCCACAACATTCGACAGGCGGCAAGCAACGTCTCAGCTCCACGACGAAGATGGGGGAACGATCTCTGCGGCGGCTCCTGATCATGGGAGCCAATAGCGAGGTCGTGTGGCGCGCCCGCAAGGGAGCAGCGCCTGGATCATGGCTGGCCAGGATACTGGCGCGCAAACCACCGATGCTGGTGAGAGTGGCGCTTGCCAATAAGATTATACAGAGCTCCGGTTGCTGCGGCTTAACGCCAACGTAACCGAGGGGGACGTCGCGGCGAGAGAGGTCATTGGAAGTATGGCGCAACGGTCGTGAGACGGGATCAGGAAATCCAGTGCGCACCAAAGTGTCTCAAGAGCACGCGGCGTTGATTTGGACCTGACCTGCGAACACCATACGGGCCAGCGGCATATGAGAAAGCCGCACAACAGGCCGGACACATGTCAGCACCCGACAACGCGCAAATGCCGACCCAAAGATTCCTCTTGCCAACCGGGCGTCTACACATGGTGCGCGGATCGTTAATGGCGTTGGCGTAGGTGGTCGGCAATCGCAATAACCGGTCTTTGCAACGATGCCTTTCAAGCACAATGCCTCCCGCCGCCATCGTATTGGCAAGATGAAGTTCAAGGTCACGAACTGGGCGGAATACGAGGCAGGTCTTCGTCGACGCGGTAGTCTGACGCTTTGGATCTCGCCGGAGGCCCTGTCGTGCTGGCAGGCGCCGAAGCGCACGAGACGCGGTGGCCAGCCACGCTATTCCGATCTGGCGATTGAGACTGCGCTGACGCTGGGCCTCGTATTCGGCTTGGGGCTTCGGCAAACGGAGGGTCTTCTGGTATCGGTGCTGAAGCTGATCGGCCAGGATCTCGCTGTTCCCGATGACACGACGCTGAGCCGCCGGGCAAGCAAGCGACAATTGCCGAACAAGCGGCAAGATGATCGCGATCGCATCCCGGAGAAAGGAGCCGCCCACGTCCTCGTCGATAGCACAGGGTTGCAGATCTACGGCGCGGGCCAGTGGCTGGAAGAAAAGCAAGCAACCAAATCCCGTCGGGGATGGCGCAAACTGCACCTGGCGCTGGATGTCCACGCGACCGCTTGCGGTCGTCGTGCCAACAGCGGCGACATCATCGCACACGTCATGACCGATCAGGATGCCGGCGACGCTTCACAGCTGGAGCTGCTGCTCGACCAGATCGACACGCCGATCGGTCAGTTCACGGCCGATGGCGCCTATGACGGCAACCCGACCTATGACGCCGTCACCAGGTACAGTGCTGGTGCTGTCGTGGTCATTCCGCCACGCGCCAATGCGATAGAACGGCCGGACGCCGGTCCCTTCCGCCAAAGAGACCGCCACATTGCGGCGATCAACGCCGATGGCCGGTTGAAGTGGCAAGTCGCTACGGGATATGGCAGGCGATCGCTGGTCGAGACCGCGATCGGTCGGTACAAATCGATCATCGGCCGCCGGCTGCGGGCACGCTCATTCTGCGCCCAGCAGACGGAGGTCGCCATCGGCTGCACCGTCCTCAATCGAATGCTGGCATGCGCACGCCCGACTTCTGTCCGGTACAGACAAGCTACCGAGTAGTAAAGGCGTCAAAGACAGACGTCCGCTTACACGGCGATCGCTGCACCAACGCCCAATCGCTGAGCAAAGTCTCGACCATTCGTCGTAGAAGTTTTCGAAGCCCCGATTGAGGTCGGAAGCGAGCAAGGCCAACCGCATCTACCGCCTTTATCGTGAGGAGGGTCTTTCCGTGCGCAAGCGGAAGGCCCGACGACGGGCTGTCGGCACACGTGCGCCGATCCTGGTCGAGGCGAAAGCCAATGCCCGCTGGTCGCTGGATTTCGTGCATGATCAGTTCGCCTGCGGCAGACGGTTCCGGCTACTCAATGTCGTTGATGACGTGACGCGCGAATGCCATTCTCGCCTGGTCGAGGGATCACAAGGTGGAATGGCACTACATCGCGCCGGGAAAGCCAATGCAAAACGGCTATGTCGAGAGTTTCAACGGTCGGATGCGCGACGAGTTGCTCAACGAAAGCCTCTTCTTTGGCCTCGATCATGCCCGCAGCGCCATTGCCGAATGGGCTGACGACTACAACCATTCCCGGCCACACTCGTCGCTCGGATACCAAACCCCGGCAGGATACGCCGGGACCATCGCCGCAACCGGCTCCAACGCTACGCAAGATCAAAGCTTCGCGTTTCCGACGGTTGCTCACACCGCGCCACTTGGCGTATTCAAAACCGCCGAGGCTCTAATCGTCGCCGGATGAAAGTTCAGTGGCAGTCAGGGCTTCTATTTATCTATCTGGAGCAACGCTCGTAAGGCCTCATGTTCAGGCCCCTTCGGTTTCAGATCGAGGAAGGCGTCAACCGACCTGCGTGTTTCGTGCCCGCCCGAAGCGGGATTGGCGCGATGCAGGACAAAGGCACCTTCACGCTTGCTCTGACCGCATAAGAACCAGCGGTCGCCGTTGGAGCTCGCGGCGAATTCGATCTGCTCTTCCGGTTCGCAGCTTTCCTCAACAGGATTCATCTCATCCATGCGATGCGCCTGCCCGTACGAAGTCGTCCCTTGATCCGCCGGCTCGCCGGGGCGTTGCTTGTCATGTTTGGTTGTCAGAGCCGGATAGTCATCCGGTCGGATCATGCCGGACCGGATCTGCTCGATGAGAGTGGTCTCCGCCGCGTGGTCCGCTCCCATTTCGGGCTTCAGGTCAAGCGTCGCGTAGTCCGCTCTTTTGAGAAGCTTGCGAAGAAGAGACTGTTTCAAGCCGGTTATGTTCACCATAGCCAACCCTCCGTGATTAGGAACAGGATGAAGACGAAGCTTGAAGCGGCGACAGCTACGGGAGCGACGCTGGAAGGGCTTGGCCAAGAATTTCTATAGGTGAGAAGCATCGTCTTTCTCCGTGAACGCGTTGCCCAAGCAGCGGTTGGCTCCCGCTGATAGTCCCTAATCACCCGGCCTATGCTGCTGTTATGCGGCGCCTAGCAGGACGTATGGGTTTCAGCTCGACCGGCTGCGCTTCACGCAATTGGCGCAGGCGCTCGGTTTTCCGGATCCGCTCGGCCGCTTCCGTTTCAATGATCTGTCGCGCGACGTGGCTTGTGGTCGCGGCCTTATCGCGTGCGGAGATTTTCTCTGGCTTAAATAACTCCTGCGTCGTCATGGTCATGATAATCCTCTTTCGGTGTGTAGCTCGGACGCATCCGAGACGTCGACGGTTGGATCGAAGCCAAGGACGAAGCCGGCCATAAACAAAAAGGCCGGGCGCTAGCCCGACCTCTCACAGTCACTCAGCTCTGCTGCCAGTACGTCCGTGGTCAGCGGCACGAATGAAAACCTAAGCTGCCTGAAGATTTTCGGCCGAGCTTTTGCCGGACTTGCGGTCCTGAACAACCTCGTAGGAGATCTTCTGGCCATCCGAGAGCGACCTCATTCCGGCACGCTCGACAGCAGAGGCATGGACGAAAACGTCTGTGGTACCATTGTCAGGTTGGATGAAGCCGAAGCCCTTGGTGGAGTTGAACCATTTTACAGTACCAGTAGTCATGACGATTTCCTTTCAGAACAATCGTTGCGGTTCCCGCGATGCCTTGCGGGATAAGATCGATGATTTGAGAGGAAATCCGACGGGAGCGAAGCTCCGGACCAACATCACAAGCAATGGTCGATAGGCAATATATGAGCACAAGTTCTGATTTTACAAGGGGCGCGCCGGATTTAAGTCCGACCCACGGAGAATGCCGTCGTTTTCGCTTGCCGCTCGCATCGTCAGTCGATGAAGGCGATGTCGACGGCGACCTCCATCGACATGAAGGCATCCGCGGGACCGATGAACGTTCCCGACACTGGCATGAGCTGGGTAATGTCACGTCCGACGGCCACCGGGATGAGGTTGGCGCTTCCCATGCTCCTGTTTGTCGGATCGAACGCGATCCATCCTGCACCCGGGAGGAACACTTCAACCCATGCATGGGTCGATCCGCCCGACAACGAACCGACGAGGGTGCTCGCTGGGTCATAGAGATATCCGGACACGATCCTCGCCCCGATGCCAAGAACCCGGACGGTTTCGGCAAGGAGCATCGCGAGATCCCGGCAACTACCGGACCGTAGGCGAAGGGTTTCCAGCGGAGCCTGCGTCCACTCGGCATCTCGCGCCTGATAGGCAACGCCGTTAGAAACGCCGACACTGAGGTCCTTCAGCAGCGACAGTGTGTCTGTCTTCTCTCCCATGACAAAGCCCTTCGCCCACTCCTGCAATTCGCCGGATGGGTCGGAATACTGAGCATCCCTGAGAGAGCCAAGATCCTTCCAGTCCTGGTCGTCGTAGAGGAAGGGGTAGGTTGCGCCCGACGCGGCGATGTCGAACACGGGCCAGGCCTGCGATTTCAGGTCGACGTCGGCATGGCTTACGATTTCCAGCCGGCGTGTCGGCTCCGAGAACGTCTGGGTAGCAACTGCGTTTCCGAATACATCCGTAGCCCAGGCCACTCTGCCTTCCGGCGAGACAGAGATCTGGTGATGTTGCAGCAGAAGATCCGGCCCTTCGCGCGGTCGCAGCAATAGCCGATAGGGCGTGAGTTGCACTGGACATCGGTAGCTGTAGGTCGTCCGGTGCTTTATGGAAAGCTTTGCCATTTCCGCTCCTTGCGCAGAAGAACCCTGAGCGCGCATATGTTCAGGGTTAGTTTGTCCCTCAGGGCAGCCAAGGACACCTCATCTTATAAGGCCGGCGGATCGCAACGCGTTCTCGATGACATTCTGGACATAGCTCGTCACCTCCTTGCGATCATCGCTTCCTGTCTCTTTTGAAGTCGTCGCCCTGGCATCGGGTTGGACGCGACGCTCAAAGGACGGCGTGAGACCCCAATTGCGGGCAATGTGTTCCGTCGATGAGATGCCGACGTCGAGCATGTAGGGGGCTTGCGACCCATAGCCGCTCGACGTGTCGATAGGAGTGCCGTGCCCCATGCCGCCAATGCGGTGAAGCTCAATGGCGTCCGCGCCTGCCCCGTTTGTCCAAGTGTAATATTCATGTCCATCGATAGCGTCAGACCGCGCCGGTCGATCGGCAACCTCGTGCATGACCTTCCATTGCTCAATGATGGCCCGTGCGTTCAACTCATCTACGGTCTTATCGGCCGTACCGTGCCAGACGGATATCGTGGGCCACGGGCCAACATGCGTCGATGCCGATCGAAGACGCTCCTGGAGCCGTTCGTGGGAGGGCAGGCCGTGGCCCCGCATCCGGTCAAACGCTTCCGGGACCGTGGAGGCAACACCATAGGGCAGACCCGCAATGATTGCTCCTCCGGAAAACACCTCCGGATAAGCGGCAAGCATGGCGTTCGCCATGGCGCCGCCCGCTGAGAGCCCCGTAATGAACACTCGTGCGGGATCGATGCCATGGTCAGAAACCATCCTGTCGATCATCTCACGGATCGAACGGGCCTCTCCGCGATCACGCTCAATGTCGTTTTTGGAAAACCAGTTGAAACAGAGGTTGGGGTTGTTCTGGCGGGACTGTTCCGGAAACAGCACGGCGAAACCGAATTCGTCCGCCAATTTCGACCATCCCGATCCGGCATCGTAGCCGGCCGCGGTCTGAGTACAGCCATGCAGGACGACGACGAGGGCGAGCGGGCCGGATCGATCGCCGTTTTCGGGAGTATAGTGCCAGCCAAGGAGGTTACCGGGATTAGGGTCAACAATCTCCAGCCGCTTCAGTCTGGTTGGACCCGCATCCATCATCGAATTGGCACGGTATCGTTGCAACCGCTGCAATGTATCCGAAAGACTTCTCATGGAGCATCCTCGCTAAATGCGGAAGGCCAATCGACGTCCCGGATGTTGTAGGTAATGCTGCATTGCACAATTGCAAGAGCGGAATATTAGCGCTTGAGATCCGCCGGGAACCCGCAAACGCCATATGAGCGTAAACCGGCAGACAAAGGCTGTTATGAGGCCTCGTTCCGGGCCTGTCTGAATGAAATCAATCGCTGCTTTCTCTCGCTCCAAAGCACGAGTTTGACCGAGGCCAGACTATCGCAAATGCTGATGCGGCCGACGTCCGCAAGCTCAGGATGATCAAGAAGTATCTCAGGCAGCCGATAAAACGGTACCCGGCTAGAGAGATGGTGAAGGTGGTGCATGCCGATATTGCCGGTAATCCACCGCAAGGGGCGAGGCAGATCGTAGTGGGAAGCTCCATGCATGGCTGCATACGGAAATGCCCATTCGGGCGGCCTCGACCAGTGGGTCTCCTCGAACTGATGCTGGACATAGAATAGCCAGACGCCGGCGGATCCGGCAATGAGAACGATCGGCAGATGGATCAATAAAAAAGGGATGATGCCTACGCTCCAGATCAACACGGCCGCTAACAGGGCAACGGCGAGGTTCGTTGCCATGGTAGAAATCCAAGGCAGGGCGCCCGATCGCATCATTCCGAACGGTAGTCGCTGCTTGATAAGAAACAGAAACGCAGGGCCAATCCCGAACATCACAAATGGATTCCGATACAACCGATAGCCAAGCTGCCTCATCGGCGTCAGGTCGCGATATTCCGATACCGTTAGGGTGGTTATGTCGCCGACACCGCGCTCATCCAGATTGCCGGCCGACGCATGATGTTCATTATGAGCGCGCCGCCAATAGTCGTAGGGCGTGAGCGTCAGGATGCCAAGAGCGCGTCCGGTCCAATCATCCAGACGCCGATCTGCGAATAGGGAGCCATGCCCGCAATCATGCTGAAGCATGAACAGCCGAAGCAAAAACCCGGCAGCCGGGAAGACCAGGACCAGGCCAATCCAATAACCGGACTGCAGCGCGATTGCCGCGGCGGCCCAAAAAAGCGCAAAGGGGACCAAGGTGACACCGAGTTCGAAAAAGCTTCGGGCCCGCGCAGGCTTGCGGTAGCTCGCGATGATCTTGAGCCAGGCTAATTCGGAGCGAGGGTCGAGGCCGGCAGGCTGTTTAGTCGCGGTCAACTTACATCTTTCGCATCGTGAGATCCAAACCTTGCTGCTTGGAACAAACTGTTTCGCATCAAGCCATTGACGTTTTCGATCATCCGACGCGTCGGCGGAGAGGATACATTGGCGCGTCGTAAAGCACGCGGATCTGTCGATGATCGTAACGGGCCTCACCGACTTCAAGAAGACAGCCCAACTGCTGTGCTCCCGGCATATCTTCCACCGCGAAACGCAGGGCGTCGGCCGCTGTCTCAAAACGCCTGTAGCGCGGCCCATTACGACCTCGAACCGCTTTCCCAGCGTATAATCCCGCTGCACCTGTGTAATCGAACTGGGTCAAGTGGTTGCCCTCCAGGTCACGGAGCAACGCTGAGTTTCGAGGCGGGAGGCTTCCCTAACGGTTCGCTCCGTATGTCTCTGCTCGCGCAATCGCTTCTGCATCTCCTTTCGCAGGATCTGGAGCTTCTCGGCACCCGAGCCTTGCTCGACACTTGCACCGCGAAAGATCTTGTCCGTTGATTGGCGGAATATGTCGTTCATCATGAATTCCTTGAATGGTGATAGCGGCCGATGACGTTAAATCGCTCGGACCAGGTCTCGGTCCGCTGATTTGATCATCCGCTACAATTGACGAGCGCTCCGCATGTGCGTGAAGCCGCAGCCGTCGCTATGAGACTGGCAGCAGATTTCCAGGCCACTGCGATGCGGAATGTGAAAGCGTCCTCATGCCCGTCAGCGGTAGCGATTGCAGGCTGCTGGTGCTCAACACATGTTGGAGGGTATTTGTTCGTTCGTTGTACCCGAATGAACTGGTTCTTACCAAGTTCTGCGAGACGCACGCGGGATAGTTGTTGGAAGACATCGCGTCCTCCTTCTGTTTGAGGTAAGGCCGTCAGCAGAAACTTTGACGCCCACGGGAACGGCTAAACCCGCCTGGTCCCGGCAACACTTGCCGGAAAGATCAACCGGCCGGCACAATCGCGCGGGGTCCCGGTGCAACTCAAAATCACAAGCATTGGTCGATATCAGATATGTAGGGACAATTTTTGATTTATCAAGGTGGGGTCGGAACAAGAGCAGTCCGAAATCGTACGCGGCCTTTATCAACCAAAGACAGCCACGGCAGATTTGATGGTGATGCCTCCGCTATGACTACGGCGGGCGTCGTCAAGTTAACGAAGCTTGGACTTGAATTTGGGATGCTCGGCCATGACAGACCGAGATCCTCTTTACCGCCGCCATCGTTTCCCCGCCGACATCATCGCCCATGCGGTGTGGCTGTATTTCCGGT
>NZ_JAELTU010000807.1 GCF_016429015.1 Rhizobium sp. ASV20
GCATACGTACAGAGTATCATCATGACTTTCCTCGCCGGTACCCTGCCCGTGGTCATAGTACGCTTTTAGTTAAGAGGAATGAGTAAACCGTCATATAATATTTTTGAGCTCTTAGAGGTCAGGGGAAATGTAGAAAGAAGCTCTGTTAAATATATCCAGAGTATATCCAAGGCAATCGTCCTCGCCGCCTTCTGTATATATATGCAGGCCGTCATATGCTTATCATCGATCAACAATTTCTCTTCATGCAAATGTACATTTTATCCAAACTGCATGGGCTAATTTTTAGTTTCTTTGTTGCCTTTCCCACCGTCTTATTCACCATCAAAATGCAGCGTTCCATTATAGCCAACCAGCTCTGGTACCCAGAGTTACAAGCGCCCTTAAAAAAGT
>NZ_JAELTU010000808.1 GCF_016429015.1 Rhizobium sp. ASV20
CTTTTTATTACGTTGGCCACTATTATTATTCGCACGTGTGTTGTGTACTATTTATCCATTGCAAAATACAGACAGGTTACTGATTTCTGGTCTTATCAGAGACTACTCTACCTTAGCAATACGTGTACGTACTTATAAGCGCGTCTTGCTTCTTTTCCTCAACACTTTTACCTCTCAGCAGAGACAACATTCATAAATACCCTTGCATATTCCCTACTCAAAATCCTTATGCACAACATGTCTTGCGTATCCGTGATGTTTCACATTTCTCGCTTCACCCAAGTTGCTCAACACTTGTCAACGCGTGCAAAGTCACTTCAACTCGTCACTCTTTACACATACTGGCACTCGATCCAAGCCTTGTCCGTGTTCCCAATCAAATTGTATTACAT
>NZ_JAELTU010000809.1 GCF_016429015.1 Rhizobium sp. ASV20
CCCCCCCCCCCCCCCCCCCCCCCCCCCCCCCTCCACCCCCCCCCCCCCCCCGCGACCTACACTCCAAGAATTTCGTCGGCAGCGTCAGATGTGTATAAGAGACAGGCACGGAGCGTATGTAATGGGTATTGCGCCGCGTCGGCTTTGCTACGACTTTGTATGATCTCTTTCTGATGATAAAGTATCCATATCATCTTTCCCAAGCCTAACAGGCTCTTCGCCTTTTGGAAACGGTGCATACTTGTCGATGAGGTAATACATGTCGCAGTATGCTCTGTATACTATGGTCAGCTCGTTTCGAAACGTCAAAGGGAACGGGCGTACTTACAACTGGCGCACTGCAGTTCCTTGAGTAAGATGATTGACTGAATATATGATGTTATAGTAAGTGC
>NZ_JAELTU010000810.1 GCF_016429015.1 Rhizobium sp. ASV20
TTGTAATTCTCTCTCTCTTTCAACAAAATGCCTAGTTTCCCGCATGCATCGAGGAAACATGCCGAGGCTGCATCCAACGCGGCTCCTCACTTCACAGCGCCACTCGAGCAAGGGGTAGTTCTATATAGAATCGCAGTAGTCATCACCATGAAGCCACTACATCGCATATAATTACATTTGACTCCCCTGCTGTCTAGCAAAAGCCCATCTCAGCTGCATCGTGAGTCTTCGCAATCCATCATCGATGCCTGAGTACTCGCCGGACAAGCTTAGTCGACCTTCTTCCCGAGCTGCATACATACAAACAGCGCTATGCAAAGATTCCTTCATAGATATTTACTTTTAAACACACAATAGACCATCTCCTACGGCACAAAACTACCACCCAACCA
>NZ_JAELTU010000811.1 GCF_016429015.1 Rhizobium sp. ASV20
GAGTAAAACGAGCCTGATATGCCATGGCAAATTTTACCCTTAGATCTGATCGTGGAACTGCAGGTCTGGTCCGCTTTGCAGTAGGAAATACGGACGTTGGAGCTCGATGAAGTAGGAGAATCAATCTTGCATTCAGTAGCTAAACACGCGCTGAGAAACAAATACCAAAGAAAAGACACCAATATTACCTTTCAAATGATGCCAGGGTCAATTAAATCGTTCCAAAATCGAAAAAGCTTAGGCGGTATTGCCAGAGTCTTCTTCCACCTGCGTATCGCCACCAACATCAGCATTTGCGTCGCTCGATCCTGCTCCCTTGCCACAGCCAGACTTGCGAACCTCGTGCATCAATGCTTTCAGCTCATTGAGCTCGGAGCGGAGCTTCTTGATTT
>NZ_JAELTU010000812.1 GCF_016429015.1 Rhizobium sp. ASV20
CGACGAGGCTGTCTTGGCGTTTGTTGCCCAACCATTTCAACGGCTATTTAATCCTCCCAAAAGCCTTGAACAATCTCGCCTTCAGCCGACGCTGGTTGATGCTTTCTTAATTTATACTTGACATTGTGTTGAGGCAACTGCTCGTGCGCCTGAAAATCGCCCACCATGCTTTTAAAGCGGCAACACTTTGCACTCTGCCTGCTCCCTCAATTAGGCGAGACCATTTACACCAAATACACTGGCTTCAATGGCGACACAGATCCCTCGAGTTACATGTTCTATGATCCTGTAGAGCAGTGCAACAAGTCCAAAGCGCCGTGCATTACATCTTTCAAATATTGTAGCCATGTCGGGGATGACTGGGGCTTCGTTAACTATCGATGCCCAGATAA
>NZ_JAELTU010000813.1 GCF_016429015.1 Rhizobium sp. ASV20
GGCTAGTGGTGTCCCAGTTGGTGACCACGCCGCCGCTCCTGGTACGGAAAAGACGTACGAGTTTGAGCAAAAGGTGCCAATCCCTTCGTACCTATTTGCTGTTGGTTCCGGAGATGTTCGCAGTGCAGCCATTGGTGCCCGCAGCTGGGTTGTCAGTGGCCCTGACGAGGTTGAGGGAAGCAAGTGGGAGCTCGAAAATGACCTGGACAAGTTTCTGGATGTTGCTGAGAAGCGTGTGGTCCCTTACAAGTGGGGAGAGTACAACGTCCTTGTCCTTCCTCCCAGCTTCCCGTATGGCGGTAAGTCATCAAGGCAGACATGCATCGATATAAAACTTTTACTGATTTCAACCAGGCATGGAAAACCCGATTTACACCTTTGCTACGCCTACC
>NZ_JAELTU010000814.1 GCF_016429015.1 Rhizobium sp. ASV20
GTGAATGCGTTTGCACGAGCAGTTGGCAGATGCTATACGAACGAAGGCTAATTCACTCACTCTGCGCATAAATTGAATCGCAGATTTAAAACATTCTGCCAACCCTTTCCTCCTTTCACCATCCTCGCTTCCACGGTTGGCTCCCTGCATACCTTAATACTGTACAGCCTTTTCGATCTTTCATTTCTATGAATTGAGCATCGGACTAACTCATCTACAGATCATGGCTAATTCAAATGGCCTGTCAGTCAACGAGCTTCGCTCCAAGCGAGACTTGAGACTACTCGACACCATCGACAAGCTTCGCTCTCAAGGTATCAGTCAATACGTTTCTCTTCCTCAAATCATTGTGTGCGGTGACCAGTCCTCTGGCAAGAGTTCTGTTCTCGAG